>JAISZB010000037.1 GCA_031269465.1 Clostridiales bacterium | reverse complement strand
AATGTTGCCAACAATGGAGATTTTGGTGAGAATCAAGCGAAACTCTGAAAAGAGCAAAGACGAAGCGTTTACACGGCTATGCCGCTATATGCTTCGTCCCGGCCTGTACTATGCGGCGTGCAGGAATCCATGCCCAAGCAATGGCGCGGCGGCCAAAGGCGTTAATGACGATGCGGCGGATGGCTTCAGCGGGGAAAAAGCGTCAAAAATCATAAAATCCCTTGCAGATGAAGCATATCAGCCTAACCCCGCCAGACGGACATATACCAAAAAGTCCAACGGCAAAATGCGCCCATTGGGAATGCCGGCTTTTCGGACAAGTTAATCCAAGAAGCTCTTCGCATGATTTTAGAAGCAGTTTATGAGCCTGTATTTCTGGGCTGTCCCCACGGTTTCAGACCTGAAAAGAGTTGCCATGCCGCGTTGAAATCCATAGCAAAAGGCTTTAATGGAGTACGC
This sequence comes from Clostridiales bacterium, assembly GCA_031269465.1. GTDB lineage: Bacteria > Bacillota > Clostridia > Lachnospirales > WQUN01 > JAISWZ01. The sequence continues at coordinate 64,947 of JAISZB010000037.1, read as the reverse complement.
TGGTTTGTAGAGGGCGGCATCAAAGGTTGTTTCGATTATAGCAATCATGCAAAACTGGTTGAAGCAATCGGAGCGAAAATCAAAGTCGCGAGGATAATCAAGTTAGTGTGGAAACTGCTGAAAGCGGGGCATTGTGAAAACTGGAAATATAATGCCGCCTACAGCGGCCCTCAAGGCGGCATTGCATCGCCGATATCTGGCAATATCTACTTGCACGAGCTTGATAAATTTGTCGTCAAAACAGCAAACGAGTTTGAGTGTCCCGCCCAGCGGAAATATGCGGGCGAATACAAAGCGGTTCGCAATGAGCTTGAAAAAATCAAACGGCATATCAAAAATGCCGATCGCGAAAGGAAAGCCGAACTGCTGAAACAAAAGAAAGAAGTCAGGGCAAATGCTGAAAACGCCGAGCAAATCGCAGACGGACAAGAAATTAAAATATGTTCGCACCGCGGACGACTTTCTAATCGGTGTAAATGGGAGCCGTGAAGATTGCGCTGAGATAAAGCGCAAATTATCCGAATTTATCGGAAACACCCTTAAAATGGAGTTAAGTGAAGAAAAGACGCTAATCACGCACAGCAATGAAACGGCGCGATTCTTGGGCTGCGATGTCAGGATTAGGCGGGACGGGCAGATAAAACCCGCAGGAAAAGACGGCGTTAAGCGAACGATGAGCAATATGGTTGAATTGCTTTGCCCGCTTGACGACAAAATAATGAAATTCCTGTTTGACAAAAAAGCAATCATTCAGGAATCCAGCGAGTATAAGCCAATGCACCGCAATTCACTTTTGCATTGCGCCGAGTTGGAAATCGTATCGACCTACAATTCGGAGTTGAGGGGAATATGCAACTTCTATGCGCTGGCAAGCAATTTCAACAGACTTAACCATTTTGCCTATCTCATGGAGTACAGCTGCTTGAAAACCCTTTCTTGCAAGCTAAAAAGCAAGTTAGCAAAGGCGAGTCAAAAATTCAAAGGCGAAAAAGGCGAATGGGGAATGCCCTATGAAACCAAAAACGGTGAGAAACGCTCCTCCTTTGCAATATATTCCGATTGCAAAAGCGTTTCAAGCGCAAGTGGCATGATTGAAAACGCTTCCGTTATACACCGTTCCAATAGAACGTATTTTGAAAGCCGATTAGCGGCAAGAATATGTGAGCTATGCGGTACGGACAATGCGGCGCATTATGAAATGGTGATAGTCATAAAGCGGGTTGATACTGTATTTTCTTTGACTCAAATGTTGAGATTTAGCTGTTTACAGGGGTTGATTCAACGCTTTTAACCCTTATCCCGACTATCGCCTATGAAATTCATCACGTCAACAAAGTTAAAAACCTAAAAGGCAAAGCCTATTGGGAGCAAGCGATGATAGCCAAGCGGCGAAAAGCCATGGCGTTATGCAGAGAGTGCCGCCACAGCATTCACAACAGCAGAGTTTCGTAGATTGAGCAATAATGGAGAGCCGTGTACATCTAGAGGTGCAGGCGCGGTTTGGGGAGGGGTCTGTGCAAACCTACCACAGAAATGCGGCAAGGCGGCGCTTTCCTACTCTACTTAAGCTATGCCGAGATAAAGGTTTGGCGACGGGCAATCCGCTCATAATCGGGAAGTGCCAGCTTGAAATGGACGTTGGACGGCTGAAAATCCTCCACGCGAGCCACCTGAATCAGAAGTACAGCTTGGAGGATAAAATCCTCAAGGAATACCCACAGGAGATCAAGCGGCTGACGGAGCGCATTGCCGGATACAAAACCGATATGGAAATGGCGGCGAAACACCCCAGCGACAAAGACCACTTCCCGCCTATGACCGTAGGCGGGATTGTTTATGCCGAGAAAGCCGACGCGGGCAAGGCGATTATCGAAGCCTGCAAGGCTATGACCTCCCCCGACCCCGTGCCGCTCGGTGAATACAGTGGTTTTCAAATAGCGCTGTCCTTTGACACCTACGGCAAGGAATACCGCGTGACGTTCAAAGGCGCGATGACCCACGAGGTCAAGCTGGGTACGGACATTCACGGCAACATCACCCGGCTTGATAACGCGCTGGAGGGTTTTGAGGAAACAATACGCCGCTGCGAAAACAGCCTTGCCGAAACTAAAACGCAGATGGAAACGGCGAAATGCAAGGTTGTCAGACCGTTCCCGCAGGAAGCGGAATATCAGGAGAAATCGGCGCGGCTGAAAGAGCTGAATGTCCTCTTGAAATTAGACGAGAAAGACCTTCAGATTTTTGAGGCCGAGCCGGACGAGGGGGATATAGCGCCGGAACGAAAAGACCGAGATAGAGAAAGATAACGCGCAAGCGGCTGAACCGTGACGGTTCGCCGCTCTACATAGCCGTCCGGCTAAAATCGGGCGGCTTATTTTATTTGAGGAGGGACATCGTGCCAAATTTAGACGCGCCGCGAAACGGGGTTCCCGCGAGCCTGCTCGGTGGGGTGAAAAAGCCCCGTTCGACCCGCCGAGCCTGCTGATAGGCAGATTATCGGCGGCAAAGGCGGGAGTAAAAGAAACGTGGATCACCTACGAGAGCGTCGTCGAGTGCGTGGCGCGAGGGCTTGCCCGTGGTATCGGCTACGAGTTTGACGGCGGCGGTAATCTTTACGGCGTGGACTTAGACCACGTTATCGACGAGGACGGAGCGTTAAGCCCCGGAGCCGCCGAGATTGCGGGTAAACTGGGCACCTACACCGAGGTCAGCCCCAGCGGGAGCGGACTGCACTTGTTCGTGTTCGCGCCCGACGCGGAAATTACACGCCACCGCAAGCAGGACGGCTTCGTAGAGATTTACGGCGAGGCGAGGTATTTCACCGTTACGGGCGATGTCCACGGCGGCGTGAAGCCTATCGAAACCCGAACGGCAGAATTGCAGGCCGTCCACGACAAATTTCTGTTACCGGGACAGATGCGGCAGACCGTTACCCATGCGCCCGTCACAATTCCGAGTGCCGAGCAGGACAAATTTCTGCGTACCGGGCTGGAGCGCGATAAGGTGTTCGCGGCTCTTTGGAACGGTCAGCGGCGCAACAGTAACGAAAGGGCCCCTTGCGCTATTTTGAGGATCTCTATCTCAAACATTTCCGCCGGAGTCCTGCAACCCAGTATTTTCCTGGGAAGGTTGTTGTTCCAGTCCGCCGCATTGGAGATCAGCTATGCGGGCATGCCGTCCGCGCTCCCCCCTTTTCCGCGAAGCGGCGCGGAAGCCCGCTGTGGCGCTCGCTGGCCCCCTTCTCGAAGCTGGAGCAGGGATGGCGGAAATAGACGGCGCGCTCCACGGCGCCGCCCCGCCCCGCGAACTCCCGGCCGTTGTCGCCTGCGGCGCTTTTGAAGGCGCCGCCGGCCGCCTCGCCGAAGCTTCCGGCAACCTGCCCAACCGCCGCGTCCGCGGCGTTCTGGATGCGCGTCTTCCTCTCGACTATCGCCGGAACTGCGGACTTGCCTGATTTCTTTCCTGCGGCCGAGTCGATTTCCCAATGGCCGGACTCCTCGCGCGCCTCCGCCGCTTCAGGCCGATCTTCGATGCTCGCCCCCAAAGCCCCCTCGCTTTGGCGGACTTTCTCGCTTTTGGGCTTGCGCCGAACCTTCAGCGCCAAATCTATATTCTTAATCGGCATAACACCCGGATCTATGCAGTTGCATGGCGCCTTGGCGCAAAGGGCGGGCTTCCCCGAAAGCTCCGGCTCCAGCTTCGGGCGGCCGTCCCTCCCCCGGCTTCTCGCCGGCGAACGCCATGAAATCGGGGCATTCAGCAATTTTCAGGGGCTTGCGGCAATTCTTGCGGCTTTTTCCATGCGCCGCCCCGCCCGCCTCGGCGAAATGCCCGAGCCTCTCCGCCGAACCGCCGTCCCGTGCTCCGTCCCGCGGCCGGCGGCGGCCTCGCCCCGCCGATCCCCGCCGCGATGGCCGGCGCGCCGGGCCCCTCCCCCGGAAGCGCCTTGACCTCCCCGCGCTCGAACGGCGGCAGGCGTTGAAACGTCCGGCTTTCTGCGCTGCGCTTGCATTGATCCACAGGGATCCGCCCCTTCATTTTTGTTTACGCAAACTAAATGACGCCGTGTTTCCCTATGGATTTCTACTGGCTGTATCTGTTGCATTTCATTTTACAATGAACCTTTTGGAAGGAATAAACTTCCGTTTCGCCTTGTTGGGACGCAGAACCGCTCCATTGCGACCGGCATATGAAAATCGCCTCACAGCGAAACAGAGGCGCTTAAGGATCCAGGCAGTCGAAGAGACCGCCTCCGAGCACAGAGTTTCGCGGTGATTGAAGCCTGGGCATGCCGCGATGAAGTGGAAGAGATGCCGCAGTGGATTAGCTTCGACGCCGGAATATCTGGCTTCTGCAATTAATGCAAGCGAGCTGGGCCTGATATAATCCTTATATGCCGGTTTGCAGTCAAATGTATCGATTTTGAACCTTGATTATCCATTTGGCGGTGCGAAATGCCGATATCAATTGCACTAGCTGTATAATCAAGCTCCAAAAAAGATGATTTTCTATGAAAATCAGTATATCAACAGGCAAGAATTAATATTCGACTGCTTTCATCATTAGTGATGAAGCTAAAGCGTCATAGAGGTTCATATGCAAATCACTATAGCTGCATTAGAATGCGCGTAAAATCGAGCGCGCTCGATCAAGTAATATATCGATTGCGGTCAAATGCGCCTATATAGGAGATTCAATAAGAAAGCGCCTGCGGGATTTGATGAAGCCAGCCACTAGGATTAAGCGCGCGACAGCTTTCATCATTGGCGGTTCCGTCAAAGGTGTGCATATTCAACTCAGCATATCTCTGACCTTTGAAGTTCTCTGGGGAGACGCGGCAGATTTCTCAAAACTGCGAGTCGGCATCGCTTAAGTTGCGAATGGGAATCTTTGAATTGACGAGGGGGTTGATGATGGCTCTTGACAGGCAAACATAAAGCGGATAAAGGCAATAGGCGCGTGAATGCTGCAGAAAGGGCGCCTATGCCGATTTGCGGTCAAATATAGCAATTTTTAACCTTGAATGTCCATTAGGACGCAGTATAATCAAGCTCCAAAATCGGAGCTTATTTTTCTCGCCTGGCTATCGATTTTGCGCCGCTGCGAGAGCTTAAAGAACCCCTAGACGCTCCGCTAGCGAAACTCAGGCTGGAAATGAGAAGGAGACGCAGAAAAAGCCTCCTCGTGACAGATGCGTCTCAATCAGCGCGCCCCGAAAGAGGTCGTTGCGTCCTTTAAACTCTTTGCTCTAAAGCAGAAAAACAATCGTTTGATTTTAGCTCGCACGGGATATGTATCGGCGAAACTCTCAAGCCTCCGCCGATCCGCTATATGGCTTTGCTTTCTGTGCGGCTTTGTTTCGTCTTAAGCGCGGCAAGATAAACCCCTGTCCATGCATCAATGGAAGGCAAATTGCCGATGTTAATCTCCAGTCCGCGCCTCTACAATTTTGCGAGTTGTTGATCTATGATTTCCTCTATCAGTCCGGCCACATCTCCGACAATGGCTTCGCAACCCGAGTTGTTTGACCCGTTTCGCGTCAGGGCTCCACAAAAAATCGTTCCATGCAGCTGATGGAATCTATCTAAAAGCTTTATCCTAAGCGACTTTGTCGCGCTTTCGCCGAAAAGGATCCCGAAGATCATGATCCCCCCTACCAAAGCGCAGCAAATGTTTCCTGAACCGAATCCGTTTCCGACGCCGCGGCACATATCGTAGGACTGCTGCGGAACCTTTATGCGGTAGCGCTGCTCAGCGGCCTTTATAATGGCTTGAGAGCAGTTGAGCCCGCGCCTGTAATGCATCATTGATTGTTCACGCATATAAAAAACCTCCTTGCCTATATAATATTAGACAAGGGGTAGCTTGGTTACATTTTGGGAAAATGAAACCGCGCCTTTTTTACTGGCGCGGGATTCTTGCCGCTGTGGGCGAATATCTCTCCAGCTGGAGACTCTTTTCTTTTCCGTGCAAAAACATATATGTTAGAATCATCAATGCTAACCCCAGGAAAAAGCCGACAGCCGGACTTGCGGAACCCCCTCCGAAAAAGTGGGCCCCATAGTAGCCGGCAATGAAGCCGAAGATGAGCGAAATGAATGGAACCCCGTACATAAGAGCCGCAGCGGCAAGGAAATAAACCGGCTCAAGCTCTAGGCTCACCCATTCCATTGGCACCGCTCCGTCATCATTCCTGGCTTTCACGTACATATCTCTGCCAGGGCCTGCCGAACAGACGCCGCATTTAGAGCAGGCGTCCGTACGCTCAATGCGTACGAGCACATGCCTATCGTCGATTCGCTCGGCTACCTGTCCATATTCACTCATAGAAGCGCCTTTCTTCACATTCATCAACCTTTTCAGATGCTTGTTGCTAAGCGCCGCAGCCGCCAGGCAAAAAATCAGCAGATGCGGAATGAATCCTCTAAACGCGGGAAGGCCTGTAAGAATAAGGAAAACTCCAAAATACAACAGAAAAGAAGCCCTTTCAAAAAACCATTTTCTCTTTTGCTCCACAAACAGCACTAAGAAAATGAGCGCAGGCGTTACGAAAAAAGAAGCGCTCACAAACCTTGAAAGCATGTAGCCGGGCACTATCCCCGCGAAGCTGGCTGTCAAGCCTGTACACAGCAAAAACATTCCAAGGAACAAGGACCATATTTTTCTCTTTGTTATATACAGAAGCAGGCAAGCCACCCCGCCCGCGACCATCGTCACTGCGCCGTAGTTTATCCGAAGAAGGCTCTGAGCCATTGAGAAGGCGGTCACCAGCATTAGAATCAAAGTAATTAGGAACCGATTGGATTTAATATTCATCTGATTGTTATGCGGCGGAAACCCCTGCCTTTAGGCGGGAGGAAGCCACATATCTCCTTTCGGTTAGAATAGCGGTTCGCTTAGTCAATGGCTTGAGTTTCTTATAGCGTATACTGGAGCTTATCCTTTCTCCGTCTAGCGTGCGCACGTCAAAGCCTCCGCTCAGGCGCCTTCCAATGATAAAGCCCTTGTGTCCATCCGGCATGCGCGCCTTGTCGAACAACTGATAGCCATGCGCATATTTCGGCGCTTGATTCAGCTTCCTTTTCCCGCCTTTGTTGATTGTCGCTTTATGCAACTGACGCTTGCGCCTTCCTGCTGATATCTGCATATAGATTGCATCGATCTGGGCGGATGTTGGATTTTCGCTTATGCATCTAGCATCTACGGCATGATCTTTTTCCAAGCCGTTTCTGATTCTCGTGTTTTTCTCTATGCATCCATTAGTCATGTCCGCATTTGGATACATTTCCATTAGCCTGTTGCAGAACGCCCATCTCATAATGCCCATGAATGCGGCGTCTCGAAACGATTGCCTTCGCTTTAGGTTCAGCTTCAGCTTGCCTGAGTGATGCCCATGGGCATCCCGATAGTCGCTGCGGCAATCCTTGCGCAGTGTTATTAGATCATTCGGAGAATCATCACCTATTTTTTGGCTTTTTATATTATGGGCTCTCAGCATTCTGTTATTGCAGCACTTCCGCCCGTAGCATCTGTGGCCGTCTCGGAACAGAACGCATTCCCCCTCATTCCAAAAACCGCGTTGCTCTCCGTTTTGGCATTCGGCTCCTGAAATATCAGGATTTCTGAATTTCTGAATATCAAAGGAGGCAGCCTCTACAACAGTTTTGGCAATCGGCAATATCTTATGGACGGCGGATGCTGTTTTAATATGAGTCTGGATCTTATTTTCAATAGACGGAGCCAGCCATCCTTTATGCTTCGAGCGGATGCGGCTGTTGAATCGCGGCTGGAGATGACCTGTTTTTCCGCTGCGCCTTGCATGCCTGAATAGGCGGCGCGTTGAGAGCAAGTCTACCTTATCAGCGCGCAACTGCACCTCAGCGGCATCCAGCTCTTCTTTTTCAGCTGCCGCCGAAATTCCTGTCGATTTGCTCCCCGCAACTATTCCCAATGCAACTGGCTGCGTGAAACACGAACTGCCGTACAATAACCTTACACCTTTAGCTTTGACTCTCTTTATCAAGCGCTTGACTTTCCCGCAGCGCTTCGTCGGCATCAGCGGCTTGCCGTTTTTGCTCATGGAATAAATCATGGAAAACACGATCTTTCTAGGCGCTATTCGCGCATAATCCCGCATTGCTACGGTTAGTTGCCCTTCGCCAATGATGCTCCAAGGTTTTATATGCCTATAGCACTGTCACTTCTCCTCAGGACTGTTAAGCCACAGGCCTCAGAGTCCGGAGCTGGAGCAATCGCTCCGGATCGCCTATATATTCTTGGACAGCTCAGACTCTCTCTTTCTCAGTTAAGGCTTAGGCTAGTCAAGCAGGACTTGCATTTGCAAGCCCTCGCCTCAAATGTCAAAAGGCTTTAGCCTTGAGATATTAGGCGGTGGGTTATTGACAATAAACCTCACTTAACCTGCAATGGGATGCCAGATACAACCATATAGACTTCGTTGCTCAAAGCGGCGACCTGTTGGTTGACGCGTCCAAGGATCTCAAGCAGCGCTTTGAATGAAGCCTCGGTGTTTTGCGGGTAGATGTCAACCTCGTTAGTGACGAATACGACCAGCGCGTAGATCTTTTTGGCTGCAGAGGTGATGGTGTTTATATCCTCAACTATCTCCCTCTCAACGTACCTCAAATTGTTTTCCTCTTCGGAATACCCATAGTGAGACATGAGGTTAGAAACCAGAGATGTCAGGTTTTCAATGAGCATTGCGTCATACTGGTTCCCGTACTCCTCGAGGATGCTGTCAATATTTAGGAATCCCTCGCGAATCTCCCAGTTGAAGGGCCTCTGTTTACGGCTGCGCCGGATCTTCTCCTTTTCAAAGATGTCATCATTGGGCAAAGTCGTCGCGATGTACATGACGCGCGGACCCTGCTTTTTGCAAATATTGATGGCAAGCTTGGTTTTCCCCACTCTGGCGCCGCCTGTTATCATTACCATAGAAACTCACTGCTGCGAATGCTTGCACCTTATCTTTGATGTCTCAGCCGCTGCCTGCTGTTTTCGCATTCAAAGCATTTCACTTACAAATACGATGGCAAGGCGAAAATGGTATGACATTCTTCTTAATTCTTTGAGTTCGATAAAAAACGAAGCGGCGCAACCTTTCCACAATCGCGACAAAAATACAATGCAAGCAGGGCTTGAGAATGTCCGCTTTAGAACGCAAGTAAAGCGAATGCGTTTTCAAGGCGGACGCATTCCTTATCCAAGTGGAACGCAGCCTACTCCCTTCTTCATAATTTATATCGATGAGAACCGAATTTCAAAAATCCTCAGGCAATGCAGCGTAAAAATCGAAATGTGGAGCGCTTTTGCATATTTCCATGCATATGCAAACGTTTTCATTATATTCTGACTGTATATGAAAGATCCTGTTTTGGAACAAGGCTGCGAAGTGTGAAAGCTCTGAATTCACGTATTTTTGGATATCAGACATTCAAGCCCCAAAATCGGCACTTTCCAGTGCAAATCAGCATAGCGCAAGCATAGCGGCTTGAAGTTTCAGTTCTTAATCAATCCCAGAAACTCCTTGAACAGATATCTGGCATCCACCGGCCCAGGAGAAGCCTCTGGATGGAACTGCACGCTCATGACAGGCTTGCTTGTATGCCTGACGCCTTCAATTGTTCCGTCATTGACGTTTACGTGAGTGATCGCGATATTCTCTGAGAGATTGCTAACAACATAGTTGTGGTTTTGAGATGTGATGCAGACTTGGCCTGTACGGAGATCTTTCACAGGATGGTTGCCGCCGTGATGCCCGAATTTCAGTTTGGCGGTATCGCAGCCGCAGGCCAGTGAGATTAGCTGGTGGCCAAGGCATATTCCAAAAACGGGTTTTCTTGCTATAAGCGCTTTTACCGTTTCGATTACATCCGGCAAATCTTTCGGATCGCCCGGCCCGTTTGTAAGGAAAACCGCGTCAGGCTCGCAGGAGCATATTTCATTAAGACTCGAATGGGCCGGAAAAACGGACAGCTTGCAGTCATTGTCGGATAGCTCTCTCAAAATGCTAGTTTTCACGCCGAAGTCCATTATGGCCAAGTGGTATTTGGCGCTGGCGCTTCCTATGGAGTACGGCTCTTTGCATGAGACTCCCGCCACAAGATTAGGCGAATGCGCCAGAGCGGGAGCGTCGTCATTTCCTATGACGATTGCGCCAAGCATTGTGCCGCTGCGCCTTATCAGCTTAGTCAAAGCGCGCGTATCAATGCCTTCAATGCCGCAGATCCCATGCTGCCTCAAAAATCCGTCCAGGTTCATCTCGCAGCGCCAATTGCATGGATCGTCGCATTTCTCCCGTACTATGAACCCGCGCAGCCTCGGCGCAGCCGATTCCATATCGTCAAGGTTCAAGCCGTAGTTTCCTATGAGCGGGTAGGTCATGCATACAATCTGCCCGGCAAACGACGGATCTGTGAGAGTTTCCTGGTATCCGGTCATGCCGGTTGTAAATACCACCTCGCCTTGGGAGGTGTTCATGCTTCCAAAGGCTCTTCCTTCAAAGGCGCTCCCATTCTCCATGACCAGGCGCGCGACTTTTTCCTTAACAGGCATTTGGATCCCCCATAATAATTTTTTAGGCGCCGTCATGCGCATGCAAGGCGGCATATACTGATTTTCATCAAATGTTCCTTTTTTGCTGATTATCCATTGAGCGGCGCGAAATGCTGATATCAATCGCACTCGCTGTATAATCAACAAAAAAGCAGTTCTCTTATGAAAATCAGTTTATTAATGAAATCTCTTTGCCAAGCTCTGCTTGCGCTAGGCAAAAAGGCAAATATGCGGAGTTGAACCATGGATGCCTATATATAACGCATCATAATGCAATTATATACCGATTAGAGCGGAATAGTCAATGACGGCAGAGGGCGTATTCCAAGCAAGAGAAAAGGACCTGCTGCTTTGGATTTTTGCGCTTGCCCCGGACTTGTCAGAGAAGCGGAATGAAAGCGTCATCCAGCGGTAAAACCCGCTTATGCCTCCAAAGGTTTTCATTGCGCTCAAAGCATAAGAAAGCCTAAGAAAGCCTAAGCTCATTCTAAGAAATCCGGAACGCATGCATATGGGCGAAGCTTGTGAGTAAAGAAAATAAATTTAGGTTTCCAAGCAAGCCAATCATCTTTAGTACATATTGCAAATGCCAATTTGGAGCTTGATCATACGAGTGCGAAAAGCCTATATGGCATTTCGCACTCGTATGATCAAGCTCCAAATTGGTACATTTGCCGCACATGGATATAAAACTCTGAAATCAAACAGTTCTCCTTTGCAAAATAGAACATCCGTAAAATTTCTTTGGCAAGATAGATCTTCTGCAAGATAGATCATCTTCTGCAAAATAGATCTTCTGCAAAATAAAACCAGCCAGAAACGCGTCCGACCGGTTGAGATAAAAGCCTGAATTTGGCAGCGACTCCCAAGCGCCTGCATTGGAGCTGAGCGGCAAAATGGCGGGCGTCAGATGAATTTCTTCATTTCAGCGCTTGACCAGCTTGTTCATCGTATATATTGCTGAGCAAAGACCTATTGTTAGGACAACCAAAGACAACGCAAAAAAGAAAGAGTTGTCTGAGGTTACAGGGTTCTTCGCAACCAGGGATTCGTCGCTTGAATGATCCACGGAAGGCGGCTGGGCGTCAGGACTCAATTCGCTTTGAGAAGAGTTGTCAAGAGAAGAATTTCCCCCCTCTGAAGCTAAAGCGTGATTCGTAACCATTACAGTAGCGTTTACGACTCTGACAGATTCGGCGGTCGCCCCTGCGGGAAGCTGAAGCTTGAACTCAAATACCTTTGAATTCGCAACATAGCCTTCAGGGGGGGATGTCTGAACAAGGCTGTAGTTCCCCAGAGGAAGCTCATAAACCAGAGTGCCGTTGTATTCAATGATGTCGTTGAATCTTTCGTTGGTTTCCTTATTAGTGATCTCCACCTCAGCACCGTTAAGCTTTATCGTATTGTCCGCTTCGTCTACATTATTGATTGTAACCTGGCCGGTCACCTCGGTTTCAACAGCATAGGCGGCGCTTGAAAACAGCATCGCGATTGCAAGCGCCAAACCTGCAATCGCTTTTCTCTTTAACATTGCAACAACCTCCCTAAATATTTTGACAAAATTAGACTAAAAATCCAGCCTATGCGAAGGCAATTTAGGATGCAGGCCGTCATTGGCGAAAAGCGTCGGCGCCTCCCGCTATCCGTCAAAAAAGCGGCAATGCCTATTCAACATCCACAGTCAAAGCGCGCCTATAAGCGCTTGAGCTTTATAAATAAATCAGCAGGCATTATTTCCTATATGCCTTATTCTCTACAAATCGACTCTTCATTACTCCTGGATCTCCCTGCATATACTATATCATAAATCAGTAAAAAGGGCAATTAATTGGTTATTTTAATTTAATATAATAATTATAGGCGAAATACGCCGACAAAAAAGAGCAAGGATTCTATTGCCTGCATAGGTGGTTGAAGGGCTGGAAAGATGATTTAAGCCTTTTGAATGGCTGGTTCCTCCATCTTATTCAATAACTCGCCATGCTGCAGAATAATGTCTTTTTTTTTCGTGAAATTTTTCCGCTTTCTGCTTATAAAAGTAGTATAATTATATTTCAAGAAATTATTAGGTAAAGAGAAAACAAAGGAGCATGAGGTGAAGCTAAAATATTGCGCATATGCATTTTCATGCTCTGAATTTGGATTTTTATCATCCCTTGAGAAGATGTATAATTTCCAAAGCCGGTAATTTTATATTTAATTGGCTCCAGGAATTAGGTGCTGCATCTTATATCTTCAACCCTGTTGTACTGCATATAATGCTCTGAACTGCTAGTCATATAGCTTGACTCAGAAGTCTGATTTGATATATGATTTAAGCATGCGATAAAAGCGCAACCTTAAGAATCTCAAAAGCATAGTCGGAAAATGTCGATTTCACTGGAATAAAAATGAATTAGCTTTTATTAATATAGGTTTTCTTTCCAATGGAGTTTTTTAGAGAGGAGGATAATATTGGGCGTATCGACTAAACATAGAAAATTCATGGAAGACGATTTTGATTTGGAAGTTTTCATTAAAAAGCAGGAGAAGCAGACATGGTACAAGACTTTTCACGAGAAAAACCAAAAGCTTATCAGCGCTCTCAAGGTCATGATTGTGGTTTTCGCGTTTGTCATAGCCTATTTATCATATACCGTTATAAGCTACTACCTGGAGGTATGGAGGAATAACACGATAACGCAACGCGCTCATGAGGTGAACATGCTTGCGCAGTCAGCTGAATCTTCGAGCAGGGCTTACGCCGAGAGCATGACGCCTCCGCCTTCTGAAGAAGCGCGCGAAAATGAGATTCCTTTCTTGGCTGAGGCTGCCGAGTCGAAGACAGCCCCGCCGATAACGGAGCTTGTGATGAATCTAAGGAATACTTTCAAAAATGATGACATCGTAGGGTATCTGAAAATCGAAGGAACCAAAATAGACTTTCCCGTCGTGCAAGGCCCCGACAACTCCTATTATCTGACCAGGGATCTGACCGGAAAGGACAATGTAAGCGGCGCCGCTTTCATGGACGCGGCCAATGACAGCCTAAACCTCGGCTTCAATACCATACTGTACGCGCACAATATGAGGGACGGATCCATGTTCCATGATCTTAGGAATTACGTGGACAAAGCATACTACAACACCCATAGCACCATCAAGTTCACTACGCTTCTTGAGGAAACCGAATGGGAGATCTTCTCCTTCTATGAGACGACAGTGGATTTCAATTACATCAGAACGTCATTTGACAGCGCGGATGAATTCAATGAATTCATTTTGAGTCCTGTAAAAGAAAGATCATTTTACGATACAGGGGTGGAAGTAGATAAAAATGACAGAGTTTTGACTTTATCTACATGCACTAACAGAATTGACGATACTCGCTTTGTCGTGCACGCAAAGCTTTCCGGCCAGGAATAGGAAGAAAGATGAGGGAGCATAGAAAAAAGCGCATCCTGCGCTTTTTTCTATGCTCCCTCATCAAATTCAATGGATTCTTCCAAGGGTGAGCCTTTTTAGCGATTGGTTTGAGATGGTTCCTCTTTGGCGATATGTAGAACGGCGTCCTTATGCAGGCGCCGTTTTCATTTCTCAAATGTTATGGGGGCTACGGCGCTTAAAGACGCGTATATTTGCGTCAAAAGCTCGCACAGCCTCTTTTCGGCTTCTAAGAAGGCGTTTATCTTGCTGTTTAAAGTGAGATCGGTATAGATGAAGCTAAGCATTCTCTCTTCGTCGAAGCTCAAGTTATGGCTGTTTTGCCAGTACTCCATCTCTGCTTTCTTGAATTCGCGCAACTGATTCATGGCAGGCTCGTCTTTGTCAAGATTGACTAGAGCATTGACATACTCCCTGTATTCAGGGCTCTTTTTTATTTCGGCAACCAGAGCGTCCGCTTTTGCATTGACTGAATTCATTGTATACTACAGCGAAGCAATTGAGCTTCTCTCCTTCCGCTTATCATTCACCAAAGGGCTTTGAGGTGAAGGAAGTTTGATGCCGATTTGCATGCGCCTATTTGGGATCTTGATCGTCCGCCTTCACGGTGCGAAATGCCGATGCATCGCGCTCGCTGTATGATAAAGCTCCCAAATAGGAACATCATATGCAAATCATTATAATGTGAAATCAATGGAATGAACGAGAATGGTTAAGTCCATTCCATTGACGCTGCGCAGTTGAGAGCGCCTGCGTTTAAAGATTCCTTTGGCGAGAGTCAAATTTCCATTATAATAGGGAGTATCATGGGAGATCTCTTGGTTTTCTGCCACAGGAACTCCTTCAACGTGTCCTTTATAAGCGATTTCAAGTAAGACCATTCCGAATAGCCATCGCTGTCTGACAAGGCGGCCCTTACCACGCTTCTCGCCTCTTCCATCAGATTTTCGCTTTCACGGACATAGACGAAGCCTCTGGATATGATATCCGGGCCGCCAATGATGGAGCCGGTCTCCTTGTCCACGCTTACAACGACAATCATAAGTCCGTCCTGTGACAGATGCTTCCTGTCGCGAAGGACGATGTTTCCGACATCCCCTACCCCTAAGCCGTCGACCAAAACTTGGCCGGACTGCGCGGAGCCGTTTATCTTAGCCGCGTCTTCTGTAAGCTCAAGCACGTCCCCGATGCCCATGACAAAAATGTTCTCCTTCTTCATGCCTATGGAAACGGCTAGATCTTTGTGCTGCTTCAGATGCCTGTACTCTCCGTGTATGGGCATGAGGAACTTGGGCCTTATCAGGGCGTGCAGAAGCTTTATCTCCTCCTGCTTTGCATGCCCGGAGACATGCACCTCCATCAAGCCCTCATAGATTACCTCCGCGCCTTTGGACATTAAAGAGTTTATGACTTTGGTTATCGTCTTCTCGTTGCCAGGTATTGGGGAAGCGCTGATTATTATCTTGTCGCTGGGCTTTATTTCAACTTGCTTGTGCTCAGAGACCGCCATCCGGGACAAGGCCGCCATAGGCTCCCCTTGGCTGCCGGTGGTGATGATGACCAGATCCTGATCCCTGAAGCTTTTTATCTCAGAGATGTCTATCAAGACATGCTCCGGTATATTCAGGTATCCCAGCTCATCCGCAGTTCTCACCACATTCACCATGCTCCGGCCAGCCAAGGCGACTTTACGCTTATGGTTTACGGCGGAATTTACAATCTGCTGAATGCGATGGATGTTAGATGAGAAGGTGGCTACCATTATTCTTTGATGATGGCTTTGCTGGAATATTTCCTCAAAGATGGCGCCTACCGTTTTTTCTGACATGGTATAGCCCTTCTGCTCAACATTCGTGCTCTCGCACAGGAACAAAAGAACCCCTGCCCTGCCCAGTTCGGCGAAGCGTTGGAGATCTATGGCGTCGCCGTGAATCGGCGTATAGTCTACCTTAAAGTCTCCTGAATGAACAACCATTCCGACGGGGGTGCTGATGGCAAGCGCCACGGAGTCCGCGATGCTATGGGTCGTATGGATGAACTCGACTTTGAACACTCCGAATTCAGCCGTTTCCCCCGCTGACATGCATATCTTGGTAACTTGCGTTAAATTGTGCTCTTTAAGCTTAGTCTCAACCAAGCCGAGAGTCAGCTTGGTGCCGCAGATCGGCACGTCGAAATCTCGAAGAAAATAAGGAATCGAGCCGATATGATCCTCATGGCCGTGTGTAAGTATTACGGCGCGCAACTTGTTTTTGTTTTTCTGCAGATAAGAAAAATCAGGTATCACCAAATCAATTCCCAGCATGTCGTCTTCCGGAAACGCCACGCCGCAATCGACGATGATGATGTCATTTCCAAATTCAAAAACAGTCATGTTTTTTCCTATTTCCTGCAGCCCGCCAAGTGAAAATACCCTCAGCTTATTTTTTTTAGCTGCCAAAAAAAGAACACCTCCAATATGCTTCGAAAACCGGAATTTCCCAGCCTTTTGGATTTTTGCGCCTACGCAATGAAAATCATTTTTCTTTCTAAAACACGCCTGCATATAAGCATGCGTTCAAATATAACGTGGATGGCCGTATTATTCTTGAACGCGTTCTAAAGGGCATGGCGGGCCATTTTGAATTGAAATGCAATTTTGCACCGCCGGGGGCCGAATGAATTCTTCGGCTTGCCGCGAAGCGCGGCTGGCGCTTTGCGCAATCAGGTTTCAGCTTGATTGCCAAAGCTTATGGTAAGCGGGTTGTTTCGCAAATCCATGCCGTTCAAGCAACATGCATCTTTTCGGTAAGCAAGTCGGCACGCTTCGCGGGTTTGCCCGGGATTTATACTGATTTTCATAGATAACCGCCTTTTTTTGTTGATTATGCAGCTAGTGCGAAATGACGATATCGGCATTTCGTACCTCCAATGGATAAACAACAAAAAAAGGAACATTTGATGAAAATCGGTATAGCACGGCTTGTCGCAAGCCGCATCCAGACGCGCTGAAAATCGCCCAAGGCGCGTAAAGCCCCTAAGCATTGCTTCAGCGAGATCTGAAATCACCCATCTTAAAGTTCCAGCCACCGCCTCCTTAAGGCTTCAAGGCCGCCGCTTGGCAAGCAGCTCCGTGATAAGCCAAGGCAGGGTGTGACGCCCCTAGGCAGCATCCATCCAACATCCCCGCAACTTTTAGGGCTTCTTGAAAATCTTGCGCGGATGGAATTCTAAAGAGCCGCTAAAATTTCCAAGCGTGCCTTGAATTAGGCAAGAACGCGCGTTTTTTGCTGGAATTCAGCTTTTTTGCGCGCCGCTAAATATCAAGCCTGCTTGCGGGATTTGAATAACGAGGGATAAACGCGCTATGCCTTCTATATGATTGCATATCGGCTGAGAGCATAACCTAAAGCTTTAAACCGCAAGCTTTCGTCCCTCGAAGGCCAGGCGGACGCCTGGCTTCGATGCTAAAAAAATAATTTATATATCAGCGGCCTTAACCGCTGCAATTTTCAAAAAAAAACATTCCAACGCAGTGCAGGGGAAGGATCTTCCCTTTCGCAGGAATGATTGGAGCTTAATCCGAAAGCGCTTTAAAGCTGAAGCTGTCTAGCTTAAATATCTTAATCTGCCGCCTTAGAGCAGATATGCTTTTAAGCCTAACGCTTTTAAACTTAATGCCTTTAACATAATGACTTTAAACTTAATGCTTTTAAGCTTAATGCTTTTAAGCTTAATGCTTTTAGGCTTATACAGCCTGAGAATAATGCTTGCCTTCAGATAATTGGGTGAAGCCCATCCGCCTTTTGGGCTAGCCTAAATAAACTGATTTGCAGTCAAATGAGACTATGCGCTAAATTTCGACATCCAGCCGCTATACTTGCTTTCAGTCTTGGTGGTGAAGAGCAGCGTCATAGGAGTTCATATGCAAATCAGTATAGTGAAGAGTTGCGTCTTCAATCATAGCCCGCCCTTTGAGATTAGAGGGTGATTGCGCTGATGGGGGCAAAATGGAGGCGAATGATTATAAGGCGCGTCAATTAAACCAATGAGCATCAATTCATGCCGATTTTTGAGATGGATTATTCGGCGGGAAAGTGGACAGTCTTTCTACATTGGCATATTTAAAGGCGTGAGGCCCTTGGTTTCAAGGCCAATATGCCGATGTGCATTTTACTGCGCACCGGCATATGCAGACACTCGAAAAAGCGAGAGCCTCTGCCGGGCTTTACAGGTCGATTTCGAATTCTTCGCCGCTTATCTCCTCAAACATGTGAGCGACCTTGATGATCTCATCATTGTCAGTTACAAACTCGAAGATCTCTTCATCTCCTTCAGAGTCGACTGCTTTGCAAATCGTGACGTCAGCCTCGCTGACATCATAAAGCTCCTCTTCCACCATCATGAGGTACTTGACTCCGTCAACTTGAATTACATCAAGAATTGCAAATGGCACTTCATTGCCTTCGTCGTCAACCATGATTACTACATCGTATTCATCTTCATATTCAGAAAAATCGTCGTCGTCGATAACGTCCATTTCGGACACCTCTTTCTTTTTGGCATTCATCATATCTAGATAGCCTTGCAGTATATATGCCGCCGCCAGCTTGTCGATCACTTGGCTTTTCTTATCGTTAGACAAGTGATTGAGAGCTCTCATCGCACCCATAGTGCTGAGCCTTTCGTCCCAAAGGATGACAGGCGTGTCTTTGAAGCGGCTTTCGATCATCTTCTTGAACGCCAAAGTCTTCTCGCATCTGGGTCCTTCAGTGTTGTTCATGTTTTTGGGATACCCCAGAAGTATTTGCGAAACGTCGTAGAGCTTTATAAGTTCTCCAAGGCGCACCATGCTTTTTTTCAGGGCGCCTTCCTCAGTTCTTCTTATAGTCTCCACTCCTGAAGCTATTATGCCGAGCGGATCGCTTATTGAGACCCCTATGGTTTTGCTTCCGTAATCCAGTCCCATTATCCTCATTCTCGAAGATTGTCCTGCAAGTAGAAACAGACTATCTCCTCCAGAAGCTCGTCGCGCTCAAGCTTGCTGATCAGGCTCCTCGCATTCTTATGGCTGGTTATATACGTAGGATCTCCGGATAATATATATCCGACTATCTGATTAACAGGGTGGTAACCTTTTTCCTTCAGTGCGTAATATACTTTGCACAGTATGTCACCAGCTTCATTTTTCGCCGGTTTGTCTAGGTCTTTGAATTTTTGCGTCTCTGAAAGATTATTGTCTTTCAATTTTCTCAGCTCCCTGAAACTAAATAGCCGCGCGCCATACCGCAACCCCTGGTTCATATGATGATAACCCAAATTCATAAAATTTGCAATCAAATTTCTCTTTGCAAAAAACAGGGGATTCATCGCTGGACAATCTCCCCCTCCGCCAAGTCCTTGCCGGCGGAAACTATTTTTACATTCAAGATTTGATTGACGGCGCTGGCGGAGCAAGCGGCGCGAACCTTCATGTAGTTTGCGGCGTGTCCATCATATATGTCTGTGTCCGCCTCGCATTCAAAGAGAACAGGCAGGCTTTGTCCTATGAATTGGCTGTGGTATGCTTTGCCTGCTTCATCGCTGAGCTCTAACAGCAAAGCTTGCCTTCGCGCTTTTTCGGCGCGGGGGATTTGTCCCGCAAACGATGCGGCCGGCGTTCCTTTTTTCGGCGAATAGGGAAAAGCATGTATTTTCGAGAATTTCATCTGCCTCGCAAATTCATAGCTCTCCATGAAGTCCTCTTCGGTTTCTCCCGGAAATCCAGCAATCATGTCCGTTGTCAGGTTGGCTTCAGGGTAGCGCTCCCTTATCCTATCTATAGATTGGCTATATTCATGAGTGTCGTAGCGCCTGTTCATCGCTTTGAGCGTCTTGTCGCACCCGCTTTGCAATGACAGGTGGAAATGACAGCATACCTTTGGGAGAGCGGATATCTTTTCTAAAAATCCGCTGTCCATGAATCCAGGTTCAATTGATGAGAGGCGAAGCCGCTCTATCCCGTCAATTTCATGGATCTTGGAGATAAGGCCGGCTAAATCAGCGTTTTTAAGATCTTTGCCATAGGATGCCACATGTATACCTGTCAGCACGATTTCTTTCACTCCGCCAGAGGCGAGCCTTCTGGCCTCGGCGAGCGCATCTTCAGGGCGTCTGCTTCTGGCAGGCCCTCTGGCGTAGGGTATGATGCAGTAGGAGCAGAAGTTATGGCAGCCGTCCTCGATTTTAAGGTATGCGCGCGTTTTGCCGGAGAAGGCGCCGGAACTCAGAAAGACGGGTTCGTATTCCCGCTTATCCATGATGAGCGCGCTTTCCTCAGATGCGCTCCCTCTTGCGATAAATCTATCTATAGCATCTACGATGCGCCCTCTGTCCGCAGATCCCAGGACAAGGCTCACTCCAGGGATGTTTTTTGCTTCTTCGGGGTTTACCTGGGCATAGCAGCCGCATAAGGCGATTACCGCCCGGCTGTTCATTGATGCCGCCCTGCGCGCCATTTGCCGCGACTTCTTGTCGCCTGTGTTCGTGACGGTGCATGTGTTTATGATATAGACGTCAGCCTCTGAATCAAAGGGCACTATTTCATATCCGGCTTTGGAGAGAAGTCCAAGCATGACCTCGGTGTCGTAGGCGTTGACTTTGCAGCCCAGCGTCAGTGCTGCAGCGCGAAGAGGCTTTCCGGCGCTCATGCGATGCCGCCTTTAAGGAGCGCGCGCAGACATCCTCTTCCTGGTTTATTTATCCAGCCTAAGAGGCTGACAATAGTTTTTTTCATGCAAAATTCTGAAGAAGCGGAGAATATGGCTCTGCGCGCGCCTCTTTTGAGCATTGTTTGGGGAAGAGGGCGCAACTGCGCAACGCGCTTCCAAATGGCGCCTGCCAGCGCCTTGCAGCCGGGAAAGAAAGAGCCGTCCCCCGTGCAAGTCCCGGAGTCCCTGCAGGAGGCGTTCGCAGTTGCAGCGCAGATCTTTGCCGATGCCGGAGCGCTTAAACGCGCCAAGCCATTCTCTGAAACCGGGACGCTCTCACTTGAGGCTCCCAAGTGCGGCATAGGAGACCGCAGATTTTTGAAGGCGGGTGAAAAAATGCTTGCCATGCTTTAAAACCTTTCTATGACGACGAACCGGGCAGGCGAAAGGCATACGCCCCGCGAAAGGCATGCGCCCCGGCATGACGCTGGGGGTGCGTTTAAAATAGAAAATCATTATAGCCGGGGCAATCCGCATCAAGGAAGCATTGAGCAGTCCTGAATTAAGATGCGGTATTTTTAAACGCATCCTTGCGAAGATTCGCCGAGCAACTTTAAAATAAACCCAACTTTTATGGCAGAAATGAAATATACTGCCAAATCTCAAACGCATATATGCAAGTATAGCACAAATTCCTTGATAAGTCTATAACTGACGAAATTTCTCGAAGCATTTTACAAAGAGAAACATTAAAGCCAGCAAGACAAAAAGGCCTTTTTGATGGAAATTGACCAAATTTTATTTCCTTATCAAAGTGGTTGCGGGAGCATGTCTTCAAGCTGGCGCCTTATTGTCTGGCTGTCAGGCGCTTCCCCTCCGCCTGTCGCGAAAACCAGGACGGGGCCCGGTTTGCAGCCCTTGCCGGAAAGAGCGTCCAAGGCATTTTTCTTATATTTGTCCTGCCCTTCTATGTTTGCGCAAGTCAATAGGAAATTTACTCTTTTGCCTTTAAGGCTCATTCTTTTTATGAAGTACCTCACCGCTGGGGTTATGTCTGACGCCCATACCGGGGAGCAAATGTAGATTTCCTTTTCGGCGCTTATAACCGGAAGCGACTTAACCTCGATATGATTTTTCGTCAGGCCTTGATATCCACCTTTAATCCAGCCTATAATCCCTTTGCGAGGTGATTTCTCTTCGAGGGGGAAAATGCTGTCGTTGGTGATGGACGCCAGCTCCTGCGCGTAGGCCTTTGTATGAAGTTTCCAAGAATAGTATACGACCATTGTAGTATCGTCTGCCCATGGCATGGGAGATAAAAACGCACGGCGGAAAAGCAAACAGCTCAAGCTTTGCGGCCTGACGCATCCCCCTGCCTGCCGCGCCGCCTTGGCGGCGCGGCAAAGGCTCTCCTTCTCTGTTTATTTTTATGACTGGGAAAACATCCTAAATCCACGCTTAATCCAACTAAAATTTTCCTCCTCCTCCGCCGAATCTGCTTCCGCCGGAAGATGTATGGGTCGCGCCGCCACCAGAGGGCGGAGCCTCCGCCTTGCGGGTTCTTGTCGTATGCGTGTGGACGAACATGTCGCTTTGCCGCGTCAGATTAAAGCTTCCCTCCCTTACAAAATTTCCTGCCGCACGCTGCCGCCTTGCCGTATTCATCTGCCTTTTCATGGAGAAGACGGTAAACAGAGCGATTCCCAATGAAATGAGAATTACCGCTAAGATTCCCACATATCGCTCTTCTGAGGATTCATCGTATTCGATATAGCCTCCGGAAAAGCTTGAAGGCTGCGAAAAGGCGTAGCTGTCGATTCTTTCCAGCAGAGTTTCAAAAGCGCTGTAGTAATCGCCTGAAGATAGGTAGGGGGTGAGGGAGCTTCCGATTGCGTCTATTGCGCTGCCGCCAAAAATCGCTGTGCATTTGCCGTGCGTTGTGATATGCCACTGCCTTTGAGCCATGCTTATGAGGAAAATCAAACCGTCCCTGTCAGGGCCCAGGCCTAAGCCGTATTGGTCGAAGTAGTCGTCGGTGTATGCTGTGATGCTCTTGCCGTCTGTGGTTTCTATCGCAACTATTGCCACGTCGAAGCCATGCGCTTGGATTATGGCGCTTATCTGTTCATTGAGTTCGGATATTTCATAATCCAAAAGCAGATCCGCCTTGTCGGCCACATATTCATAAGCGTCGGAACCCATCGCTTGATAAAAGCTTGTAGATCCCGCTAAAAAAACCAATATGAAGAAAAAAAGCGTCTTTTTCATCTTACTTGGCGCTGAAGATAAAGCCGCCCTTAAGCATGCCTTGAAGAAGCGGCAGCCGCGCCATCCCCTTTCTTTTATTTGGCAGGCTTAGAACATCAGATTTATAACCAGGATTCCAAGCGTTGAGAGCAGTGCGGAAATGCCTGTGAGATAAAGCCAGAACTTCCCCCAGTGGATGGGCAAGGCGCCGATGAACCTGCCTGTCTGGCCATTCATGGCAAAGGTATATGTCTTGCCGTTGTACTTGGTGTTCAGCATCCATACCGGAAGGAGGGCGTAGCGTATTTTGCCGTCTTCTATGCTTATGCTGGCCTTTTGAGGGATGCAGGTGCTATAGCCCGCAACTGTCTCGCTGAAAGCGTCCTCCGTGCTGGCCTTGATGCGATCATTGGCTCGCGGCTTGCTCTGTTCGCAATCCACATCATATTTGTCCGCTACAAAGCCTGAAAGAAACGCGGTTTGAAAATCGACCGCAGCGCTGTAGTCGAAAGGCTCGATGGCATCCATGTAGCTGTCGTCCATTTTTGCGCTTCCGTCTACGGGCACCCTTTCGAAGCTGATGTCTCCTTCCCTGAAGAGTTCGTAGTGATCTGTCTTTACATAGTTGTATTTGCTGTCGCTCCACATATGAACCCTTGTGGCTTTGTACTGAATGGCGGCGTGAGCGTCGCAGTCGAAGAGCCAAAAAGGCACGTATATTCCAGTTATGCTGTCTATGCTGTTTTGGGATCGAAACGCTCCTGGAAGAAGCGGCTTGCCGTTGTAAAAGCCAGTCAGGGCTTTTTTAGCGGCGTTTTTGTCCAGCTTGAACGGAATGATGCAGTCAGGCCTCAGTACCCCTGAAACTTGCTTCGTCATTATGGCGGTATTGCCGCAGTAGGGGCAGCTTTTCGCCACAGTGGATTTGTCCCCCATTATCTCCCCGCCGCAGGACGAGCAGCTGAAGAGGATCATGTCTTCCAGCTCGCCTCGCTTCCAATCGCTTTCTTCAAGATCATCCCAATTGATGTTCTCCTGTTCCAGGCTTTTAAGATTTTCATCATGCTGGCGCAGAGCCTCCACATCAAAGGAGCTGTCGCAAAAAGGGCATAGCATTTTTTGCGTGCCGCTGTCGAAAACCAGCGCACCTCCGCAATGCGGACACTTGTATTCCAAAACGCTCATAATGGAACGCTCCTTTCGTCTCAGCTGTTTTATTATAAAACCGACGGGCATCCAATTGCAAAGCATTCCAAGTTGCATAGAGGAGCTTTCCCATGCGCGTCAGTATATTTATTCGCTTTCCTTCGTTCTGCCGTTTTCCAGCTCCCAAGAAATGTATTCGTAAAATTTGCGATCCAGCTTATATTTCGCCCGGTATATCAAATAGCTCAAGAATATGCAGATCATAGGGAAAAGTAGCATTGCCGCCTTGACGGCGACAATGCCTCCGGCGCTTATATCCTGGGCGGAGTCTGCGTCCTTCATTCCGGACAGGATGACCACGGCGCCGACAATTGCATTGCTCAGGGCTCCTCCGGATTTGTTGATGAATGGCTGGAGAGAGAACGATAGGCTGTCGTTTCTCTTTCCCAGCTTCCAGTGGCCGTAGTCGACGGAATCCGCGAGGAACATCAGCATCAGCACTTGTATGAAGGCTTGGCCGACAAAGATGAGGATCCCTGCCGGGCCTATGAAAAGCATGGTTCCTGTCGGAGAGAAGAAGAACAGGATGTATCCGGCGGCTATGAGCGCCATGGAGAGCTTGAAGAGATAATCCCGCTCGAAGCGCTTGCTCAAAAACGGAAAGGCTGTTATGGCCGAGAGTTGGGAAACTCCCAATATCAAAGCGAAATAAGTGTACATGCTCTCTTGGCCGTAGACATACTTAAAGTAGTAGATCCCGAATGCCGCGGTGGTCATGTAGCCGATCATGAAAAGGATCATTGACAGGGCCGTAAAGAGAAGCTGATCGTTTTTAAAGATAATTTTAGCCATTTCGCGCAGATATGTGCGCGAATTGGCTCCATCTGGAGCCTTCGGCTGCTTTGCGAATATAAGCGTCGCAAGCTGGCCCGCCCACATAACGGCAACTGTAAGAGCTGCAAATGCGAGATAGCCCTTCTGAGAGCTTCCAAGCAACGAGGAAAAAGCCTGCGTTAGCGGGATAATTCCAGCCACTACGAAGAAAAGCCCTATATTCGCGCATATTCTGGCTATGGCCCCGATCTTTTCCCTTTCGCTTTGCTTGGCCGACAATGAAGGGAGCATCGACCAATACGAAATGTCATTGGTGGTATAGAATATGCCCCAGGCGATGTAAAGCAGGCCGAATAGCGCCACGTTTTTCGGGCTGTCCAGGGAGAAGCCCAGAAACATCAGCACTGTAGCTATTCCTGAAAAGAAAGCGCCGAATGCAATCCACGGCTTGAATTTTCCGAAGCGCGTGCGCGTATTGTCTACAACAAGGCCCATCAGCGGATCGTTCGCCGCGTCGAAAATCCTTGCGAAAAGAATAATTCCGTT
Source organism: Clostridiales bacterium (assembly GCA_031269465.1). Taxonomy (GTDB): domain Bacteria; phylum Bacillota; class Clostridia; order Lachnospirales; family WQUN01; genus JAISWZ01. The sequence goes on along the minus strand of JAISZB010000037.1, from coordinate 39,508 downwards.
AATCCACCAAAGGCTTGCTGTAGGCACATATATGGCATCAGTCAGATAAAATATCAGATATGTGCTGACAAGTGAATAAACCATATCCCTGCCGATGGTGCCGATGCCAAAAGCCCAGCGGTTGCGCTTGAAGTCCATATAGCTTCTTCCTTTCGTAAGGGGCTGGAGGCCCGCCAAAGCCAATCAAACCTGCTCCGATTTCATCAAATGCCCCCTTTTTGCCGCTTGATTATCCTTTGAGCGGTGCGATTGATATCGGCATTTCGCGCTCGCTGTATAATCAAGGGCCCAAAGAGGCAATTCAAATGAAAATCAGCATAGAAATCGGATTGACGGGCCCGCTAAATATCCACTGGCTAAGCGCACTCGGCCGTTCGGCCTTAAAAGCCTTCAGGCGAGGCTTTTCCCAAAGCTTCCTTGGGCAGTCTCAGGTTCTTTAAAGAACTTGAAAAAATCGCGCCTGAGTCTTTCTAATCTCTTTTGCGCAGAGCCAATGCATAAAAAGCGTCAGCAAGCTTTTTAAGAGTCCTTTGAATTATATCACAACAATCTAAGGCTATAAAGGGGATTTGGGCGCATGGATTTTTTTATTTCATTCTTAGGTTCATTTCAGGCAATAATGGCAATAAATTGCTTTTTATTGAAATTTAGCTCATAGCAAGCCCATAGCCATGAAATATGCATTAAAATAGACAACAAAGTTTTTTTGATGTATACTATCACGGAGGCGCAGCATCAGCTAAAAAAAATCCATATAATATATGCTTGAAGACACGCTTTAATAACTAATTTTGAACCGCCGCCTTGAGGCGGGGTTAACGGACTGAAGCCATGAAAACTCAAGTGCATTTAATAAATCCCGAATTTCCTGAGAAAAACGCCATAGAACAGGCGGCCGGGACGATTCGGCGGGGCGGGCTTGTCGCTTTCCCCACAGAGACGGTATACGGGCTGGGCGCGGACTGCTTCAACGCAGCCGCGGTTGCAAGGATTTACTGGGCAAAGGGCAGGCCTTCCGACAATCCTTTGATACTTCACATCTTTCGGAAAGAGCAGATTCTCGAACTCTCAGAAAGGATTCCAAGCCAGTGGCGCGCTTTAGCTGACATGTTCTGGCCCGGCCCGCTTACGATGATTGTGGAGAAGAGAAAAAACCTTGAAATCCATGGATGCGCAGGCGCAGGGACAATTGGCGTAAGGCTTCCAAAAAGTCCGGCGGCGCAGGCTTTAATAGCAGCGTCGAAAACAGTGGTGTGCGCGCCCAGCGCAAATGCCTCGGGAAAGCCCAGCCCGACTGAAGCATGCCATGTCCTGCAGGACTTGGACGGAAAGATAGACATGATTCTTGACGGGGGGCCGGTGGAGATGGGGATTGAATCGACAGTCATAGATTTGACGCGTGATGAGCCGCTGATCCTTCGGCCGGGGTTTGTGACGAAGCAGATGCTTGAAGCGGCACTGGGCCGCCCGGTGGGAGTCTGCGCAGATTCTAAGGAAAGCCCTAAGTCCCCGGGAATGAAGTACAGGCACTATGCGCCGGAGGCTGCGGTTACGGTAGTAAGCGGCGCCTTGCCGCGCGTGGTAGATGAGATTCGCAGGCTTGCCGCTTCATGCGGAGGGAAATGCGGAATACTTGCCACGGTTCAAACTCAAGGCTTGTACGAAACTTACGGAAGCATCGTGCTGACATCAGGAGACAGAGATGATCCCAAGACTATAGGGGCCAATCTCTTCGGCATGCTTCGCCGATTCGACGAATTCGGCGTAGACGCAGTCTACGCCGAAGGCTTAAGCGCGGCAGGACTTGGCGAAGCTATTATGAACAGGCTTGTGAAGGCTGCAGGCGGAAGGATAATAGAGGTTTAAATTATGCTTTTAATTTTCGTATGCACTGGAAACACGTGCCGAAGCCCAATGGCGGCAGCTATAGCCAAAAGGCTTTCAGAGGGGCGTTTTGAAGCGGCATCGGCCGGCTTATGCGCTCTTTCAGGATCTCCGCCCAGTCCGAATGCTAAAAAGGCCATGGCTAAGCGCGGCCTCTCCCTTGAGGGCCATCGCGCTTCGCAGCTGAGCCGCAAGGATCTGGCGGACGCTTACCTGGTGCTGACCATGACGCAGAGCCAAAAGCAGGAGCTGAACAATTTGCACCCGGAGTTTTCCGACAAAGTGTTCACGCTGGCGGAATTCGCTGACTCTGGCCGAGACGTAGCCGATCCTTACGGAAAGAGCGAAGCCCACTATGACATGTGCGCGGACGCTTTGGAGTCCCTCATCCAAAAGGCGGTAGAGAAGCTGGATCGTCAGAGCGATATTTTATAACGGGTCAAGATATGCAGATTTGCATATGAAGTTGCCAGGCGCGCTTGACTGCGGGCCGGCATCCTATGAATTTTTAAAATTGCGGCAAAATCAATCACTTTTGCGCGCTCAGAGGTGTATATATATGATAGCGTTGGGAAGCGATCACGGCGGATACGCCCTTAAGCTAGAAATTCTCAAGCACTTGGATGAAAGGGGCGCGCCCTGCAAAGACTACGGATCATTCGACGAAAATCCTGCGGATTACCCTGTGTACGCAAAGCTCGTATCAGATGCGATCCTGTCCGGCGAGTGCGAGAAGGGTATTTTAATATGCGGCACAGGCGTAGGCATTTCCATCGCGGCCAACCGGCGCCCCGGAATCCGGGCGGCGCTGTGCGCTGACGTCTACACTGCCAGGCTTGCGCGCATGCATAATGACGCCAACATTTTGGCCATGGGAGGAAGAGTGGTGGGAACCGGCTTAGCCCGTGAGATAGCGGACGCTTTTTTAGAAACTGGATTTTCCGCAGATGAACGCCATGCTCGCAGAATATCGCTTATTGAAGAGCTACCTGAAAGCCCTGATAACAGCAAATCATAATAAGGGAGGGAAAGGCTGCGCATTGCGCCGCGCAGCCAAAAAAACATGGGAGAACTTACTGTCGTCAATCACCCGCTGATCAAGCACAAAATTTCAATGCTCAGAAATATCGAGACCGGCAACAAGGAGTTCAGGGAGTTGGTGGAGGAGATAGCTACGCTCATCTGCTTCGAGGCGACTCGGGACATACCCACTGTAGAGGTGGACATCGAGACCCCGATCTGCGTAACCAAGGGCAGCATGATAGAAAAAAAGCTGGGCGTGGTGCCTATACTGCGCGCGGGCATCGGAATGGTCAACGGCATGCTTAACCTCCTGCCCACAGCCAAAGTCGGCCATATCGGAATGTACAGGGATCCGGAGACTCTCTCCCCTGTGGAGTACTACTGCAAGCTTCCCAAAGACTCCGAGGAGCGTGAGATCTTTGTAATCGACCCTATGCTCGCTACCGGAGGCACTGCTTCAAGCGCCATAGACTACCTAAAGCGGCAGGGCGTATCTGAGATAAAGCTTCTATGCCTCATAGCGGCGCCGGAAGGCGTCAAGAGAATCCAGCAAGATCATCCGGATGTGAAGATATTCGCCGCCGCCTTTGACGAACGCTTGAATGAGCACGGATACATAGTGCCCGGCTTGGGCGACGCCGGAGATCGGCTTTTCGGCACGAAATAGATTCTGCCAAGCCTGGCCCTGCGCCCTGGGCGGCGCGATTTTCAAGCCTAGTAACGCATAAGAGAAAGCGCATAAAAGCTCGTTTTGCATTTGACACCTTGCTGTGCGACATAAAGCTCAACTGTAGGCGCTCGAGAAAATCCCCGCCGACGGCGGGGGCATTCCCAGCGCCTTAATCTAATGCGCTCATCAAGCGCATAAAGGGGCGTTGACAGATTGGAGCGTGACTGGCTGCTATATCTGGCGATTTTCGCCAGTTCCTTTGGAGTATCAATGGCTGCAACTCCATATGCAAAAGCAATGTCTATGAAGGTTGGCGCGATAGATTTCCCTCGGCAAAGAGGAATGCACAAGGAGCCGATACCCCGCATGGGCGGGATTGCCATTGTGCTGGGATTTCTTGTTGCCATGGGGGTTTCGGCCTGCTTCATGAGCGAAATGAGGACGACTCAATTTCTTGGATTCATCATAGGCCTGGTAATAATAGTAATTGCAGGAATGCTGGACGATATTTACTCTCTGCGCCCTCGCGCCAAGTTTGCTGTGCAGATAGTGGCGGCGCTTGTCGTCATATTCTCAGGCACAAGGATAGACTTCTTCTTCTACCCCTTTCGCGCAGTGCTTGACTGGTTCAGCTTCCCCATCACCCTCTTGTGGATTGTAGGGGTCACAAACGCCGTAAACATTATAGACGGCCTTGACGGACTTGCCGCGGGAGTCTCCACTATCGGCGCCATATGCCTGCTTGTTCTCTGCTTCATATCGGGAAGCGGCACGGCTGTTGTGCTTACCGCCGCGCTGGCGGGAAGCTGTCTGGGATTCTTGCCGAGAAACTTCAATCCAGCGGAAGTTATAATGGGCGACACCGGCGCCCAGTTTTTAGGATATGTACTTGCGGTCTCGTCAATCTTGGGAGTATATAAAGGGTATGCGTTGCTATCTGTCGTAATAGCGTTTTTTTCGCTGGCGCTCCCGATATTTGATACGATTTTTGCCATGATCAGGCGCGCAATGAGCGGAAAATCAATATCTCAGGCCGATAGGGGCCACCTGCACCACCGCCTTGTTGATGCGGGCTACACTACGCAGCAAGCCGTAATCATCCTCTACTGCATAAGCATAATAACAGGAGTCGTCGCAATTGTAATTGCGATGCAAGACACGCGCGCCATACTTGTAACCGGAATATGCCTGATCATAATGTCCCTCATGCTTTATGTCTACAGGAAGAGGAGGCATTGAGGCTTTCGCGGCGCGAAACTCGAGACGCCTTGCGTTAAGCGCGAGCGCCCCGCGAAAAATACAAGGCGAATGCGCCTGCCACGCATGCTTCAAATGCTAAAAAGTCGATGAAATTGCGGTTTTTCGCAGTTTAACCGGCTTTTTTGCGGCGTTTGCAAAATGCCGCAATATGATACATTAAACGCTAAATATAATATATAACTTGAAAAACTCTTGAATAAAATGTCGTATGGTGTATAATGAAAAAAGCTAATTCTAACAATTTGAGACAGACCACGCGCAGGTGATGTTCAATCATTGAGAGGTTGTACACATCAATTGAGAGATTGGATACATCAAAATATTCAGGGCTGGAATTTTGCAAAAATCTACGTAAAAGCAGTTTTTAGTTAAAAATCGATGATGTATTGAATGGACTTTTTCGAAAAAATTTAAAAATGTATTGTTAAATAAGATTGTTTATGATAAAATATAATTAATTAAGGAGTTAGATTCATGATCATTGATTTTCATGCTCATATTTATCCGGATAAAATAGCAGAAAGAGCAACCAAGAACGTAAGTGGTTTTTATCAAATTCCTGCTCGGTGCGATGGCAAGTCAGATACTTTGCTAAAAATTGGGAAAGAAGCGGGGATAGATAAATTTACAGTTCATTCTGTCGCTCAGAATGCTTCACAAGTAAGAAGCATCAATACTTATTTGGCATCGGTGGTAAATGAGCATCCAAATAATTTCATAGGCTATGGCGCGCTTCATGCCGGCTTGGAAAACCCTGCTAAAGAGATTGACTTTCTGATTTCATTGGGACTTAAGGGAGTCAAGCTGCACCCCGATTTTCAGAATTTCATGATGGACGATTGCCGCATGCTTGACATTTACGAGATGCTTGAAGGCCGCTTGCCCATTCTCATGCACTGCGGAGATTACAGGCATCAATTCTCCCGTCCTGAAAGGCTTGATCGCATTTTGCGGATGTTTCCGAAGCTTACGGTGATAGCCGCGCATTTTGGCGGATGGTCGCTTTTTGATCTTGCCTTGGAGTATCTTTTGGATAAGAACTGCTATCTTGATGTCTCAAGCTCCATTATGTTTTTGGGGGAAAAGCGCTCTTTAGAGCTTATTCGCGCCTACGGCGCCGAAAGGATTCTTTTTGGCTCTGATTATCCCATGTGGAATCCGGGCATAGAGCTGGAGCGTTTCAACCGTCTCGACTTGACTGGCAAGGAGAAAGAGTTGATCTTGTCAAAGAATGCAATGGGAATTCATGTGGAGTGTGAAAAGAAAGCAGTATAGGTTGCAGAAGTTTGCAAAAATTAAACTAAAAATGTTTCAATTGCAATAGACTTGACTAAACTAATTTATAAGCTTGAAAACGCCGTTGCTGGATAAAAAATTGAAAAATAGCTGCCTTTTTATGCAAGGCTCATCAGCTATATTGCCTTTCATATAAAATTACCTTTTTTAAGCTTGATTATACAGCGAGTGCAAAATGCCGATATCAATCGCACCACTCGATGGACAGTCAAGCTCCAAAAAGGAACATTTGATGAAAAGCGGTATATCAGTTAGAAGGTTGCCCGTTAGGGCGCATCTATAAGCATGCAACTGAAGAGTTTCGCGCTGGATGGACTATTTATAAAGCGCTTCCTTAATAAAAGATGAATTTATTTCAGATGCTTTAGCATAGAATATGACGCTGCTGATTTTTCTCATGGTTGAAGCAGACCTCGGCTTCAACGACCAGGCCTTGATAATATGCTGCTTCGAGCCAACTTTATGTTGCCGCGCCAAGCGAGCGTTGCGCCCGGCGTTCCAATGCGTGATTAGCTGATATTGCGCCCAAAGTGGCATAAGATAAATTAAATTGAACTTGAAAAGGCGTTTCGCGTGAAGGTTTGCCGGCGAAAGGCCTAGAGTTTTGCGGAAACTCGCGGATCAGAAATCAAAAAGAAATGCAGGTTGCAGGCCCCCAATTTTGCAGTTTGATTCCGCGAACTGCCGTTATTGCTTTATATTCTTGAAGATTGTTTCCGCAGAGAATTAATAGGAAAGCTATCGCAAGAGCCTTGAATTCCGGCAAATCCGCAATAGGCTCGTCAAGCAGGCCGCATACGGCTTGCGAAGCGGAGAAAAGGCGGTATGCTTCCATCCGAGATAGCGCGCGCTTGCGATTGCTGCGATGTAAGCAGTTGCTATAAACATTGAAATGAAGTTGCAAGAATGCTCTCGGCCGCGCTGCAGGCAACGCTGGGTTCGCTTGCGCCGTTAGACTCATTGAGCGATAAGCCCTCTCATCTTAATGCGGCGGGAGCATGCATACTGATTTGCATATGAAACTGCCTGCTTCTGGGCTTGGCTGTACTGCTACGCGCTGCTGTACTGCTATGTACTGCGGGCGGGTACGCCTTGAAAGTGGATGATCAAGCTCCAAATAGGCGCATTTGACTGCACATCGGTATAACTTGATAATTATGCCTGTGCGCGGCCAGAGGCACCGGTTTTTGAGCTTGAAATGCATTCGCTTGAATTGAGCCGCATTGCAGCGGCCCGATGCTTCCTGCCGCTTGGAAATCCAAGGGGTTCAGTTCGAAAGCGCAGGAGCAAACAATGCCCCGTTGCAATAATTTCGCTTCTGGGCATTTGCGCCGCCAGCCGAATGCATGGCGGCGCTGGCCTAAAGGCTGGACTAATAAAGGCGTTTCAATGGCTTTGACGTTCTTGAATTCATAAAGCGAGGTTCGGCCTTTGGCGGCTTAAGCCGACGGATTATTAAACGAGCCTGGCCGTGTCCGACTCACCATTCCAAGCCTTTAGGCAAAGGATTTTGCAAGGAAGAAAGCATAACTTGTAGGAGGTTGAATAATGATCAGCAAGGAAGTATTCAGCGGTTTGAAGCAAACCAATATAAGCAAGGACAGCGAGAAGACGAAGGTTCGCGTGAAAGCGGTATGGCAATCCTTAAGCAAGGACGCCAAGCAAGAAATTTTCAACATATCCGGCCTGAAAAAAGCCACAGTAGAGAGGACCTGCAGAATGGGCAACATTTCGGCAATTTTAACAGTAGCTTTGGGTCAGGTTGCGGGAGTAGATCCGCAATTTTTAATCGGCGAGTCCGACGACAGAAATCCTATCGACGAGGAAACCATACCTAACTTCCTCATAGATCTTGGATATGAGAAGCTGCTCAATGAACAGTCGGCAAGATACAGCGACGATTTCTCAAGCCCCTATTTCGGGAACTATGGAGAATCCGACAGCAAGGCGCCTACGCATGCTTCAATACTTGCGATAGCCGGCAGGCAGAAAGCCTCTCTTTCCGAAGAGCAAGCCGCAATAATCGACACCATGTCTGAAGAGGAGCTAATCTATCTGACAAAAGCCCTCTTCCTGCGCGCCAAGTTCAATGACGACGCAGCGGCTCTCACCAACTTGCTCAAGCTTATACTGATTGTATGATTGAGCGCTTCGCCTTTATTAATTGCGAAATTTTTTTAATTCGCTTCATGATCTTGAAAAGCCATTAAAGCCGCAAGCCGTTTAGTAAAAAGGATAGTTTTTTTACAAAGCGGCTTGCGGCCTTTATACTTATGCCCGGCTAAACGCGACGGTTCCATGGCTGGATATCCATTGAAGCCTTGCATAACCCAGTCCTATAGCCCAGAGCTTTCCACTGAGCATGACGTACGCATGCGCATATGCGCTTTGCTCAGGGATTTCTCTCAAGTCAATCGCTCTTTTGCGAACGATTCGAAAGACTTTGGCCTTTTGCGACTGTAAAGCCGTTTCCGTGCATTTCCGCTATAGGCGATCCTAGATCATCGCTTACAAAAATGCGATATACCGATATGTTTCTTCCTCTGGACAGGCAGGTCGAGACGGATTCAAGCTTTTTCCCCCTGGCGCTCTTCAAAAAGGAGATGGCGCAGGACTGGGCGACTGTCAGGCCTACATCCTCTCCGCATATCTTTTTCAGGTTGGAATGCACCGCGAAGGTGAAATCCGCCAGCGTAAATATGGCGCCGCCCTGCACCATTCCCCCGACGTTAAAATGCTCAGGAGTTATCTCCAAGCTGCATTTGACCCTGTCTTCGCTAACTTCTTCAATTATTACTCCTGCGTTAGCAGCAAACTTGTCGGCTTTGAAAAACTTCCTGATTTTTTCCAAGTCTATTTCCATCAGGCTATTCCTTCTCCTCTTCATGCTTAGGGCATAAAATAATAAGGCCATTGGGCTTTATGAATCAAACGGACGCTGATTTACAGCCGAAAGCGCCTATTTAAGAATGACTGCACACAGCTGCGCAGTCATTCTAAATAGGCGCTTTCAAACGCAAATCAGCAGCGCCATGCTTCCTGGCTTGGACTCTTTTACAGTTTCATGTATTTTTTTATGATATATGCCGCAGGCTTATAAAAAAAAGGTTCAAGAGACTTTGCTGCTTGCTCCAGGCTTTTCATTATAGGTATCGCCTGCGGGCACTTTTTCTCGCACCTGCCGCATTTAACGCAGCGAGAGGCGTTAATCGGCTCTGAACGCATAGTTGTTTGCATAAGGTACTTTAAAAAGGCGTTGAAGCCTCCTTCAATCGCTATGTCATTAAGGCAGGAAAAACAGACGGGGATATCCACTCCATTGGGGCACGGCAGGCAGTATCCGCATCCTGTGCATGGCACTTTGATAGTTTTCAGCAATATTTCCCGCACTTTTTTAAACATGGCTTCATCTTCAGCAGTGAACTCGTCCGCCTTTGCGTCATTTGCAATGCGTATGTTCTCCTTCAGCATCTCCATGGAATTCATTCCTGAAAGCGCAGTCGCAACCTCTTTATGGTTCCAGATCCAGCGTAGCGCCCATTCGGCTGGAGTGCGGCTGGGATTTGCCTGCCTGAATATCTGGTAGACTTCCTTCGGGAGGGAGTCTACCAGCTTTCCGCCTCTTAATGGTTCCATGACCATGACCGGGACTGCCTTGGAAGAGGCGTAGAGCAAGCCTGTTTTGCCGGCTTGATTCGACTCATCCAGGTAGTTGTACTGGATCATGCAGAAATCCCAGTCATATATGTCCAATAGGCTTATTATATCCTGACGGCCTCCATGGTATGAGAATCCTATGTTTTTTATTTTCCCGCATTTTTTCTTCTCTTCCAGCCAGGCGGCTGCGCCGAGCCTTGACAGCCGATCCCATACTTTAACATCTGAAAGCATGTGAATCAAGTAGTAGTCGATGAAGGATGTCTGGAGCCTTTCCAGCTGAGAGGTAAAGATTCTCTCCATGTCTTCGGTGGACTTGATGCTGTAATGCGGTATTTTCGTGGCTATTTTTATCTCATCGCGCCTTCCTGTCCGTGAAAGCGCTTTTCCTAGAGCGATCTCGTTTCCCTGGTAGATATAGGCGGTGTCGAAATAATTGACCCCGTTATCTATCGCGTAGCGGAGCTGTCTATAAGCCTCTTCTTCGTCCCTTGGAAGCCTCATGCATCCGAAGCCTAAAATGGATAGCTTGTCGTTATTTTTTGGATTAACTCTGTACTGCAAAGCCCGCCTCCCTTCTTAAAAAGCTAAATGAAAACGCAGAGCGTCTTCCGCTCTGCGTTTTGTCTTGGTTCGAAAAGTCGTGGCAAAAACCTACTGCCTCTCGAAGTTTTCCTTGGAAACCCCGCAGAGCGGGCATGCCCAGCTCTCTGGGATATCTTCAAAAGCTGTGCCGGGGTCTATGCCGCCGTCAGGATCTCCCTCTTCGGGATTGTAGACGTAGCCGCATACGATGCAAACCCATTTATCCATAATATCACCTCTTCTTGAGTCAGTTTTGTCTTCAGTTTCAATCTCTGAATCCATTATAGACAAATCCGTTTTTGCTGTCAACAGTAATTGCTATGCCGTCAGGAATTAAATCCGTAACTTTTTGCTTGGCGACGACGAGCGGGATGTCAAGGGCCTTTGCCACTGTGATGGAATGGTTGTTGTCTATGTTCTCCCATGATCCTACAACTATAGCGCCGGCCTTTCGAATATAGGGCATCATTTCGTCAGTGGTGCTGGTCGTTACCAGGATATCGCCTTGCATAAAAAAATGCTCGCCTTCTTCAATCACCTTGATGACCCTGGAGTTCCCCTTCACCTGCTTGTCCCCCCATGGAGCGCCTTTTACGAGCACATCACCGACGATGCGCACCTTCATCGTGTTTGTTGTTCCGGCTATGCCGATGGGCACTCCCGCAGCAGCCACGATGTAGTCTCCATTTTTGACGAGGCCGGTTTCAAAGGCCATTTTCTCGCCTATATCGAATACTTCGTCGTTTCCTGTGATGTTTTCAGCCAGCACCGGCATGCAGCCCCACGTAAGGTTCAGCTGGCGGTAGACTCTCTGCTCCGGCGTTATCCCTATGATGCTGCAGGTTGGCCTGAACTTTGATACCATCCTGGCGGAGAAGCCGGAGTCGGTGACTATGACTATGCATGCGGCGTTGAGATCGGCAGCCGTTGTACACGTTGCAAAGCTTATAGCGTTTGTTATGTTGCTTTTATAGAAATCGTGATGAGAGGTTATTTCATGGAAGTAGTCTATGGACTCCTCAGTTTTTGTGGCTATGCGAGCCATCATGGCGACGCTTTCAACAGGATACGCGCCGTTTGCGGTTTCGCCGGAAAGCATGATTGCGTCTGAGCCGTCGAAGATCGCGTTTGCTACATCGTTTGCCTCGGCTCTAGTCGGGCGAGGGTTCTGCACCATTGACTCAAGCATTTGGGTTGCTGTGATGACAGGCTTGCCGAGCTTATTGGCCTTGTGGATGAGCATTTTTTGAACAAGGGGGACTTCTTCAGGAGGTATTTCGACGCCGAGATCTCCTCTGGCGACCATGATGCCGTCAGCGACTTCAAGGATGGAATCAAGATTGTTGACTCCGTCCCGGCTTTCGATCTTGGCGATGACCTGTATTCCCGCGCCGTTGTTCTCCTCGAGGATCTGCCGGATTTTGAGGATGTCGTTTGCGGATCGAATGAATGACGCGGCAATGAAGTCGAAACCCATCTCGATGCCGAAGCATATGTCTTTTATGTCGTTTTCCGTCAAAGAAGGAAGATTTACATAGACATCAGGAATGTTGACGCCTTTTCTGGAGGACAGGAAGCCGCTGTTTATAACGACGCAGTTTACGTCGGTTTCGGTTATGTCCAGAACCTTGAGCTCTATCAAGCCATCATCTATCAATACTCGGCTGCCGATTTTGAGATCGTTTGGAAGCTCCTTGTACGTTACTGACACCCTGGTTTTGTCGCCTAAGATGTCTTGCGTCGTGAGGGTGAAGTGATCGCCCTGACCCAAGTATATTTTGTCTTCAGCGAACTTTTTGATGCGGATTTCAGGGCCTTTGGTGTCAAGAACCAGGGGAATCGGCTGCTGAAGGGATTCTCTCGCCTCTTTCAGCTTGTTTATGGTTTCCGTGTGAGTCTCGTATGTGCCGTGGGAGAAGTTGATCCTGGCGGCGTTCATGCCGTTTCTGATCAAGTTCTTTATGATCTCCACATCGTTTGTGGCGGGGCCGAGCGTGGCAAGTATTTTGGTCTTGCGCATAATCATCGCCTCCTTGATGTTTTAGATGGCCAGAATTTTGATGATGTTGTACATTTCGCCGTTATATGACTTTTCAATGGCGAGCGCCTGCTCCAAGTCCATAGATGCATGCTTGCCGTCTTTATAGATCATGACCCGATTCGTTTCCCCGTTCAGGATGCACTGCACGGCAGTGTAGCCCATAATGGACGCGTGCATGCGATCCACTGCGGACGGAGAGCCGCCGCGCTGAAGATGCCCGAGTATTGTGGCTCTGGTCTCAATGCCGGTCAGCTGCTCTATCTGTTTGGCCAGGGACGCCGAGCCTCCGACGCCTTCGGCGACGACTATCAAGTTGTGCTTCTTTCCCTTCGCGCGGTTTTCAATTATCTGCTCTATGACCTCTTCCTTGGTCTTGCCTTCGCTCTCGGGAACCAGCACTTCTTCAGCTCCGCCCGTCAGTCCGCTCCAAAGCGCTATGAAGCCTGCGTGGCGGCCCATAACTTCTACCACGCTGCAACGCTCATGAGAGCTTGAAGTGTCCCTTATCTTGTTGATTGCATCCATAGCGGTATTAATGGCGGTATCAAAGCCGATGGTGTATTCCGTGCACGCCAAGTCCAGATCAATGGTGCCGGGAATGCATATTGCGTTTACGCCTCGCCTGCTAAGTTCAAGGGCGCCGTGGAATGAGCCGTCTCCGCCTATGACTACCAGCGCGTCCAGGCTCAGTATCTTGCATATGCTGGCAGCTTTCTCCTGGCCTTCCTCCGTCATCATTTCCGGGCAGCGGGCTGTCAGAAGTATAGTGCCGCCGCGCTGGATGGTATCGGATACGGAGTGGGCGTTCATTTCTTCTATGTCTCCTGATAGAAGGCCGTCATATCCCCTTTTGATGCCGATGACCTTCAAGTCGTGAAAAATGGCGGATCTGACAACAGCGCGGATTGCCGCGTTCATGCCCGGCGCATCTCCGCCGCTTGTCAATACGCCTATTTTTTTGGGCTTCTTCGCGTTTTCGCGAACATTCACGTTGCTCATGCAATTCCCTCCATAGATTTCAATTGCTGCTCCGGCGCATTCGGGCGGCGGCATATGCCGATTTGCAGTCCAATGCAACTATTTTGTATCCTGGCTATTCACTTTCTAGGTGCGATTGATATCGGCATTTCGCACTCGCTGCAGAGCCAAGCCCTGAAATAGGAGCATTCAAACGCAAATCGGCGTAGCATGCCAATGCCCATTGACATAAAGCGCGCCTGTTTATCCTTAACTTGAGCTGCCTAAGTTATGCGGCATATGAATTATACTTTTCCGCTGTCTATTGAACGATTGAGTCCCATTCACCGTACAAGCGGCTTCGCCTTAAAATCGGAACTCTCCGCTTCACATTATAATCGAGGCGAGCGCCCTATGGAAAGGCCTGCTCTCACTGGATTTCCTGCTGTTTCATTTCGGTTTCAGGCGAATCCTCAGCCATGAGTAGTTCAAATCGCTTAAACACAACATATCAAGGGTTTTTTCTTTGTTAATTATAACTGATGGATGCAATTAAAGTCAATGCTTTACAACATAATAAACAATAATCGCAATGACTATTTTCATAAAATAAAAGTGATTATACACTATAAAAATAACGTCTTTCATTTGCATCTAAGCAGATGATGCATTTAAATCGCATTTTACGACGCTATAACAGATATATATCCATTTAGGCCCTTAATGAATAGCATTTCTCAAGCTCTTTAAAAGAGCATCCTGGCACCCTGGATCGAAATGAAGTTCTTTTTGCTCAAGCCAAGAATTTAAACCTTGCCATCGCTAAGAATCTATTTGAGTTTTCCAAGGAGGGGCTGGGTTCAGGCGGCCTGGGCGCCTTGACTCCTCGTCATATATCATGACCTGAGAGGCTCCTTTGTATGCGTGATGCAGAGCATGTCGGCCCGCCTCGCGCTAAGGGCCGCTCTAGGCATTCAATTGAGCTTCGCATTATGCTGATTCACTGAACTAGAGCCGGTTTTTTACTTGCGAGCGGCTTCCCTCACGCGAGAGCGGCAGCGCGAAGCTGGGGAGGCCCCTTGCCAGCAGGAATGGATGACTGCGCTTGAGGCGGCGGCAAGGCGCCTGAAATCGCATGACAAAGCGGCAATCAGCCTGAAAAGAATGCCGCTTCGCCTTGAGCTTCATGGCGATGCGATTTGCAATCGGATGCCCTATTTTGAAGCTTGATTATCCTTTGGGTGTAGCAAGTTTTGATGCGAAACGTCCAATGCTTCCATGGACTGCAATGCGCCGATTTAAGGGCCGGATTGCATCCGGCCCTTAAATCGCAGCTCTCCCGAGCGCATCTGCATACGCCGCCGAATCTGCGCGTTTGGCTGTGTTCGGCATAGCGTCATCTGGCATCCTTAAGATGAAATGCCGTCCTTTTTTTTCAACCCAAGGACTACCTTAGCCTTATCGCTGCCAAGAATCCTTTGCAGTTTATTTAGAAGAGGGCTGTCCAGGTTCACGCCGCCGCTTTTTTCCATGCGGCGCAGCTGCCTTGAATCCTCGTCGTAGATCAGGACTGGCGCGGCGCCCTTGTATAAGCAAAGGAGATCATGGACGCCTGCCGCAAGCGAAGAGCGGCCTTTGGGGATTCTGAGGCAGAGCGTGGCATCATCCATTTCCTGCTGAAGGAGATCCTCGTAGTATAGGATGTCATTGGCGGTTATCTTCGCATCTTCGTCTTCTTTGGAGCTGACGCGGCCCTTAACGACTATGATGCTGTCCTCGGCGAGCCTCTGGTTATGCGCGGCGTAAAGCTGCGGGAATACAATGACCTCCACCGTTCCATACAAGTCCTCAACTGCAAGAAAAGCCATGGCTTCGCCTTTTGTCTTCGTATACTTTACTGATTTGGTTGAGACTATGCCTCCGTATTTGACATCCTGGCCTTCATGAAGCTTGCTTGCGTCATCGCCGGAGACTGCCATGAAGTCAGTGCTTACGGCGTTTACGTGCTTTGAAAGAACCGGGGCGTATTCGGAAAGAGGGTGGCCGCTGACATATATGCCAAGCACTTGCTTTTCATAATTTAGAAGCTCTCGCAGAGGATACTCCGTTGCTTCCGGCAAATCATCCTTATTTGCAAATCCAGACGAATCCAAGTCAAAGAGGTTCAGCTGCCCCTCAATATTCTTTTTCTTTAAGAGAAGAGCTCCATCCATGATGCCCTTGTACGCTATCATGTACTGAACCCTTTTGCCGCCTAGGGAATCGAACGCTCCGGCTTTTATGAAGCTTTCCATGCTACGCTTGTTAAGATCCTTGCCTTCCAGGCGATTTATGAAATCGCCGATTCCCGTGAACTTCCCATTTTCCGTTCGCTCGCTGACCAATGAGTCAATGGCGTTTCTTCCGACATTTTTTATAGCCAGCAGTCCGAAGCGTATGCTGTTGCCAGAGACGGAGAAATGCGCGAAAGACTCGTTGACATCCGGCGGCAGGAGCTTTATCCCCATTTTCCGGCACTCGTCGATGTACTCGGCCACCTTTGCCGTGAAATCCATGACAGAGGTGATGGTAGCGGCCATAAACTCTACAGGATAATACAGCTTGAGCCAAGCTGTCTGGTAGCCTATAACGGCGTAGGCCGCAGCATGGCTTTTATTGAATGCGTACTTCGCGAAATCGGTCATTTCATCGAAGATCTTCTCTGCGCAGACTTGGGGGATGCCGTTCATTTCGCAGCCGTTTATGAAGTTTTTCCGTTCCTGCTCCATGACTTTGACTTTTTTCTTTGACATGGCGCGCCTTACCATATCGCTTCTTGCCAGGCTGTATCCCCCGAGATCGCGCACGATTTGCATGACCTGCTCTTGATAGACTATGCAGCCGTATGTCGCTTCAAGTATAGGCTTGAGGGCCGGATGCGTATACTCTACCGACAGCGGGCTGTTTTTGCCTTTTACATATTTGGGTATAAAGTCCATCGGGCCAGGCCGATACAGCGATATGCCGGCTATTATATCCTCAAGGCTTGAAGGTTGAAGATCACGCATGAAAGACTTCATGCCGGAACTTTCAAGCTGGAACACCCCTTCGGTCTTAGCCTGCGAGATCAGCCTGAAAACGTTCTCATCCTCGAAGTTTATACTGTCAATATCTATTTCCGCCTCTTTTCCCCTCTTTATCTCCTTTACTGCGTTTTGAATGACCGTAAGAGTTCGAAGCCCAAGGAAATCCATCTTGAGGAGGCCAAGCTCCTCAATGGTGGTCATAGGGAACTGAGTTGTAACTACTCCGTCGTTTACATTGAGAGGGACGTATTCCATTACGGGCTTGTCGCATATGACCACGCCCGCAGCGTGCGTCGACGCGTGGCGTGGAAGGCCTTCAAGCCGCATGGACATGTCTATTAAAAGCTTTGTATCGGCTTCGCTTGCCCAGGCTTTCTTCAAATCCTGGTTCAGCTCCAGCGCCTTTGCTATCGTGATGCCAAGCTCGGCAGGAATCATCTTCGCGGTTCGATCGACGTCTGCGTAAGGCATTGCCAAGGCGCGGCCTACATCGCGTATGGCTGCCCTTGCGGCCATGGTTCCGAAAGTGATTATCTGCGTCACATGATCCGCGCCGTATTTCTCTATGACATAGTCGATTACTTCCTGCCTGCGCTCATAGCAGAAATCTATGTCTATATCAGGCATAGAAATTCTTTCGGGATTTAAAAAGCGCTCAAATATCAGCCCGTACTTTATGGGATCGATATTGGTTATGCCCAGCGAGTACGCAACTATGCTTCCAGCGGCTGATCCCCTCCCCGGCCCCACCATGATTCCGTTTTCCCTTGCATGCCTTATGAAGTCCCAAGTTATCAGGAAATAGTCGACAAACCCCATGTCTTTAATTACGGAAAGCTCATATTCCAAGCGCTCTCTGAGATCTTGGCTCGACTTGCCTTGGTATCGGGCGCCGAGGCCTTCAAGGCATAGCTCCTCAAGGCGCGAGAATGAGTCGACGCCTTGAGGCAGCCGGAATTTAGGCAGCTTGTACTCATTGAACTTTATCTCAATGCTTGCGCGCTCCGCTATCTTCCTCGTGTTTTCAAGAGCCTCCGGTACATGCGAGAACAGCTCCTCCATTTCTTCGGGGGATTTTATGTAGAATTGATCTCCTTCGTATCGCATGCGATCATCATCGTGGATTGTCTTTCCCGTTTGTATGCATAGAAGGATTTCATGCGCTTTCGCGTCGGATCTCAAGATATAGTGGCTGTCATTCGTGCATACGAGAGGAATTCCCGTCTGTTCGCTCATCCGAATCAATGCGGCGTTTAAGGACGCCTGTTCTTTAAGCCCGTGATCCTGGAGCTCAAGAAAGAAGTTGCCGCTTCCGAATATACCATTGTACAGCTCGGCCATTTCCAGAGCCTTGCCGTATCCGGAGCGCAAAAAACTTTTGGCTACAGGTCCGGACATGCACGCTGAAAGGGCGATCAAGCCCTCTCTATAGCGCCTTAAAAGCTCGATGTCTACTCTGGGCTTGTAGTAGAAGCCTTCAGTGAATCCTCTGCTTACAAGCTTCATGAGGTTATGAAACCCCTTGTCGCTTTCGGCTAGAAGCACCAGGTGATAGTAAAAGTTGTCCTTTGAATTCTCTTTGTTGAAGCGAGATCCGCTTGCAACATAGACCTCGCATCCCAGTATCGGCTTGATTCCCTCTTCCAGGGCTGCTTTGTAAAAGTCGATGACGCCGTACATGACGCCGTGATCCGTGAGAGCTATGCTATCCATTCCCAATTCCTTGGTCTTAGATATGATTTCCTTTATTTTAGCGGATCCATCGAGAAGGCTGTATTCTGAATGAACATGCAAATGCGTGAATGCGCCCATAAAAGACCTCCTATGCGGATGACTTCCGCCAGACCCATGAGAAATGAACTCAGTCTGAATCATCCTCATTTTAAGCGCTTCGCATCGCCCTATTGCGGGGCGCTTCTGACATGAAGCGCACAATGGAACCATTATAACAAATAAAGGTTTGGTTTGTCGATATGGCTTGAAGCAAGCTATGCCACGCTGGCTTTACTGTCCGCTCTAAAGTTGCGAAATGCCGATGTCAATTGCGCTCGCCGTATAATCGAGTCCTAAAATAGGCAGTTTCGGATCAGCATATCATAAAGAAACCGGAGGCTTCATTGCAGAATGCTAAGCTCTGAAAAACTGCGGAGCTTCTTCTTTGATCGAAAGAGCACGCCGCCTATCTTGAGGAGAGTTTGAGAAAAGCGCGCGAGAAACTGACTGGAAAATGGGACGCGGCGCCCGGCATGGTGATTTGCAGTCAAATGCGCCTGCTTTGGAGCTTGTTGCTCTCAAGCTGAATAGGGGCTTTCATATGCAAATCAAAAGGCCCAACGTAGAAAGGAAGCCGTCCGCAGGACAACTGGGCAGAACCTCGGATAGCGCAAGGAACCTGTTTCGGTTTCTTGAGAAAGACGTCGTTTGATGGTTTTCTGAGCAGCCGGCCGAGCCTATGCCCCACCCTAGCTGGCTTTGATGCAATGTCATTCATTCGGGTTCCAATTCATCCATTATATGTCTAAATTCGCGCCTTTACATTTCCATCGGCAAATGCTATTATATTATGCTGGATATACAAGCCTTTATACATTATGCACCTGACTGTTTAACGCCTTAAAAACCTGAACTGTCATAGCATTGCATAAACTGACATAAATATAGCTTGTGATTGCTGCATTTACTTATAGGCTTTGACATTGAGCCTACAAGCATTGTGCAAAGCTGGAAAAAAACAGATGTATACAATCTTTGAATTATTCTGTATAATAGGTGTAGAAAAGAGAGTTTCTTGCAATAAGTCTCGTGCTGTTTTTTGCACCCTCGCAAGACAGCGAGCCGCTTGGTCTTCGCGTGCAGATAGACTGGGGAGGGGTATTCTTGAAAAAATACAAAGCCGTTCAGGTCGAAATTCAAGAAGTAGATACGGTTGTTTGCAATCTATGCGGACGTACTATCTCTGAACATGGCGGGAATCACGATTGTCATGTAAGCGTGGAGAAAAAATGGGGATACGGCACAAAATGGGACGGAGAGACTCATTCTTTTGATCTTTGCGAAACTTGCTATGAGGAGCTTATCAGCCGTTTCAAAATTGATATAGCAAGAAGCGGCATATTTTTATTGTAAAGACTTTTTTTGATGCATTTAACCATATTTCATGGATGCTAATAAATCAGCGGCATATTCCCGCCGTTTAATGCCTGCGGGGGCTTCCCTCTCAATTTGCCTGTTACGCAGGCATCAGCGGAAAGCCCCGCCCTTCGCAACTTTCCGAATGGCGGCGCATTCGCGCCATCTCTATTAACTTGCTGATTCATCTCGCCAACTATACTGATTTTCTATGAAAATCGGTATAAAAGCCGGGATCTTCTTGGAGAGTTAGGCTAAAAAGCCGAGGAAACCCATAAAAGATTGGGCGCGACACAGTTCTGTAGATGTGGTTTGAGTATGAAAGATCCTATTTTGGGTAAAATCGGAATTTTCCAACTGCAAACCAGTATAGTTGCACAACTTTCCAAAGTTGCCGCGAATTTTGGGGAGATGAGGCTCGGTAGGAGCGATTGCCGCCTCCGCCGACCTGAAAGCTGTAAATGCTTTTTCTGCGCTCGCTTGCATAGGAGCGGGCCTTTCTTATTTGAGTATCAATAACCTCGAAAATTATTTTCCTTTTTGCCGGCAAATGCGCCTATTTTGGAGCTTGGATAAACAGCGTGAACGTGGATATCAGTAAGCGCGCAATGAAGCAGGGCTGAAAGTTGTCGAATCACCTTTGGGTAACCCTCAAGCGCCCTTTGGAGGAAAACCCATTGTGCTCAACGTTTGCAACAGTGAGTTATACCGCTATTCATCAAATGTTCCTTTTTTTGTTGATTATCCATTGAAGCCTGTACTAACGCATTGCGGATTTTGTTCGGCAAGTCCTCTGACAGTTTCTCGGTGCTATCCAGACCGCTGATATTGCCTTCATGGTCCTTGCCGATAACCATAATGCAGCCCTGCGTATTGGCAAAGGCGCAAATCCATTTTAGATATTCATCACTCCACGACTCATTCCATTCGATAATTTGACTTTCCACAGAGTCCACTCCTTTCCGACAAATTATAATCAATCTCTAAAAAAGGTATTCTTCTATGAAAGTCAGTATAGATTTTTAATTGATATAGATATCGCAGCTTTCCAAGGTCGGTCTCGGTCAGCGCTCCCGCATTTCCAAGATAATAGCCATCGTCTTGATCTTGGAGCAGGACATGCCACTCTGTTTTACTGCTCAATAGAGGCTTGCAGCGCTTTGTCAAAATGAAGGCACGGTGCCCGCTCATAGCTGAAAATATGCCACATCAACTGCTCAATGTAGATTCCCTTCGTGGACGCGCCTTTGGCCATTCCAGCCGGTTGCAAAAGGCTTGCCGTCTGTATGGTTCCAAATGAATGAGTATAGCGAGCCAATGTCCAGCACCCTTTGCGCGTTGACAATCGCGGCGCCCACTTTGAGTCGATTGCGGATGATTATGTTTTGCAGCAACTCTGCCACTAGATCATAAACAAGTCATGCATTACCAAATAAACGGCATTAACCTATATTTTACTTTACTCGCATACTCCAAGTAACCGGACAGCTCATTTTTTAACATAGCGTCCTCCAAATATGTCCTAATGATAATAGTAATAATAATGGCGGCCGTTATCAATCCAGAGTACAGAGAACCAAAAATCATAGGGACGGCAAGCGCCCAAATAATAATGGAAAGATAACCCGGATGCCTTGCAAATCTATACGGCCCTATGGCAATGACTGTCTGCTTCCTATCGCTTTGGATGCGTGACATTGATTCAAAATGCTTGTTTTCCATTACAGGCCATATGCCCATGACGGTTGAAATAGCATAAATGACAATGCCCCCATACAGATAGGATATTGGGAGATGGGACCACCCAAATCGAATATCCAAGCCGGCGACAATGTAAATCACAAAAAATGCTGACGGCACATACACGCCAACGCAAATTTTATCCCAGCTTTTAGTGTTGACATGCTTTTTTCCGCGTTCGATCAATGTTTCTGCGCGGTTATAAAGCATGATCACAAGCGTTATGATTGATACGATAAAATAGATTGAGAAATAAATCCACCCACGCATATCAGCTAATGTGCCTGCAGCCAGCAGAAAGCATGCCAACCCTATAATCCTTTGCATCATTACTCTCGCCGCATATTTTGCAGCTTGTTTCCGCAATTCTTTTTCTCCAATTGGCCCCATTTTAAATCCCTCCTACATCCACATCCAATATTTTTTCTATAAGCTTCTTGACAAGCCCAATTTTTTCTTCCATAGAGCTGACTTCAGTATCGTGTAAAATGGCACTAATGCCAAATAGGATAAATTTACTTAGTAAACGAGTATTTTGCATAGGCGCTTTCATAATATTATTTTTCAGACCATCTAGTATTAACAGTTCAAACAAAGGCGCCATTTTAAGCAATGTCTTAGCAAGCAGTATTGTCATAATCTCGGGATTTGCTTTTTTGGTGCACAGCAGGCTATATTCGTGTACAGAACCTGAGCTGCCCAAAAAAATAAGGTTCAGTTTTTCTTTAAAGTTCAGGCTAGAAGCATTGACAATCTCGGTGACTTTAGCAATATATTTTTCGTTGTATTCTTCAAGGGCTGCAACGTATATCTCATGCTTTGACTTGAAATAGTGATAAAACATACCAATCTCTCCATCTGCCTCTTTCAAAATAGAGCGGATGGAGGTCTTCTCATAGCCGTTTTCTGCAAATTGTTTCAAAGCAATCTCTATAAGCTCTTGCCGCCTTACATCTGGAGGTTTTACTATTCTAGACACAATGCTCTCCTTTCTGGCTAAACAACAGAACCATGTTCTGTTGTCATTATAGACCACAGAACATGGTTCTGTCAACAAGCATATAATAGAGTTTAGAAATTCATCTCGAGATTCCTTTTTACTTATATCAGCATTCCAACTGTTGGCCATCTATCTTGTTTGAATGTTTTTATCATTGCATCCTCATGCACCCCGCTCATGGACAGGGACAAGGAAAAAACACTCACTTCTAAAACAGAAAAAACAAGATATCATTCTACTTGAACGATACCTTGTTTTAGACATCTTATTTTAGACATCTTATTTTAGACATTTTAACTTGTCAGTGACCCATGTAACAACAATTAGTTTTATACTGTCCTTGGAAGATCAACAAACGCGCCCTCTTTGACTCGGCACTATTAGAGTTTTCCCGAATAGGCATTTTCTGCTAGCTGACATTTTAGACAATCCAATGGATAATCAAGCTCCAAAAAGGGAACATTTGATGAAAGTCGGTATAAG
Source organism: Clostridiales bacterium (assembly GCA_031269465.1). Taxonomy (GTDB): domain Bacteria; phylum Bacillota; class Clostridia; order Lachnospirales; family WQUN01; genus JAISWZ01. Next base: position 16,718 of record JAISZB010000037.1, on the reverse strand, counting down.
CTCTGGGCAAACTCGACCCGCAGCGCAGTCACGGCTGTCGCTCACCCCCTGCTCCATTTGATGCTGGAAGACCGCAACCCTTAAAATCGAATGGAGTACAGAAAGACTTTTATTACTGGCGCAAGCAGGGCTTTCTAGCAGAAATTGCGGTGGATATGCTGGTAGCCAAGAACCGCCGGCAGCCCGCATATTTGCTGTTTGCATATGGCGGACTTCTCCTCGATGAGATAGCAATGTTCTATGCGCACTAGGATTTGGATTTTGAAGCCTCGGTTTGGCTTGCAAATTCCTCCGATCTTTCATTTTGCTTATCTGTGCTCAAATGCGCCTATTTTGAAGCAGTGCTGACTGCCAAACTTAGAGATGCCTATTCACAAGCTAAACACATTGCTGCTCATTTGCACATGAAACTGCCTAGGCGCATTTGACTGCAAATCAGTATAACATTTGAGCCGCTTCATATTTTGCTCATGCAGCGGCTGACAGCCTTATTCCATCCGTCAAGAAGCCTATCCGCCTCATCTTGAGCCATCTGCGGAGAAAATACCAGAGGATTCGTCATATTTTTCATGATGTCCTCCTTGCCGGAATAAACCCCGGCCGCCAGGCCGGCCAGGTATGCGGCGCCCAAGGCGCTGCTTTCAGTCACTGTAGGCCTGGAAACGCGCATGTTCAATATGTCTGCCTGGAACTGCATGAGAAAGTCGTTCGCGCTGGCGCCTCCATCCACTTTTATGATGCTGGCCTTGATATCGGCTTCAGCTTCCATCGCTTTTATGACATCATAGCTCTGATAGGCGATGGACTCAAGAGCGGCGCGAATTATATGCGACTTTGATGCCGCGCGTGTGAGTCCGGATATGACGCCGCGAGCGTGCTGATCCCAATGAGGGGCGCCTAAGCCTACAAAGGCGGGAACCAAATAGACCCCGCAGGTGTCCGGAACGCTTCGGGCAAAGCTTTCTGTCTCCGATGCCTCCCTTATAAGCCCCAGCTCGTCCCGCATCCAGCTCACAACCGCTCCCGCTATGAAGACGCTTCCTTCAACTGCGTATTCAACTTTCCCGAACGCGCCCCAGGCTATTGTAGTCAGGAGGCTGCTGCTTGAGATTGCAGGAGACTCGCCTGTATTCATAAGTATGAAGCAGCCTGTTCCATAGGTGTTTTTTATGGCGCCGGGTTCAAAGCAGCATTGCCCGAACAGGGCGGCTTGCTGATCCCCTGCCGCCCCCGCTATGGGAATTTCACATCCAAAGGCGTCGGTGACGCCGAAAATGCGGCTTGACGGATAGACTTTCGGAAGCATCTTATGAGGTATTGCGAACTTTTCCAAAAGCTCCTGATCCCATTCCAGCGTGTGGATGTTAAATAGCATAGTGCGAGAAGCATTTGTATAGTCGGTTGCGTGAACCTTTCCGCCTGTCAGGTTCCATATGAGCCATGAATCTACAGTTCCGAAAAGCGCGTGACCCTCCTCGGCAAGCTCTCTGGCTCCTGGAACGAAATCCAGAATCCACTTGAGCTTCGTAGCTGAGAAATAGGCGTCAATAACCAAACCAGTCTTCCCTTTTATGACTGCGTCATATTTTTCAGCCTTTAGCTGGTCGCAGTAGCCGGAAGTCCTCCTGCACTGCCAAACCACGGCGTTATATAAAGGCCTGCCAGTGCGCTTGTCCCATACAATGGCCGTCTCCCGCTGATTGGTCAAACCTAGGGCGCTTATATCCTTTGCATCCAGATTCGCCTCAGCCAAAGCTCTATTCGCCGCTTCAAGCGAAGATGAGAGAATCTCGCATGCATCGTGCTCTACCCAGCCGTCTTTGGGGAAAATCTGCTTGAATTCCACATGCGCGGAGCTTATAATGTTTGAGCCTTTATCGAATATTACGCAACGCGAGCTTGTGGTGCCTTGATCCAGAGCCATCAGCAATTCTTTCATTTCAGACCCTCCTATGCCCTTTAAGCTTTTAAACGCATCTTAAGGAATGTCCTTCGTTGAGACCATGTCAATTCCAGTGCCTGCAATATTTCTTGCTATCACGTCGCCTATTTTTACAGGCGGCTTGACTTCAACGCCCTTTAACTCTCTGATGCACTGCCTGAGCTTTGTTTTTGGCACAGGCCGGCTTGTTTTTACTGACAGAGCTTCCATGGGCCCATCCACAAGCCTTACTGTAGATGTCAGAGTTCTAGTCGGATTTACGCATTCAACTTGCGCGTAGCTTTTTCCTCTGGCGCAGTTGTTCCCCTTGACTGAGATCACAGTCTGGCCTTCGACTTCAACATCCATCCGGCAGCCTATCGGACAGTTTATGCATATTATGGTCATGCGCATCAACCCTCCTCGACAGATACTGTTATCTTCTTTGCACTTGCCAGCTTGGCGATGGTTTCTTTTTTCAGCGTGACAGACTCCATTTCTCCAGGAGTCAAGATCATGCTTTTTCTTCCGAAGACCTGATTGTCATCGAAGCGGACTGAAACGCGAGAGTTTCTGTAAACGCCTGTTACCCTGAAGCGCAGGCTGATCTTGTCTATTACATTATCTGGGTTTATATGCCAGGGAACGCAGTAGCGTACGCCATTTCCGGCGATCACGGGGATTCCGCCTCCCGAAAGGCCGCGCCCCATTGCGTATCCAGCGGCGTTTGCTCCTGCAATCTCGCTTTCTTCCGAAACGAAATCTACCAAGTCATGGACGTGCAAGACATTTCCGCAAGCAAAGATGCCTTCGACGCTTGTCTGGAAGCTCTCATTGACATACGGCCCGCCCGTCGCCGGAGACAGTTTTACTCCCGCCATCTTTGAGAGTTCGTTTTCCGGTATTAGCCCTACAGAAAGAAGAAGCGTGTCGCATGGGACAAGCCTTCTGGTTTTCTCAATAGGCTTTCGGCTTTCATCCACTTCAGCAATGGCGACTCCTGACAGGCGATCTTTTCCAAAGATTTCAATTACTGTATGAGACAAGAGAAGCGGTATGCCGAAGTCGTCAAGGCATTGGACGATATTTCTCTTAAGTCCGCCCGAGTAAGGCATCACCTCAGCCACAGCCTTTACGCTGGCGCCTTCAAGGGTCATTCTTCTGGCCATTATGAGCCCGATGTCTCCAGAACCGAGTACAACCACTTCCCGTCCGGGCATCCAGCCGTCTATATTTACAAATTTCTGCGCGGTGCCTGCGGTGAAAATTCCAGCAGTTCTCGATCCGGCGATATTGAGGCTTCCCCTTGGCCTTTCCCTGCAACCCATGGCTAGCACGACAGCTTTGGCTTGAAGCTCTTGCACGCCTCTTTCATTTACTGCGAAGACTCTTCTGTCAGGAGTGATATCTACGACCATTGAATTTAGAAGAACAGGAACGCCCAAATCCCTGGCCATTGCTTCATACCTGGCGGAATACTCGGATCCTGTCAGTTCCTCATTGAAAGTGTGCAGGCCGAATCCGTTGTGAATGCACTGGTTGAGAATGCCTCCGAGCCGCGAATCGCGCTCGATGACGAGAATGCTTCCGGCGCCGGCGTTCTTGGCGCCTATCGCCGCCGCTAGCCCTGCGGGTCCGCCGCCAATTATGACAACATCAACCGCCTTCATTCAAACTCCTCCTTCAGCTCAGACTTGTTGCGGCAAACAAGAAGAGTCGAGGCGCCTCCAAATTTCGTTACTGCGTCGGGGCTTGCGCCGAGCTCTTCAGAAATGATTCCGACCAGCTTCATCATGCAAAAGCCTGATTGGCATCTGCCCATTCCAACTCTCGTCCTCCGCTTGATCGCATCAAGGCTTGACGGCTTCAAAGGAGATCTCAGCGCCGCCAAAATCTCCGCTTTGGAAACCTTTTCGCAACGGCAGATTATTTTACCATAGTTTGGATCTCCTTCAATCAAAGCCTGCCTCTCCTGGTTTGACAATTCTCGAAAGCGAGGCGTCTTAGGGCGGAAGGGATTGAAGGAATGCTTCCTCGGGGGGCTTAAAATTGCGCATGCAATTTGCGCAGCCTTCTCCCCCAGCGCGGGAGCCGCGCTGAGGCCTGGGGATTCTATGCCTATGAAGTTTATAAGCCCTTTAACATCCTCCGACTCTCCTGCGATGAAATCATCCGATTCCACATGCGCCCTTAGGCCTGCGAAGGAAGTTATTATTTTGTCTGTTGGAATCTTTTTTAAGCTTCTGGAGGCCTTCGCCAAAACTTCAGAAAGCCCGTCCGAGGTTGTGGAGAAGTCCTCCTTGTCTAAGACATCCTTTGAAGTGGGGCCTAAAAGGATATTGCCATCCGCCGTTTGAGTTGCGAGGACGCCTTTGCCCATGGGTCCGGGAGTTTGAAATACGGTGTGCGAAACCAAGCCCGCCTCTGAGCTGTCAAGAAGGCAGTACTCCCCTTTCCTGGGGATTACCTTGAATTTGATTGCCGAAAGCATGTTGTTGATTTCATCTGCAAAAAGGCCTGCGGCATTTATGACTATCTTTGATTCGAAGCACCCTTTGCTTGTTTTAGCCCTAAAGAATTCTCCGCCGGATCTGCCGCTTAATTTCTCCAAGCTTTGCACCTTTGCGCCAAAAAAGAACTTCACTCCGTTTTGCGTTGCATTTTCAGCCAGAGCTATAGTCATTTCATATGGTGAAACGATGCCTCCGGAAGGCGCAAGCAGGGCTGCAACGGCATTTTCAGAGATATTCGGCTCAATTAAGGAGAGCTCCTCCTTGCCGATAATCCTGAGATCATCCAAGCCGTTTTTAGTTCCTCGCTCCATGAGGCTGTTCAAAACTGCAATGTCATCCTCTTTGAACCCCAGCACAATCGAACCGCAGCGTTTGAAGGGAAAGTCAAGCTCCCTTGAAAGCTTTTCGAACATCCTCTGCCCGCGAGCGTTGAAGAGCGCTTTGCAGCTGCCCGGCTCCGCATCGTATCCTGCATGCACTATCCCACTGTTAGCCTTGGATGTAACGCATGCGGCGTCCTCTTCCTTATCGAGGACGCATAAGTCAAGATTGTAACGCGACAACTCCCTTGCAATCGAGCAGCCTACAACCCCCGCCCCGATTATCATGCAATCAAACAATACACGCGCCTCCCGTAACGCCGCCCAGAACGCGTAAAATAAGCGTCGCCGGCGGCTGTCTGCAAGGGCGCATTCAAAGATGCGCCGCATTATACCGATTTGCGGTCAAATGCACCTATTTTGGGGCTTGGCTTTTCGCTTTAACGGCGAGATTGATATCGGCAATCAAGCTCCAAAATAGCAACTTTCATATGCGAATCAGTATATCTTTAAATGCGCCCTTATTCCGATGCAAAGCTGTGATTTTAAACCTTTAACATACGTTTATGCTAATGAACATCAATTTTACCAGTTTTAGAGCTGGATTTTATCGATTCTCATCAAATGTTCCTTTTTGTTGATTATACATTGAGAGGTGCGAAATGCATTTCGCATTCGCTGTATAATCAAGCGCCAAAAAAGGCGGTTTTCTATCGAAAATCAGTATATACAGCGAGTGCGATTGATATCGGCTTTTCGCGCCTTGAAAGTGGATAATCCAACCCTCAAATAGCGATGCATTTGAATCATTGCCATATAAGCGAGATGTTGAAATCGCCGCAATCATATACGCATCAAGCAGCTTCCCATCAGCGAATTTAGCGCTTCAGGCTTTCATGAAGCTTTTCTTCTTTGCCTGCCATACTCTTATAAAAGTTCCTATTTTAGAGCTTGCCTGCCGATTCAATCGCACCTTGAAAGCGGACAGTCAAGCTCCAAAATAGGTGCGTTTGGCTGCAAATCTGCATGCATGACAAAAAGCCCTCATTTTCTGAATAAAGGCTGTCACATCGCCCTGCCGCCGCAGTATTCTCGCAGGATGAGCGGAAGAGCTGCAGCACTCGTCCCGAAAGACTGAAGCTTCAAACGCAGCGCAGCTTAAAACTTGATGGCAACGTTTTCACTATATCATAATATACTCTTCGCTGTCCATCCTGAATGATTTTTTCCAGGCGCGGCATAATCAATGATAAACCAATTTGATAACAAAGTCTTGATTTGCAACGTTTAACATTGAAACTTCAAGAATGGTTAATTCTAGAGGGATCCATATTATATACGATTTGCAGACAATTGCGCCATTTGCAGCAAGATTATCCGCTCCACATTAGAACAGGCTGTTTTAGTCGATAGAGGGAGAAAAAGCCAAAAAGGCGACGGAGCTAGTTGAAGATGGGGCATCAGCAAATTGCGGCAAATTAGGGGTATGCTGAAGATTAATGTGGGCAAATGCCACTGCTGAGGAGCTTTGCAGAGTCTGTCTTCAATGCCATGAGCATATCCGGACTGAATCTGCAGGCTTTGTAAATGCAGGGTCTTTCAATGGGAAAATCTTTGGTGTGTTTGGGCTGCGCTCGAACTGGCGTTTTGTATCGTTTTAGGAGGATAATTCTCATTTTATGCCGATCTGCAGTCAAATATACCTATTTCAAAGCTTTACTATCCATAGAGACGCTGTATAATAAAGCTCTGAAATAAGCGATTGCATATGCAAATAAGTATATAAGCCAGTCCGCCCAGGCGGACGAGGCTTGCGGAGGCGATTTTCTGAATTTGAGGTTGTTCCGATTGCGGTCAAATGTGGCTGCTTTGGAGGCGTTTTAAAATCAGCTTTGAATAAAATCCGTATGGTCATTGATATAATGATTTTCATATAAACCCCTATGACGCTGCGCTTCTCAATCCAAGGCTTCCTTGTATCCAGCCTTGAAAACTTTCTCCCTCACAACAAGGATATCTTCTTCTTCTGATCTGAATACTACATAGTCGCCTGGACAGCCTGTCAAGTATCCTTCAGGATATGCTTTCGTAAAAACCTTTGCGCTTTTTGCCAGTTGCATAGCCAGAACCCGCATTTCCTTTGAAAGCGTGCATCGCCTGGCATAGTCCATAAGATGGACTATGCTGCCGTCGGTCTTGCTCCTGGCGGTGGGGCGGTATTCGAAATCCCCTGTATACTGGCCGATTTCAGGCCTGCATCTCTGATTGAACTTTTCCTTGCTGATTGTATAGGCCTCTCCGCTAATGCCGATTATAAAGTATGAATTTCTGTCTGCTATGGCCTCGGTGTCGCCCTCGAGCGTGCGTATTACAATCGGAGTCCCCTCTTTGAAATGATCTAGGGTGTAAACGAATCCAAGGGGCTCCCTTTTTTTGTAATACGGCTTCATCCGGCTCATGTCCAGTCCTGTAGCGGCATCCAGGATATCGAAGCTGTTGAAATAATTGGAGGTTCTGACATCAAAAAAGCTCTCTACGCAAGAGTCTCCCAAACCAGAAATGCTCAAGAATCCTCCAGCCTTGTCCGAGTGGCCTCCTGCGCAACCCGCGCCGCGCGATATGAATTCAGCGAATTCTGACGCCATAACTTCGCGCACGCAGCTTCTTACCGAAAATTTTACTCCATCAGTCATAATGGAGTAAATGACGCAGACGTCAATGGAATTTACCTGCAACGCCAAATCAGCTATGAATCCAAGGATGTTGGGATCGCACATGTCAGCCTTGAAGATGGCGCATCTCCTGAGAACGTCGTTTTTGTACCTGGTTAGAGCCGCTCCCGCTATTGAAAGCTCCTCCAAGGTCAAGTTGGTATATTGAAGCTTCTTAATCAGGCTGCGATCATAGTAGAGGCTGTCACGCATATCTTTATCTAAAGGGTGGCTAATCTCTGAAAACCAGCCGCTGTCGGAAAAGAGTCCGTAGTACAGGGCTGTTGCCGCTTCCATGCAATCTTTGAAGTCGAAACCTTCGCGGCATAATAAGTCCCAGACTAAAGTCGAGCAACTGGCTAAATGGAAGTTTATGACTCCAGAGGTTATTTCACTTTGAGGTTTGTGGTGATCGATGACGAATATCTTCCCTGCGTCAAATTTGGCGACATTTCCCGAACCGTATTGGCAATCCACTGTTACAAGCGCATCAGAAGGAGAGAGCTCGTTGACGTATTCTATGGGAATTTTCAGATTTTGAATCAATTCCAAGAGATTGACCTTGGAAATGATGCTTCGTCCTGAATATATAATCTTCGCTGAGGCGCTATTTTTCTTAAGCCAACAAAATATGCCAAAAGCTGAAGCTATAGAGTCAGCGTCTGGATTGTCGTGGCACTGAATTGCAACTGTCTTATACCCAAGAAGCTCTTTTAGGGAAAAAGGTTTGTTTGAGGCCATTCTTGCCTCCATTTCCAGGCGCATCACCGCCTTTATTTCAAAGATTTGCGTCCAATGTACTGATTTTGGCAGCTTGATTATCCATGGAGCAGTGCTAAATGCAGATATCGCCTCACTCGCTGTATAATCAAGCTCCAAAACCGGGACGTTCATAAGCAAATCAATACAACGGCAGATCCTCGTTATAGTTTTTCCTCAGTCAGTGCAGTTTATCCAAAGCAAGCCATGATGATCGTCAGCAAATAATATTATGCTTTTCTCAGAACAAGCTTAAATTTGCCAGAATATAAGTTGAAATGTGGAAAATGAGTATTGACTTAATCAAATTCTAATGTATAATGACAATATAGTTAAATTAGGCTATCAATTCTTAGCTCTTTTAAAATACACAATGGAGTCTGCAAGCAAATGCGCGGGCTTTGTTGAAAATTGCGGCTTAATGAAGCCAGAAGGACGGCGCAGCATGGACGATTATGGAAGCCAGCATCCCCAAAGGGAGCCCATGCCGGTTGATGATGCCGGCATCATGAGCTACGGCGATTGGATTAAGACTCTGCTGATACTGTTAATTCCATGCGTAGGAATTGTTTTTCATTTCATCTGGGCATTCAGCCCTGGAAACGTAAACCGAAGGAACTACTGCCGGGCAAGCCTGATAGTTTCAGCGATTTTTATAGTGCTTACGATCGCATTATATGCATTTTCCGGAATGCTTTTTGTCTGGGAGGATCTTGCCAGAGAACTGCAACAGTATTGATGCCCAAGGCTTTTATTTGGACTTAGAGCCATCCTTCTCAAGATGGCGCAAAATGGCATAGGGGGCTAATATGGATAATTATGGAGAACCCGATTCATCAAGCAAGAGCGTCATGAGCGTAGGGCAGTGGCTGATTACTTTACTTGTATCGTTCGTTCCATGCGTGGGAATTATAGTATATATAGTCTGGGCTTTTGATGACAAAAATTTGACTAGACGGAATTTCATCCGCGCAAACTTTACGATAGGAGCCGTCATTTCTGTTTTAACTTTTTTTCTGTTAATACTTATTTTCGCCTTAGGACTTTTAAGTTTCAACACACTGACCGATGTAGCTACTAATTAAGATAAAATAAAAGGCCAGGTCATATATCTTAGGATGATATTGGCCTTTTTGGCTGAGGGATAGGGATTCCCAAAAATCCTGCCATTTAGAGTGCAACTTTTTTCTTAGTATTTCAAAAGATTCAATAGATAATATATTAGATATACGTTAAAAAGTTTAGAAGTTGAGCAACAACGAACCGAGAGAGTGTGTTTCATCGTAATAAACATTGCCCGCGCCGCGCTCCAAACGCGACCGCGCTTCATCAGACCGAGCGATTATTATCCGCTCGGTTAATTTTTTGTGGTCGTGCGTCAAGGCGAATACAATTCGCCGGAAATCACGGTCACACCTCAGATCGGGCCGTGAACGCGATCGGCAACGTCTACGCCTCCGACCTCGACGAAATCAAAGCGGGGCAAGAGGAAATCTGGCGGCAGCAGGACGAGATTATGAAAAAGCTGAACACGATTATCGGGGAGGTAAAGTGAATGGCTACAACATGGATGAAAGCTGTTCACCGCTCTAACTCTAGTAGCATATCGGCGGGGTTGAAGCAGACGATTGACTACGCAAAAAATCCCGACAACGGCCAGCTGACCGCCGCGTATGAGTGCGACCCGATGACGGCTGAAAGCGAGTTTTTGCTATCGAAAACTCTGTACGAACAGTGCATCGGGCGCAATCAGGGTAGGCACGACGTAATCGGTTATCAGATTCGGCAATCGTTCGAGCCGGGGGAGGTTACGGCGGAACAGGCGTTGAAAATCGGGTACGACCTCGCTATGCGATGGACGCGAGGGCGGCACCAGTTTATAGTCGCGGCGCACACGAATACCAACAATCCGCACGCGCATATTTTTTCAACTCGGTGGACTTGGAGTGTTCGCACCCATCGCGGCATTTTCTCCATTCACTGATTTTGCCTCGCCATCTCAAATAATTTCATCACTGTATTCGCGTTGCGGACAGTCATATGGTTATAGGCTGTTTTGACGCTCACGATTCTTGACCAACGCGTCCGGGAAATCGCCTCTTTCCGCGCCGACCAGAAAATCACGCGCCCAAAGGAATCCCGGTTTTCGTTTTCCTGCTTTATTTCGCCTGCTGCGGCGATTACCCCCGACGCTGTGGCGGGAGGCAGGACAAAGGCGGCGTTGTGGCTGAATTCCGGGTCGTTGTTCCACCACGGCGGGGCGTTGTTCACCGCGTCAATCAAATCCGCCGCCGAGATAATGCAAACGCTGATTTTCAGCTCGAAACGGGCTTCTATCGCTTCTTCGCATTGTCGGGTGATTGCGGATTCGTCAGCGGTTTCGCTATCAAAAATCACGTTGCCGCTGTTGATGTATGTCAGGGCATTGGAAAACCCCGCTCCCGCAAAAGCGGTTTTCAGTTCCGTCATCGCTATCCTGTTGTTGCCGCCCACGTTCACGCCGCGTAGCAGGGCTATGAATTTTCGCATGGCTCATTAACCTCGTTTCCTGACGGCGGCGCTCACTTTTGCGCTTCGAGCATAAACATCGACGCGTCTCCGCCCATAAATATCCCCTTGCCGTGATAAAAAGTCTTTGCCTCCGCCCCGGCAAATCCGGACGCGAAAACTTCATTGAGCGATTCTGCCTGCGCGAAGCCGTTATGCGCCATATCGGAGACGACATTTCCATTCTTGTCAAAATCGGCGGTAAACAGGCGGCCTTCATTGCGGAGCGCGTCATGCAAGCGCGACAGGATGAGCCGCACATCTTTGATATGGAGCAGCGTTTGCGCCATGATAATGTCGTCAGCCTGCAACCCCGGAGGAATGCCGGCCGAAAAATCAGCGCGCAGCGCAGCGGCCTTTGCCGCATTCTCAATTTTTCGCCGAACCTGCTTTATCATCTCCGCCGAAACGTCAACGAAAATGACAGGCCCCCACAACTCCATGAGCGCAAAGCCCACAAGCCCTGTCCCGCAGCCGTAGCCTATGACGGTTTTTCTCCTGGCGGCGGTTGCACGCCACCGGATTTCGCTTGCGATTATTCCGGATATTTTTATTCGTTCCGGCGTGTCGCATCCGGCAGCCAGAGAATCGAATATTTCCGTTGTGGATTTAACAACCATTGTCTTTTACCTGATGCACGGCCCACGGGAAGCCATACAGGCCGGTCAGTACGCAGTTTAGCAAGCCCATACCCGGCATTTCGGTTATCGGCTTTATCTCCGCAAACCCATTTTCCATAGCCGAATTGTGAACCGCCGAGATGTCAGGCACTGTGACATTCATGCCGAAAGGCTTGCTGTCGCAGTCTTTTGGGGCAATCATACCGTAATCTGGGTTCTCGTCAAGCAAGTGGAACTGTATCCCATAGAGCTTGAACAACGATTCGCTCGAACCTTTGCCTTGGTTTGCGACCTCTACATTTTCCGCGCCGAACACGCGCTCATAGAGCGCCGCCGCCTTGACGCTGCCGGCGACTATCATATTGATTTCGATTGCCGTCATTTTGAATTCCTCTCTCGCATATTATACGATTCTCACCATAGCGTACAAGGCCGCCCTGCGAAGCTTTGTGTTGACATAAATATCCCTCCGATAATTGAGTATAACAGCGCAAGCTGTAGTCTGCCCGGTTTTTATCCAACCTGACGATTATACGCTCTCATCGCAAACAAATACGCCGCAATCGTAATACCTATGCACCACGCGAGCGCGACCCATATTTCGTTTCCGACCGCGCCGCCGCCGAGCAGACCGCGTATCGTTTCCACAATGGAGGCCGCGGGCTGATTTTCCGCAAATACGCGCAGGATTTTAGGCATCGTTTCAGTCGGAACGAACGCCGAGCTGAGCATTGGCAGGAAAATCAGCGGGTATGAGAACGCGGACGCGCCCTCCACGCTTTTCGCCGTAAGTCCCGGAATGACCGCCGCCCATGTCAGCGCAAGCGTGAACAGCGCGAGTATTCCCGCGGCCGCGAACCACGACTAAATCCCCGCGCCGCTGCGAAAGCCCATCAAGAGCGACGCGAGAGAGATGATTGCGAGGGTAAACATCGTTGACACAAGCGAGGTCAGAACATTCGCCCACAGCATCGACGAGCGTTTGACAGGCATAGCGTTAAACCGCGCGAACAAGCCATTTTCCATATCCCCGAACAGCCGAAACGCGGTGTAGGCGATGCCGGACGCAATCGCAATCAGCAAAATGCCGGGGAGCTGGCAATTCACATAATTCACTCCCGCGCCTAAACTCGACTTTACTGCGCCGCCGAACACATAGACAAACAGCAGCATCATTGCAATCGTCATAATCGCGACCGTGATAATCGTATCCGGGCTGCGTATAATGTGCTTCATCAAACGCCCGAACAGCACCATTGTTTTACTTTTCATCTTTTTTTACCCCCTCCCGATGATTGCGAGGAATATTTCCTCCAATGCCGGCTGTTTTTCGATGTATTCGGTTTTTGCGGGCGGGAACAGTTTTTTGAGTTCGTCAAGCGTACCGTTCGCGATGATTTTCCCGTCGTGCAGGATTGCGATTTTGTCGGCAATCTGCGCCGGGTTCGGAACGCCGCGCAGATTGGCAATCAAAATAAGATTTTCGCGCCCGGTCAGTATGCCGTCAACGGCGGCGAATTGTCCGGTCAAGCTGATGTTTTCGCGTACTTTTTCAGCTCTGCGTACAACGTCAAAGCCGCAGACGCTCGCCGCATCGTCGCCCGCGAACATCCACATATGCTTTTGAATTTCCTTGAATACGAACCGGTAATCCTCCGGCAACGCGTCAACCCTCGCCATTTGCCGCTTGTACTCGCGCTTGCTTTCCGTAAATTTTTTGATGTTGAAATATTGTCGAAATAATCAGACATTTGCCTCTCCCTCCTTTAATTGGTTCAGCTTCGATGACACGAAATCCCATTTTTCCCAGAACCGCCGCAGTTCCGCGCGCCCCGCGCCGTTGAGCGTGAAAAACTTCCTCGGAGGCCCCATATCGGACGGCTTTTTCTGAATCTCCACGAGCTTGATCTTTTCAAGCCGCAAAAGGATAGTGTACACCGTTTCCTCCACCACGTCGTCGAAACCCAGCGAGTTCAGCGTCCGCGTAATTTCGTATCCATAGGTTTCCCTTCGACTGATGATTTCGAGGACGCAGCCCTCCAACACGCCCTTGAGCATTTCGGTCAAGTTATCCAATGGCTTACCTCCAAATCGCGATTTTATGTTGGCAAAACGCTCCTAACTATCGCTGTTTGAGATAGTTAGGAGCGTTTGTACTGCGGGGAGAAGGATTCCCCTCTCCCGCGATTCACATTGGGTTAAGCCTTTTTCACGGGTACCTGCAACTCCGTCAGAAATTCCTCCGGGCTTGCAGCATTCGCGAAAGACTTGATTGCAAGCCCGCGAATGGATCCGTCAAACGCGTAACCGTTTTGCTCAATCCATTCGGCGAGCTTCTCCATAGCGGCGTTATAGCCGTCGTAGGGGCCGGAAAAGCGAATTGTAGCGGCTTGCGGAATGGCGGGCAATTCCTTGTAGCGGAAATTGCCCTGCTCCGCTCCGAATTTCGGGACGCTCACAGCGATTTCCACGTCCACGTCGCTTTCCTTAAAACCTTCGTCGTGGTAAATGGAGTACCCACACACGGCGGCGGATATGCCGTTCGCTTCGACAAACGCCGCGAGTTTTTCCCAAAGAGCCGGTTCTTCGTCCGGCGCGGGGATTATCTCCCGCAATGACAACACCTTTTCGGCAGGCAGGGATTTCAGTTCGACATCATAAACCATATTGACACGCTCCTTTTCAAGTTGGCCGCATAGCGCGGCGATTTTTTCGAGCTTGTCCTGTTCGGCGGCGATTGAGGCTTGCACCTCTCGGTTTTTTTGTTCAAGAGCCTCGCGCAGTACGGCGTAATCATCAAAGCGCGGCAGCAGCGTTTTGATTTCCTCCACGCCAAAGCCCATATCGCGCAACTGCGTAATGCGCGACAGCAAGGGCATTTGAGCCGCGCTGTAAAGACGGTAGCCCGTGAAACGATCTACCTCGGCGGGGACAAGCAAGCCGTTCTGCTCGTAGTAGCGCAACATTCGCGCCGACACCCGCACCATCTTTGAAAACTCGCCGATTTTGAACAAACAAACTCACCTCGATTCTTGCAATTCCGGATTGCAATATCATCGTACACCTTGACATTGTGGCAGAGTCAATAGGGTTTTTGAAAAATATTCTCTCAATTTATCCACTGTGCTGAAACGCGGTTATTTGCGGTAAGATTTTATTTTAATTTCACCTCGATTTACGTAAGCGACAGTTGCCAAGCCAGTCCGAATTTGTCCTGCACCCACGAATATAGCTTAGCGAACGGATACTCGCCGAGTTCCATCAGCTCAAACCCGCCCTCCGTCAGCATTTTGTGCGCTTTGCGAAGTTCCGCTTCATCGTCGCAGTTTACGAATATGGAAGTGGATGGCGTAAGACCGTGCGCGTGACCCTCCGAGTCCATAAATCTAAAAGTCGCGCCCTTGATAGTGAACAACACGCTTTGCACCTTACCGGCCGGACCCATTGGATTATCGCCCGTCCACCGTCCAAGCCGCTCGATTTTCACATCATTGAACGCCGAAGCGTACAGGTTAATCGCTTCCTCAGCCTTGCAGTTAGTGAACATAAAAAACGGATATGCTCTGTTCATCGTAAGACCTCCAAATGTTTATTATTTGTGGATACCGTGCATTGTATCTGATAGAAAGATTTAAGCGTTTCTTTGTTCCCGCTCAATCAACTCAAGCGCGATTTTCAGCGCGGCGACGCGGCGTTCCGTCAGCGTTCGCTGCGCTTGCGGGAGTTTTTCACTTTCAAGCACTTTCTCGCACTAATGGAGCGTTGACAGCAGCGAACGGTACGCCTCCGATAAATCTTCCGCTGTAAAATCCGGCATAACGCGCCTCCTTTACCTCTGCGGAGCTTCTTCCGCCACTACGTTCCAGTTTACGCCGAATTTGTCCGCTGCGGATGCGTGGAACACGCTGTAAAACGTCTCGGTCGGCGGCAGCGTGACAACGCCGCCCGCAGAAAGAGCGTCAAATATAGCCGCCGCTTCCTTGCCTGTCGGGACAGTTGCGCAGAGCCTGACGCTATCGCCGATAACCGGCGGCACGGCTTCGTCAGCAAACCATATGTTCGTGCCGCAGATGACCATTTCTCCGTGCATTATCCATTCGCGGAGAACATCTACAGGTAGGTTTACTTATTTATTCTTTGATAGATTTAAAATAAGCGATGACTTTGGATACCCAGATTCAAAATTTTATGAAAATGAAAAGTGTTTGATACTACTGTTGATGACGGCTTTGATTTATTTAAAAAGGTACCAACTTCTACAGGAAATATGATAGAGATAACAGTTAGATCAGAACATTTAAATGCTGGAGCAAAAGATGCTTTAGAAGGGTTGATATCTAGAGGTACTTCTATTAAAGCAACTATCGATACATTCAATTTGCAATGCTCTGTAAGGAATTCGATAAGATGTTGTATTACTAACTCCTAATGTGCATTTTTCGATCTAGTAGAAATATTTTCAACAGTCTATGCTTTTCAAGTATATTGAACTGAATTGCAACTAAAATTCAGACTTTGCTGCTTGGATTGTTATACACTTTTCACAATTAATTTAAAGTTTAATTTCAAAAGTCACGTTTACATTGTTAGATATTTTGTGATTTTTCAAAATGCACATTAGGAGTTACTAAGAATTTAACGTGTATTATAGTGGATTAAATCTTCGAATACGCGAATTATCTGCAACTACAGAATGCACTGCTAAACGATTATTGCTATATCCCCCATGAAGCTAAGACCATTGATATATACTTATTTGCATATGAAAATGCCTATTTTGGAGTATGACTGTAAAGGGTCTCAGTGGACAGCCATGCTCCAAAATAGGTGCATTTGACTACAGAGAGGCAATATTGCCGCCGCCTGTGCAGTAAAGCACCTGAATAGGCGTATTCATATGCAAATCAGTATATTTGCGAATAGGATCTTTATCTTCATGGGTACGCTTCGTATCAACCGCCATGTTGACGCCTCATATTGCCACTTGCCTCTCCAGGCAGCTGATATCCATAAGCTCAAAGTTAGCCTCGGCAGCCTGCCTTCACGCAAGGCGGCAGTTTTGTCGCAAAGCATGGGACTTATTGACGGTCGCAGCAGCTTTGCATTGCAATTGAGTCCGCATCGCCGACCTTCAAGACAGCATTTTCGACAACTCCTCTCAGAGTGACGGAAAATCGCACGCATCCAAACCAGAGCATAGACGACTTGTTCATCAGAGTTGTTATGCGGCGGATACCCCCGCCTTTAGGCATGGGGAGGAAGCCGCATGCTCCTTTCCGTCAATATTGTTTTGCGCTTCTCTAAAGGCTTGAGTTTTTTACAGCTGA
>JAISZB010000035.1 GCA_031269465.1 Clostridiales bacterium | reverse complement strand
GAACTGAATTGCAACTATAATGCAGACTTTGCCGCTTGGATTGTTATACACTTTTTACAATTAATTTTAAGACTGATTTCAAAAGTCACGTTTATACTGTTAGATATTTTGTGATTTTTCAAAATGCACATTAGGAGTTGTAAAATGAAATGCACAACAGATACAGCCAGTAGAAATCCATAGGGAAACACGGCATCATTTAGTTTGCCAGCCAAAAATGAAGGAGCGGATCCTTATGGATCAATGCAAGTGCAGCGTAGAAGGCCGCAAGATTCAACGCCTGTCGCCGTTCGAGCGCGGGACGGCGAGCGGCCGGCCGGAGACTTGGCCGAGAAATTCGAGTATTTCGCCGAGACGGATGTGGCGGCATAACATTTTTTAATATATTATCAAGACTTTTTCAGAAACTTTTTCAGCAAATTAGTACTTGGAACTCCAGTTTGCCGTATAAGCTTTTCGAAGTGGATTTCGCAAACTGCTAGGCCTTCTTCAGCCAGTAGAAATTTATCTCTCCCTCGGCGTCAAATCCGATTGAGCGCGCTTCTGATTTTAACTGTCCCAGCCGTGAAACGCCCGCAGAGGACAGCGAAGGCGTTTACGTCCTGCCTGGTTCACTGTTTCCGCAAGCGGCAAAATGCATCCCTATGCTCCACGAACAACAGATATATCTTCTAGGGCAAGGGCTCGGCCAAGATGGGCATGCGTCTTGCCCCATTGCCCTGTCCCCTTAAGAGGTCGAAAAGGAGTAAAATATGAAATCTCTGCAAAATGTAGTTGCATTTCTCAGCCAACTGTATGCGAAATCGGCTAGACCGAGCAACTTGCCGCAGCATTTGCGATACCGGCCGGCGGCGTACAGAGCAATATTGTCCTGATCCTGGCTTCTGGCGACGAACAACGCCTCTGTTCTCATGGCGTTGTCAGCTCCGCTTCCTTGGCCTACTGACAAGCGGCTATAGTCGGGAGTACATTTGTCTATGCTGGCAAGCTCTTGTTATGGCTTGCAGATCTTAAGCGCAAGTGAAGGACGGAGGAACTTTGAACGCCCGCGACGCAGCGCCGAACACAGGCGGCACTTCCAGTGGCGCTACCTTCTATACCGATTTTCATCAATTGTTCCTTTTTTGGAGTTTGATTATCCATAGAAGCCTGTACAATTCAACTTTAGGCGCAACACCCTACTTGGCAATTATTGCCAGCAGATTGCGCGGCCCCCGAAGTTGCGTTCATTTTTGCAGACAAATTTGTGTTCTGATTTGCTTATGAAGTTCAGATTTTGAATATTGGTTATTCAGAGTCTCTATTAATAATCAAACTCTAAAATCGGCTTATTTAACTGCCAGTAGGTATAGTTTGGGTTGTCGCAATTCGTTTGACGCATGCAATGCGTGTGTTTTGTAAAATCACACTGTTGATGCGCATGTAGATATCCCAGAGAATAGGAGGGAGACAAGCCTCCATGAGTGTGCAAGTCATTTTCATCGAATCTAGGATGAGGAAAGCCTAAACGCAAGTCGTTCCTCTTTAATTAGCTTAATAAGTGGTTATAGTCGTTCGCGCAGTACTCGCACTTGGAAAGCACAGATGCGGTATCTTGAGGAGTTTAATGTTCGAAAAGCTATCCTTTTTATCCCGACTTGGAACGCCGACGCGCAGATGACCAGCGACTGCGCGTCTAAGAAGCGATTTGCAATCTCTCCAAGCATCTGAACGGTGATGTACTGGTGGTTACTAAGATAAAACCACCCACGTTGTTCACGCCCTGGATATAGGGATTGACTTAGCGTGGCGCGAAGCGGTAGCCGCACAGCTTAGCGACGGCTGCTGCAAGCATCGTCGGGTCGTATTGGTCGGAGATAATCTCAAAGCCATTCTAGACTTTTACAATAAGCGTCGGTGCGAGTTCATAGAACTTGAACCTGCCGCCGCCTTGCCACTGGGCTTTTTTACTGATGCCGCCTTGCTCACCGTCAATAACGGCTTTGAGGCGTGGTAGGCAGTGAGTGTAGCAGTGTTCGCCGAGTTCTATGCCAATCCAACGCCTTCCCATTTTATGAGCAACGGCGGCTGTTGTACCAGAACCAGATCCTAGGAGACTGTCAAGAACGATGTCGCCTGGGTTAGAGCCAATTGTTAAAACACGCTGGATCAGTCTTTCTGGCTTTGGCGGACAAAAACATGCGCCGCACCGAATAAGGCAATACTCTCCTTCGTGGCTTCTTGGTTATGCCTGATCTCCTTGTTGCTCCACCACGTCCATGGGACAACCCCATCGTGCTCGGTCAAATAGGTACGCCGTCCGGAAGCCAGCGACGCAGCTGCGACGCCTGCGGCTATGGATATATGCGACTTGCCAGCTCCGGCGTTTCCGTAAAGAATGAGGTTCTCGCGGCGGGGAACGAAGGTTGCGGCTTAAATATCGTCCGCGCTCAGAGCCGTGGAGCGTGACATCCACGAAAGTGTATTTCTAAAATGCCTTGAGAATGTCAAGCATGGCGGCTTTTATACAGGCGTTGCGGCGCTTTCGGACGCGATCCTCAAGTTCTGCGGTGAACAGCCGCATCAGGGAATCCAGATGGCTGTCGGCCATGATTTTCTTGGCGATATCAACCAAACCTGATATGCAGCAATTTATATATTTTAAAATGTAAGGTTTTATTTTGCGTAATTCAAAGCATAAATTGAACTTATTTAACGAAAGCCTCTCAAAAAAGCTGAAAAGACAATCCTATTTTAATAAAGCAAGTCAACTTGCAACGCTAACTTCATTTTGGCATTCCAAAATCCTAGGGAATGAAAGCACGAACCGCGCAGGCTGCTTGTCTTTCATCCGGAATGGTCAACTGAAAGTTGTTGGGAAGTGTTCCAGTACGAGAATACTCATCCGCCCTGATGTGAGATTTCAAAGACGCCACTGTCCAGAACTCAGAGACCCATCGGCGGATATAATGCCAGCGTTCTTATGGAGATTTGCATTTTGCTGAAATTTCATTATGGTGGGTAAATCCAACCTTTAAAAATGCTTCTTGATCATCTGCTGTCAATTCGCCGGTCGCCAACTGGCGAATTATAATCTCAGCTGATATAGACGGAAACTTTTTATTTTTCTCAACAGTTTCTTCTTAAATCGCCATTATCAACTGGCGATTTGATTCCAGGACAGTTGACCACGATTCAAAGAACCCGCGCATGTTTTTCATATTTGACGCAGAAAAACCTCGCAATCCGGGCAACTCTTGTTGAAGCTGCTTTGATATGGATTCAATCGCACCGGAGTCCCATTTTCCTGAGCGCGAATTATCAGAAACGTAGCGGCCTATGCTGTAATAAAGAGCCAACATTTCTTTATTAGCCAGACTCGCAGCGCGATAGCGGCTCTGTAAAATCGCATTCTTGATTTCCCGTACAGCTTCACCATAAATTGTTTATTAGCTCATTTGCC
This sequence comes from Clostridiales bacterium, assembly GCA_031269465.1. Lineage (GTDB taxonomy): Bacteria > Bacillota > Clostridia > Lachnospirales > WQUN01 > JAISWZ01. Next base: position 22,685 of record JAISZB010000035.1, on the reverse strand, counting down.
GAGCACCTCCTCAAGCGCATAACTGAAAAACAGATGTATAAAGGCGAAGCAACTCCACTTTCGTAGTTGGTCAGGCACTTAAACGCGCCGTAGTCGTAATCGCTCAAATAGCTTTTATTATATGCAAAGTCACCGTTACGAAGCAATAATAATCTGACAAATCTTCACTCGCAACGTTCTTATTAAAGAAGTCCTGCTGGCTTATCAAGCCTTGTTGCAACTTTTTTCAGCGGCAGCCGCGCCATAATAACGAATACCCCTGTCAGGCGCATGATAAATATGGTCGAATACGGTTGAAAGAGTTTATCCATTGCCGGTTTCCCTAGACGCCATGGGCATAAGAATAAAGCCGCAACCTCTGCAGCAATGCGCTTCCGCGCTTGGGATGGCGAAGTAGCTCCTTTTCCACTCAATATCCCTCCCGTCGCTGCGCGGGATCAGAGATAAAATGTGCTTCTCCGGAGTCCAAATTATTCGTTGGCCTCCCTGAATCCAGCCGCTTTCCATTTCAGCGCCGCATTTCGGGCATTTCATTTTTCAACGCCTCCTTCGTGTTAATCTATAAGACACCGAAGTTCTGCCGCTTGTTCCGCATGAGTTTTCAGCAGTCAAAGAAAGCGGCTATAAGTTTCGTCTGGAACATATACTGAAGCTCAGACGATGCAGAGGTTTTATAGGAGGATCATCCATAGAAGAACTGAATGATCTGTAGGCGAAATCGTATCTTTCCGATAGGCAACAGCATAACTGATTGGAATCCTTGGCGAAAGTACATAAACGATTTGCATACGAAAGCGCCTGTTTTGGAGCTTGATTTATACAGCTAGAGCGAAATGCCGAATCGGCATTTGATTATACACCTTCTCAATGGATAATCAAGCGCCAAAAAGGAACATTGAATGAAAATCGGTATATATTGAATGCGCATTATAAAGGCAGATTCTATAATCGACGCATTTAATGTCTATTGCCATAATTGCCCTTGATTATAGCGCCTTTTCAAGCCGAGTACGATCGAGGCTTTTCGGAGAAGCGATAGAATAGGAGAATCGAGGCATTGTTGAAACTCAAAGAGCTTCAAAGCCTTCGGCATTTTAGACGTTCTCTTCAAAGGCTGAGCCGAATCCAAGAAGGCTTCAGCTAATAATGAAGAAAGGCATTGCAGTTTCGGGGGATCTAGAGTCAGCCAGCCTTGCTGCAAGTCTATGATGCGTTATACTATACTGCTTTTCATAGAAAACTGCTTTTTTGGAGCTTGATTATACAGGCATCAATGGATAATCAAGCTCCAAAAAAGGAAACATTTGATGAAAAGCGGTATACAACTTCAAGGATTCTCTTTCCCTGGTAGCTGCTCTCATGCTTAAACGGCTTTTTGCTCTTATTTAAATGAGAGCTCAGCAGGCAGCCCTTATCCAGCGAGAAGTGATCCAGGCAACCGAACAGCTGCTCCCCGCCCCTCTAGTTGTAGGCGCTGCCCCGCCATATCTTGAGCTCCACGACGAATCACTCGGCCAGGTAGTAGTCGACCACCAGATCCATCCTGTCCTGGGTCTGGGACTCGATGTACATGTTCCCCTTCCCGTTTATTATCGGCAACTGGAAGGCCGTGAATATCCTCCTGCCCTGCTCCTCCAGGAAGCTCTCATCCACCTCGGCGTACACCTGGGCTGGTCGCCTCTGCATCCTATGTGAACCCATCCAGGAACCTCTCCATCACAAGATCCGTATGCAGCATGCCGTTTACGATGAATTGGCTGGAATCCGCGAAAGCGGTTCCCATCAGCTGGCTGCTGAACCTATCTTCGACCAGGAACAGCTTGAACAGCACCCTTTCGAAGACTCTGTTTGAAATTGCCACGGATCCCCTGCGGTTCTCAAGCCGAATGTCAACCCGACAACGATGTTCTCATCCAGCGGGTTGAAGCTGTATTCTTCCTTTGAGAAGATGATGTTCTGGAGCATGCGCTTGAGATCGGGGAAATCGGAGAGCTTCTCCGCCATGTCGTCGTAAAGGGCGTTCTTCTCGTCTGTGAGCGATTTTAAGGCGCAGTCCAGCCCTTCTTGCGTACATGCGGATTCCAGGCTGGGGAATTGCCCCGCCGCCACAGACCCGTCGATTATCTGGCGCATCCTCGACACAAGGAACGGGCAGCCGGAGGTCAGGCGGCGCAGCTCCGCGCTGATGAAGCCTATGTCCATCCAGGTTACATGATCATCCTCATACTCCTTGAGCATTGACGAGATTTCCTTTGGCTGAGGCTCATGTCCACAATGAAGTACGCCGCGATGTTCCACAGCCCATGCATCCTGGCTGTTGCGCTTGCTCTCTGACGAGGCCTAATTCTGAGCTTCAGGCTTCTGATGTCGTGAACGCCGGCGAGGATGACGCTTTGGAATGCCGGCTCCGTCGTCCTGCTCAGCCACCTGTCCCTCAAGCCGCCCAGGAATCCCAGAAAGGCTTCATAATGTCCGCCATATAATGCAATTCGGGAAAGCAGGATCCCGTTGTATTGAAGAATTTGGACAAGCGCCTTGCCTCTTATTCTTGGTTGCGCGTCAATTTCCTTAAAGTAGAATCAGCCTGCCTTAGCGCATCCAGCGGATTCTAAATCGCCTGGCAGTTGGAATTTTCAGACATCAGAGGATATGATTATACAGTGAGTAAGAAATGCAGGTATCGTCATTTAGCCCTTGTAAGTGGACAATCAAGCTTTAAAATAGTACATTTGACTGCAAATTAGTATAACATAATCATTGAGATTAGTCCATGGTTAATAAGTATTTAAATTACATAATTATGAGTTAATATTCTCTAGAAATCTTGGGAATTTCTTATCCAATCCAAGAGACTCAACATTCAAAAACTTCCTTGCGATAAGCGCCCAATAGGCTCAGCAGAGAGTCTTCTTTGCCAGGAACCGCATCCCTTGGCGCGGGAGGGGACGCCCTGAGACCCAGCTATCATGTACATAAACCAGCACCTCCAGCCACTGCGACCGCCGATGTTGAGTTTTCAGAGGAACTGGCTCCGATTCCGACAATGATGAGAAAGTTCATCATGCAGGATGTATACCGCTTTTCATCAAATGTTCCTTTTTTGTTGATTATCCATTGAGTGGTGCGATTGATATCGGCATTTCGTATTCGCTGTATAATCAAGATCCAAAAAATCACGAGAAGCCGATGGCCTAGAACCTGCGAGACTGGCTGAAGCAGTTGCTTGAAATTGGCGTCATCGAGCATGCTGGCAGAGGCAAATGCGTCTTGGCGCACGGTTTATATGAAGCCACAGGCAAGCCCGGCGTTCACACGAGGCCAGCAGGATTATGTTGCGAAACGAACAAGGAAGTGCTTGTCAAGCACATTCAGGCAAGCGGAGTCAAAAGCGCGACGCTGAAAGAACTGCAACAGGTCTTACAGGGGACATGAGTTGCCTCAGTACTTCGTGCCGGATATGCACGAAGCCATCATCGACATGGCCACGTTCGAGTGCGCTAAGGAAGAGATGGAAAGGCGCAGGCAACTCGGCGCGCTCGCCAACCCGCACTTCCGATCTAGGCTTTGACGAGCGTAGTCAAGTGCGCCAAGTGCAGGAAGAGCTTCGCCTGCGCCGAGGTTTTGGGACTTGACGAATGGGAAGAGGAGGTTTTCGCTTAACAGTTCAAGCGGATTACCGAATATGAAGGCATCCGACTTGTGTTTCAGACAAGGGACGGCATGGAAATATACCGCTTTGCAGTCAATACTGATGCACTCAAAGCTTGAAAAATCTGCCATCATACGCTTGAACTGCGCCGGCGCGGCCGGCGATGGCAGGGAGGCCGCCCGGAGCTGAAGCCCTGGTTCAATGCGCCTGCAAGGCGGAGCGCAAGCGGGCGCTGCGAAAATGGAGCGCCCGCTGGAGGGGCCAGGAGTAGCTGGAGAGGCTCCAGCTATGGAAAAAGTCCCGGCAAATCAAGACTTTGGGCGAATCCCTGGAGGATCCATGGCGGGGATCCGAAGATCATACTCGGCGCGCAGCTCCCCCATGCTTTTGGAAAGCCTGGAGAGATTGAGGATCTGCGGAAGCATCCAACCCATAATATAAGACGGTTTTGCCGTGCATGGTTATCATGTCGATTTTATGCCTTCCCTCCAAAGGGGAATGGCCTGCGGCCGGCGGGCCTGAAGGACAAGAAAAATCAAGGAGCTTCCGGAAATTGCGTTTAAATTCTTATAGGCGCCGCATGCCTCAATTCAACCTGCGCGCGCATGGGAGCCCACGGTCCCGCTATAGCGCGCCGCGACGGCGAAGGGAGCTTGAACTCGGCCTTTCAGTGCAACCGGGCGCTGGAAGCGAAGCTGGCGGTATTCGACAAAACAGTCGTTTCCCTGGGTTCGGTTTTCGTCGAAAGCAAAAAGCCCAGCTTGGCTCCTGGCAGCGAATGGGCGAAGGCACGGAAAGGGAAAGAGCGGAAAAAAGAGGCCGAGATCGCCGCATCGGAAAGCTTCCGCGCCAGAAAGCGCCGTACGAGGGAGGAAGCCGGGCCGGCGAAGAAAATCTCGGCGGAGAAGAAAGATGCGGGCAAAAGGCGAAAGCCGCCGAAAAAATCTGAACTTCAAAGAGAGAATCGCGCGGTGGAAGCTTGCGGAGGAAAGCAAAGCTGCTACGGCATCGCAGATCCCGGAAAGGTGGAGGAGGCGTCCGGGGACAAGCGGGCCTGCGAGCCAGGCTGACTTCATTGAAAAACGCGGCCGCAGTTGCACAGCTGAGTTGCAGAGCGGAAAAGCCCCTCAATGGCGAAGAAGATCTGCGAAGCCAAGGGCGTGTGCGGGTAGGGCGAAAGGCAAGCCATCTTCAAAAGGGAGAAGGAGGGCGACCAATCCCCCGCAAGGCTTGAATGCGCCTGAGTATGCATGAAGAAGCCGGGGAGTTTAGCATTTCTGTACACAGCTAATATAACAATGCCGTCCAAGCGCATGGCGGCTGGAATCTCCGCCCGGCTGGGAGTGAGGGCTTCAAGAACCAGAAAATGCAGTTGCATCCCGCCCATAGATTCAGCAAGAATCCTAAGGCTATGAAGGCGCACTGCATTCTGCGGCCGCCCCGCCGACGCTCCGAGGCGATCCAAGCGGTCAACCGCGCCCCAAAAGACTGCGGCGAAATGCTGAAATTCAGCCTTCCCCGCTCTCCCATCCTCCTGCGCCGCGAAGAATCCGATTCAGTAGGCCCTCCTGTTTTTTCAGGCGCCCAGCTGGGAATTGAGGCGGGGGCATAGCTCGGAATGCAAAGAACAGCGCTTTAAATGTATGAATCTTCGATTTTAGGTCTCAGTTCCCAAGGGAAGGGTGCGCCCCGCCCGGCGGGCAAGCCGCAAGCGGCTTGCTGGATCCAAATGGCTGCCTTAAATTGATATATTTCAAAATCAATCTTGAAATCTGACCAGCGCTCCCGCATCTATAAATACATCCATTTTTCATAATGGACTCGGCACTGATGCAAAGCAGTATAACGAAGGTCTGGGAATTACGGTTCACAGAGAAGACTGACTGCTGGACGCCTGAGCGCCCCCGCTTGGAGTGTACAGCTAAATTTCGCGACAAAGAAGGACGATGGTATGCAGAGAAGCCCGACAGAAGCAGAGCTATACTGCTTTTCATCAAATGTTACTTTTTTGGAGCTTGATTATACGGCGAGTGCGAAATGCTGATATCAGTCGCACTCACTGTATAATCAAGCTCCAAAAAAGGCAGTTTAGTACGAAAATACATCTTATGGACATTTGTCCATGCCTCAATTACACAAATGACTTAATATTTTCACCCTTGGCGGTGAAGCGTAGCGTCATAGGGGTTTATATGAAAAGCAGTATAACTTATGAAAGCAAGTTGCGCCAAGAACTTTGACTGGAACAACAGACAGAAGGAGGAATGTGCACGAAAAAACCAACCGCGATGATACCCGCCGCATTCAGCCGTTTCACCGCTGCGCTGATTAACCAACAGCGCAAACGCCGCGTGGCGGCATACACAAGTATCTCGACTGGCTACGACGAGTTGCGAGGACGCAGGTCGAATACTGCATTAAGCATACGGATTTTCATAGGAAACTGCCTTTTTAGGGCTTGATTATACAGCGAGTGCGATTGCTATCGGCATTTCGAACCGCTCAATGGATAATCAAGCCCTAAAAAGGAACATTGTATGAAAATCGTTATACATCATGGAGCAAGAGAGTTGGGAGTTCGTCTGCGTCTATATCAACGAGGGCATTTCGGCGGCCTCCACCGCCAAGCGCGAGGGCTTCAAGAAGATGGTCGCCGACACATCGGGAGGAAAGATCGGCCTCATCGCCACGAAGTCGGCCAGCCTCTTCGTCCGGCTCGCTCCAGACCATCATCCAGCTCAAGGACAAGGGAATTGAACGCCGCTTCGAGAAGGACTAAATATTACAGGTCGTAAACCCTGTAATATCAAGGTTTATAGCCTGTTTAATTCTGTATTTGACGCTTATTAGCCGATTGTATCACGATATTTTATCTCGCTTGACGCTTATAAACGATACCTGCCGACGCTAAAAATTTTCTTTCCCGGGGCATTGCGTTTTGCTTGTGTTTGTAATATAATAGTAAGTATAATTTAAGGAGTGAAAGGGGGCTACGCCCATATGAAAAAAAACAAGTTGGTGGCTCCCGTTCTAAAATGGGTTGGTGGCAAGCGTCAACTATTAGACACCTTAACGCCTTTGCTCCCCCAAAAGATAACTACATACTGTGAACCGTTTGTCGGCGGTGGGGCTATGCTTTTTAGTTTACAGCCCCAAACCGCTTTCGTCAATGATATAAATAGTGAGCTTATAGGCGTTTATAGCGTGATTAAAGGCAACGTAGAAGCTCTTATAGCGGCTTTGCAAGCGTTCCAAAATGAAGCGGATTATTTTTATGCTGTGCGTGATTGGGATAGAGAAAAAAGCACATATGAAATGCGTTCCGACGTTGAAAAAGCTGCACGTACACTTTACCTAAACAAAACTTGTTATAATGGTTTGTTTAGGGTGAACAATGCAGGGGAATTTAATTCACCCTTTGGCAACTACCGCAACCCCAACATTGTAAATGCGCCTATTCTCCGCGCGGTGAGCGCATATCTAAATGCGGCAACCGTCAATTTGTCGGCGATAGACTATGCAGAAGTATTAAGAGCTTTGCCCAAAGGCGCATTTGTATATCTTGACCCGCCCTATGACCCTGTATCTGATACGGCAAATTTCACGGGCTATTCACGCCGTGGGTTCTCAAGAATGGATCAAATTGCATTGCGTGCCGCTTGTGACGATTTGAACGCCAGAGGAATAAAATTCATGCTTTCTAATTCTGCGACAGACTTTATCAAAGAGCAGTACGCCGCTTATAATATTACCATTGTGCAGGCCAAACGTGCGATTAACTCAGACGCTGCAAAGCGTGGTGAAGTTGATGAAGTGGTGGTGCGGAATTATGAGTAGTGCGCCAAAAAGTCAAAATGATATAGCGTGGGAACAACTATTTGAAAAATATGCTATTCTTTCGCACATTGACGCAGACGGACGATTTCAGATTTCAGCGACGCAAATAAAAGAGTTCCGCGAACCTCGTCTTATGGCAAAGTTTGACCATACAATCAATTTGCCGGAAATATATGCAAAGAACAAATTAGCGATTCTCCCCGTCACAAGGGGAGATTACGTTATTTCTCACTTTGACGCATATCACAAATTTGAAGATAGCGACGCGCCTATTACGCGTGTGTCTTTGCCTACTTATATACAAAGCCTTGATTCTAACAATATTACCAGTGAAGCGATTGCATTAAATTGTGCCGTCGCCGCGGGGATTGTTACTGATTTTTTATCTGATGAAGATTTGATTTCTACTGTTTCCGGTCGCATGGGTTCAGGGGTCTTTAATTTTCAGATTGCGGACACCAAAATACAAAGCCCTAGCAATGTTTCTGTTAGTAACTCGCAAATAGAAATTGATGCTGCATATGAGGGTGTGCGTGGGTTAGCTCTCTTTGAAGCAAAACTCGATTTGTCAGAGGATTTTTTAACACGACAACTTTACTACCCTTTCAGGGTATGGCAAAGCAGGGTAACAAAGCCAGTGCGCCCGCTTTTCCTTGTGTATTCTAACGGCATTTACAGGTTATATGAATATGCCTTTGAGGACGTAAATAATTATAGCTCTTTGGTGCTTGTTCAACAGAAAAATTACTCCGTTGAGGATACGCAAATTGAGGTGTCCGACATTCAAGATGTATTACAAACGGCGCAACCAGTGGCAGAGCCAGAAATACCGTTTCCACAAGCGGACAGTTTTGAGCGTGTTATCAATATATGCGAGCTATTAGCTGGGCAAGAATTGAGCCGGAATGACGTTACAGAACAATATGCTTTTAATGAGCGCCAAACAAACTACTACACCGACGCGGCGCGGTATCTTGGGTTGCTTGAAAAAAGCAAGGACGGACGAACGCCCATATATCAGTTGAGCGATACCGGGAAGCGATTATTAAACCTTAACTATAAGCAGCGCCAATTAGCTTTTTGTCGCCAGATATTAGCGCATACCGCCTTTCGTGATACTCTGAAAAAGTATTTTGATAATGGTATTATGCCGTCCACGAACGATATTGTACAGATTATGCAATCAGCTAATCTATATCACGTTGGTGCGGATAGCACTTTCGGTCGGCGCTCTTCAACTATTCGCGGCTGGATTGAATGGATTATTGAGTTGATAAACGAATAAAATCAATTTGAGAGGTGAAACGCAAAATGACAGGAAAGAACGATAATACAGAAAGGCCAATTATTCAATACAACGGCTATTGTGGGAGTGAACCAACTCGCATTTGCCCCAACTGTGGACAAGAAAAACCGCTTTCCGATTTTGGGTTTAGAAATATGGGAAATGGAGAAATTCGCAATCAATCATGGTGTAAAGATTGCAGATGATTCAATGATTATTGCCTTTTCGCATACACCCTCAAATCCCCCTTATACCCTTGAAAATCGTCAACGCGTGTAATATCGTATTCCACGCCGCGAAACCGTATAAAGTGCCGCGTTGTAATATCGGCGCGGTCGTTTATTACAAATGACACTTCCTCGACGGCTTGAACGCTTGCGACGGCGTGTATCTCTTTGCCGGACAATTGGCGGTAATATGCCCACACCGGCGGTGCGATAGGGGCTAAACCCTCGGTTGTAAAGCCGTCCGCGTCCTTTATGGTCGTAACCGCTAAAATCTCGATTTTTTGTCTTTCAGCTTCATAATATAACCTCTTTCGCTTGGTATGAATTTCGTACCGCGTTTTGTTCCGACGAATTTCGTTCGCACAAAATCATATAGCCCCCGTGTATTCGTTATAGTGTTCATACAAGCCAACATAACAATCAAGCAATGCCGCCGTGCCGTCAATGCGTTGCTGCGGCGATTGATTTTTAACGGGTAGAAGATTGCCGTTGTAAATGACTTTGTGCGCTTTCAAATCCCGCCCTAACATTTCCATAGGCAAAGGCAGAGTTTTCGCGCCCTGAATTGCCCCAACCATTGTAAAACCCTGCATTTGCATTTCTTCGACAAAATAACGCGCGGAATGGCTGTCATAATAAACCCATGCAGGGGACAAATCATATTCTCGGACGGTATCGACAAACCAATGTGTCACATCGCTGTAATTGATTGAATTAACCGCGCAAAGGTGCAATAATCCGCGCTGAAACCACTTGTCATAGGGTATTTTATCTTGTGTGACGCGCTCGGTCAGATTGTCGGCGGGCAAGAAATACATTTGCGATACGTACTTTTTATCCTCGCCGCGCTTCTTGAATAACAGGCTTGCGCAAGTCAGGTCGGTTGTTATAGACAGGTCAACGCCGCCGACGGCGTACGCCCCGCGAAAATCTTCAAGGCTGAAAGTTTCGGCGTTGTCTATGTCCGCAAAGGATAGCCACGCCGTTTTTACCGTTTTGCGGATTAAACTCTTTGCACAACACGCCCGCTAGCTCGTGCTGCTCGGTCTTGGCGCGTTCAACTTTGGCGGTCATCGTCCAACTTTTTGATTGAGCATAACGCCGGGTTCGCCTTAACCCACGCGTCGGGGTCTGTCCAATCGTCGCGTTTGTCCAGTTCGTATAATATCGGCAAAAACTGCGGGTCGGATAACGCGCCGTCGGCGACGCTGCAAGCGTGGTTATACAGGTCGTCAAATATGTTTTCGCGGGTTGTTACCGCCGTGGTGATACTCACAAATAGCGGTTGCCGCCGTGCCAATTGCGATTGCTTTAACACCTCATAAATGTTGCGGTCGCGCACGCCGTGCAATTCGTCAAGGCAAACAAAGGACGCGTTTAACCCGTCCAGCGTGTCCGAATTTCGGGCAAGGGGACGGAACAGAGACATAGATGGCGCATAATACAAATCATTCTTGCCCTTGCGAAAGCACCTTGACAAGTCGGCGTTTTGCTTCACCATATTATGCACTTCTTCTTATATTAACCGTGCCTGCGCGTACTTGGTCGCGGCAGTACAACATTCCGCGCCACCCTCATAGTCAGACATGAGCATATACAGGGCAAGCCCCGCAAGCAAGGTTGATTTTCCATTTTTGCGCGCTACAAGGAAAAACGCTTCACGGTACCGCCGCAAGCCTGTGTCTTTGTCCACAAAGCCGAAAAGGGCTTGTATAAACGCCTTTTGAAACAGCTCTAATTTGACGGGCAAGCTCGCCCATTCACCTTTACTGTGCTTGCAAAATGTTTCGATAAAGGTTATCGGACGGGTTGCCTTGTAAATGTCAAAGCGATAATTGCCGCCGATGTTATCGACTTCCCCCGCAAGGCGCGCATACACGGCTTTTACCCGCCTTGACGTTACAATGTCGCCGTGCTGGATGGCGTTGTTGAATTCTGTGATGTAGTTCATTATTTTGCCCCTCGCACCGGACGTTCCGGCGTGTTAAACGCCGTGAGCGCGTCAAGCGTGGTCGTTGTCACCTGCGCCGGCAGCAGATTCGCAAATTGCTTTTGCGCAGCAAGGAACAAGCGCATATTGGCTTGATACTCTTTGCCAATGTCTGCGGATTTCATGCAAAGATTGAGCAAGTCTAATTTTTCGGCAAGGTCAAGGGCAAGCGTTCGCCTGTTTGTGTCCTCTAACCCCTGCGCAATTTGTTTGTATGTCATATTGATTTCCCCATTTGATTAAGCCGCCGTTTTCGTCAAATTCAAGCTCTTTCACTATGGCCCCGCTGCTGACGTAATGTATCGTGTTGTGGCACATGATACATACGACTTGCAAGTTGGCGGCGTTGAGTGTGATTTCCGGGTTGCCTATGTTCGACAGCGTTATGTGCTTGACGTGGTGTGCAAGGTCGGCGGGGTTGCCGCAAACCTCGCAAATATAATTCTTGCTTGACAGGAACGCCCGAGACAATCTTTTCCACGCTCGCGAATGGTAGAATTGTTCCTGCGTCATAATATCGCCCTTTCCGCGCTTAACGCCTTTAACAGACAGTCAATAACGCGCCGCAACTTGTTTGTGTCGGCGTTTTCGCCGTAATACCACAACTGCAAGATAAACCGTGCGGCCGTGCGCGCAACGGGGTAATAGTTCCCCCGTTTACGCTTATAGCCTGTTGTTTCCTGCAAATACGGCGGTATTGCTTCAATAAGCGGGTATATGATTTCGTAGTTGTCCGTGCCGTCAAGCCTTAGAATGTCGAGTGCTTCGTCGATTTCAAGTATCATTATGCGTAAACCTCGATTTTCACAAAGACGGCGGGAACAATCGGCTTGCCGTCGGCGATTGTCAAGGCGCGGTAGTCGATTAACCCATTTGTAAAGCCAATTTTGCGGCTAACCTCTACGGCTGCGCCCTGCGGAATATTCGCGCCGTGAAAGCGGAAATTTCCGAATAGGATAACCCCGGCGGGCAGATTGTCGTCAAGGACGATTTCAAACCCGAAAAGCCTGTGTTGCCCGCCGCTCTCGGTGTTGGTGAAAAGATACGCGCCTGTCGCGTCTTTGAGCGGGTACACGCTGTTAAATAGCGTCGCTGTACTCATAGCGAATTTCGCGCCGTCCGTGTATGCGGGGTTCAGTTTGGCGATTGCCTGCAACATGGTGTCGCTTGCGATGGCTGTTACGGTAATGGTGTTTGCTGCGTTCCATGTTATGCCCGTAAGCAAGCCCGACGGCTGCCCACTGCCGGTGCCGTTTATAATGGCTTGCCCGATAGCGTCAACGACGCTTACTTTCAGTTCGGCGGTGACAAAGTTTTCAAACGCCGATACCGTCATACGCCGCGCCGCCGACATTGACATTGCCTTGATGAGTTCAAACGCGCCGAATGTTGCCGCCGTTGTCGTTATGTTTTTGCGGTCGGTCGCGCTGCCCTCGACGTGCCATTGTGCCGGGTCTGTCGGTGTGCCGATAGGTACGCTTAAATTTCGGGTACATTAAACAAGCGGATTTCGTTAAACAATCCGTTGTTGCCGTGGCCTTGGCTGATAAGCATACGAATTTCGTACCGTTGGTGGCTTTGTATAATAGTTGTCCGTCCGAAAGAGCACACACATTGTGTGTCGCGGCGTTTTTATCCGCGTTGCTATTAGTCGCCGCGTCATACTGTGTATGTGCCTGTGAACGCAACATATACAGGTCAAGGAATTGCAGAAACTCGCTTGTTTGGTCGGTGTCCTGCCCGTCCTGTATGGTGTTGCCCGTGTGGGTAAAATAACGGTTCGTCAAGCCCGCAATATAGGCTTCAACGCCGTTGTTCGGGTTCTTGCAATAATACCGCTTGTCAAGTTTCGGCTTGCCGTTTTCGGTTATCTGGGGTATGCGGATAACGTCCACTAGCAAGACGATATGAAGGCCCGCGCCGCTGGGTGAGCGTTCTATATAGGCGTTCGAAAATAGGGTGATAATGCCATTTACAAACGCGCTGTCGGTGTCTTGGTGGTCGATGTCGATACCGCAAATATAGAGCGTGTCATTAAAGCGCACGAACACAAACCCGATACCGCTATAGCCCTGGTCGGGTTCGATGTCGGTTATCGGCTTGCCCTCGGTCTGAATTTTGAGCGCGATTTCATAGGACACAAGGCGGCGGCGGTCGGCTTCATCAGTACCAACGCCGTAATTATCAAGGGGCGAATAGGGTACCTTTGTTGGCTTTTTGCTGTCTTTGCGTTGCTCATACCGCCACACAAGCCAATTATTGCTTGCCCGCAAGCTGGTTATCTTCATTCGCCCCCGCCCCTTTCGTTAAAAATTCCTCGATAGCTTCAAGTGTGAGATAAACACGATTTCCCGTGCTTGATTTCTCCTCGCTTGCACCAGTTCCGCAAGGCAAATTCAGGCGTTCCGCTGCACCGCGCCGCTTGCCTTATGGTATAGATTGTTTTGGTCTGCGTCGTGTTCACGTCGCGCCCTCCCTCGCTGAAAATTTTCTCGTCTGCCTACTTGATAAACTGCGTTGTGTTTGATATAATTTAATTGTTACAAACATTATAGCACAAGCAAAGCGCATAGTCAAGTGCCGTTTGAGCCATTATTACATGTTCAAGCAAAACGACATTTAGGAGGAAAATCAATGAGCAAAGCAAACAATACGCCGCCTGTCGTAACGGATAAATACTATGCGGCATTCGCTACGCACCTGCGGGACTTCATGGCCGCACACCCGGACACACGGGAAAAGACTACGCAAGCCGCCCTTGCGGAACATTTGGGCGTTCGCCCTCAAACCGTGTCATATTACTGTACCGGGGAAAGCTTGCCAAACTGTGAGCAACTGTTAAAGATAGCCGAATACTTTCATGTAACGTGTGATTTCCTCATGACTGGGCGGCGTGTGGAGAACAAGCCCGTTTGCGACTTGCTCGGTCTGTCAGACGACACAGTTCAGAAAATAAAGCTATTGAATGAGGGTTACGACGATTTTCAAGGCGCGGACGGCGTGGACTATGCGCCGCTCATGCTCGCTATTCTTGACGTAATGCTTGGCGACAGGGATTTCTACGGCGCGTTAATGCAAGCCGCCGAATATGAGGGAAAGAAAAAAGAGGGATTGGCCGCAGATTATTTGCAGTTCCTCGAATGGAAAAGCGCGGGGGTTATCCAAAGGTTTCTATTGGGTTTCTTTTCGCAAAACCTCGCGTCCATGCACGATAAATTAAAGGCATACGATACGGGCTTGAATTGGCGCGCACTTATCAATAATGATGGGGATAATTACAAAGGATGAATGGGATAACGCCGCTTTTACTGCCGCTTTCAATGGGGAAAAGATTAAAAACGGTCAACACATGGCAGACATTGCGTGCTCCCTCGGTCATATAGTGAGAAAGACAACAGAAAAAAGCGAGACAAAAGACGCACTCTTGAACGGTCAGAGTATCAATATCACGCTTGAAATACCAGGCAACAAGGGGGATAGCGAATAATGGCAAGTATTAGAAAACGCGGCGGCAAACGTGGTGAAGTCACCTATCAAATTTCGGTTAGTATGGGTTACGACGCGAACGGCAAACATCAACGTAAATTTACGACGTTCACGCCGCCGCCGAATGTCACGGCGGGCAAGGCTAAAAAGTTAGCGCAAGAGTTCGCCACGCTATGGTAAGAGAGTATACGCGGTTATGTTTCACTGGACGAAAACCGCACACTTGAAGATTTAGCCGAATGGTACTATTCCACGGTCGCGCCAAACACCTTAAAGCCGAATATCCTTATAACGTACCGCCAGGGGATATATAACCACGTTATACCGCGCATTGGTCGGGTCAAGCTGAAAGACATAACCCCGCAAATGCTTGATAGCCTGTTTAAGAAATTACGCGAAAGCGGCAATTTGGAACACCACTACACATTAAAAGACAAGAGCGTATTTGATGGCGTACAGCGTGGAAGTTTCTGCAATCGGGCAGGTATTGATAAAGCGCCGCTGCATTATGTCCTGCGCGAGGACGCTTGCCACCGCAAAAACGCCGTAAAAATAGCCGCCGCCCTTGAAATGCCGTTTGATAAAGTGTTTGCGGACGTAACTCAAAAGCCGGGGTTGTCGGGCGCGTAGGTGAATAAAATCAAGCTGAATTTGAGCGCGATTTTTACGGCTGCGGTCAAAAAGGAAATAATGCGCCGCAACCCCTGCAAACTCGTAACCCCGCCGAAAGTGGTTAATGCTTATAGCTTCCTTCTCATACATTTGCTCAAATGCGGGTGAATCTTTTGGGTACCTGCTTAATAAATCGTATCTGTCCTCCGAACGTGCAGGGGAAGTGCTTTTAATCTGACTCAAAGCAATCCCATCCTTCCATCTAGGATACGGCATCGTTTATATAAGACGGCTCTGGCTTTTCTTTACTAAAAATGCAGTCAATGAAATCGTAATATTCGGCGAACATAATAATGAGTAGCCCATACGCCATGATAGCGGAAACTCTCGCATACAAGTACAACTTCGTATTTTTGATGACGTCAAACATTATTTGGATTTTTTCAGAATCAAATGTGCTTAGCAGCAACCGATAGAAAGCCTCCGTCAAACTATCATCCGGAAGAAAACCAATTTCATCCTCTGACAGCCGAAGAAAATCCAACAGCAGGGGAAAAGCTCGCTTTTCCTTAAATTCAGCCAGCAAATCTGGCATGAAGTTCTCCCTGTTCGCTTGAATTTCCCTGAGAGCTTCCCTTGGGAGCTCTTCAGTATAATCCTTGATTGTATCCCCAATGCTTCTTGCTTCGTCATATTGCCCTCCAATTAATGCTGATTTGCAATCAAATGCACCTTTTCTAGAGCCGGATTGTCCACTTTCGCGCAGACTAATCCAGCGCCAAAATAGGAGCTTTCCTACTCTTAATAAATGTTATGGAGACGGATGGCGCATGCGAGAAGCATCGCCGGCTTTTATCCGGCCTTCAATCCATCCGCTTTTTCCGAGCTTATTCAATCCTGCCATGGAAATTCCAAATGGCGAGGCGTTCTGCTTGCCGCCCCGGTAGAAGGCCCTTTGGCATTTCGCGAGGCATCTCCATCGGCAAGGAGGATCACAGCCCTCTCCGCGAAAAAGCCTATGAGCGGGAGTCCGTTCGAATCGATTCCGGAAGGCGTTCTCTGGCAGGACGCGCAATATGCCTATATCAATCGCACTCTCTGTATAATCAAGAGCAAAAAGGCAGTTTCCTATGAAAATCGGTATCGATGCCGCGCCATCCCGGCCAGGCTTCATTCGCTCACACGAAGGAGGCGGAGCCTGAATAGGAGGCATCCCCTGAACATGGCGATTGCAACCATGTGCGCTAGGCTGCGTCAACCTTCCCGTTTTGCATTGGATCTTCCAATTCTTCAGCCCTTTCCCTAAGATTACTGCACAAGCCGTCTCTCTTCTTGGCGGGCGCCAGTCGAAATATGCAATCAATTCCCCTTGACGCCGTCAAGCTTAGGCTTGCCAAAGCAGCCAATTTTGCATCCGCGAAAGCCGCCCCCAGAATTGTCGTTAATATTATGCTGTTTAGGGCAATTATACTAAATAGTATATAATCATTTAAGATAATATTAAAAAATTCAGAATGATTTTTGAAAGAATTACATTAGAAAATATTAGCTACTTAGTTTAGCGGCAGATATCATTTATCTAATTGTGTCAAAAATGAATTTATGTCTGATAAGTCACAGTGGCGATTCCGTTGTGGCTAGGTATAATCCGATCCTTCGTTTGAGCGTTTAAGAATGGGCTTATTATATCTCTTAACCCTCTTATGCTCTAACGAGTTGATACTGCTCATTCGCATTCTCATAATGAAAAATTTTGGAACTGTTTCGACAACTCTATTTGCATTATTCACCTGTCAAAAGAGCATAAAGTTCTTGCAGAAAAGTTCAATATTGAAGAGAATATTTATTTAAATTTGCAACTTATCAATGAATTTGCATAATTCTTAGATGATGTGTATGTTTTAATAAATTATATGGATAAATATAGTAACATTAGCGACAAAATTATTCAAAATGAGAGTCGCTTTGCAAACCATCGGAATAGCTACAAAATTTCTAGAGTTAATTCAACCAAGAATCAAAGATAAAGCTCAAGTAAATAGTATAATATGGTTGGAGCTTGATTATACAGCGAGTGCAAAATGCCGATATTAATCGCACCATATGGACAGTCAAGCTCCAAAAAAGGAACATTTGATGAAAAGCGGTATATCAAGTTAAAAGAAAGAGGCGAAGAACCATGAAAAAATTCCCTCCAATCATCAAAGGCATGCCGGTCATGCTGCATGGCGGCGACTACAACCCTGAGCAGTGGATTAATAGCCGGGAAATATGGGAAGAAGACATGCGGCTGGCAAAGCTGGCGAACATAAACACGTTTTCCGTCGGAATATTCTCCTGGGCCATGCTTGAGCCTGAAGAAGGCGTCTACAATTTCAGCTGGCTCGACGAGATTATGGATATGCTTTCTAAGAACGGCATAAAGGCAATGCTGGCGACGCCGTCAGGCGCTCGCCCGCCTTGGTTGAGCCAAGCCTGCCCCGAGGTGCTGAGAACTGGATCGGATCGCAGGCGAAGCCTGTTCGGCGGCAGGCACAACCACTGCTATACTTCTCCTGTTTACCGTGAAAAAACAAAGAAAATAAACGAGATGCTCGCTAAAAGATACAAAGGCCACAAAGCGCTGGGGCTTTGGCATATATCTAATGAATTAAGCGGGGAATGCCACTGCGAGCTATGTCAGGAGGCTTTTAGAAACTGGCTTAAAGCCAGGTATTCAAGCTTGGATGAACTGAACGGACTGTGGTGGACTGCATTTTGGAGCCACAGGTATAGCGATTGGAGCCAGATAGAGTCTCCGTCCCCTATAGGAGAGCGCGACTTGCATGCTTTGAATCTTGACTGGAAGCGCTTCGTAACCTCGCAGACGATAGATTTTCTCAGGAATGAAGCCGCGCCTCTAAGGCGCCTGACTCCGGATGTGCCCATAACGGTAAATATGATGGGATTCTACAGCGGACTGAACTACAACGAGATTTCAAAGGAAGAGGATGTGGTTTCATGGGACAGCTACCCTGTTTGGCGAGGTGATGAAAATGACGTTCGCACTGCGGCTGCCGCGGCGATGTCTCATGACATCTTCAGGAGCTATAAAGGCAAGCCCTTCATGCTTATGGAATCCTCTCCTTCAGTAACGAACTGGCAGAGCGTGTCAAAGCTTAGAAGGCCGGGGACGCTTCTAATGAATTCGATTCAGGCGGTAGCCCACGGCAGCGATACAGTTCAGTACTTCCAATTCAGAAAATCCAGAGGAGGCGCGGAGAAGTTTCATGGCGCGGTGGTGGATCACGAGGGAAGCGAAAATACGCGCGTTTTCAAAGAGGTGAGCGCTGTCGGATCGGTTCTTGGAAAGCTGAGCCAAGTGGCAGGCGCCGCAAGGGAAGCTGACATCGCCATAATCTACGATATAGAAAGCCAGTGGGCGCTTGAGGATTCGAAGGGATACAAGCAGGACAAGAAATATCTGCCGACGCTGATTGACTTTTACGAACCTTTCTGGGAAAACGGGGCGACGGTTGATGTAATAGATCAAACTCACGATTTAAGCGGCTACAGGCTTGTAGTCGCGCCGATGGCATACATGATCCGCCCCGGATTTGCCGAGAAGGCCAAGCTGCTGGTCGAGAGAGGAGGCGTTTTTGTCGGGACGTTTCTTTCAGGGATTGTGGATGAATCCGATCTCTGCTTCCTTAAAGGCGCGCCCGGGCCGCTGAAAGAGCTTTTTGGCGTCTGGTGCGAGGAAACAGACTGCCTGTATGACGGCGAGCAGAGCATGGTTGGCTTCAAAGGCAAGGCCTATGCCGCATCCGACTTCTGCGACATCGTTCATCTCCAAGGGGCGAAAGCCCTTGGATGGTATGAGGAGGATTTCTACAAGGGCTTTCCGGCCGTCACGATGAATGAGTACGGAAAAGGGCAGGCTCTCTATATAGCGGCGAGGATGGAAAAAGCCTTTCTGTCTGACCTCTTTGATGAATTAATCCGAAGCCTCGGAATTGCGACGCCGTTTTCCGGAAAGCTTCCCTATGGATGCACTGCACAGACAAGGACGGATGGAGAAGTGGAATATGTTTTCATCATGAATTTCGGTACGAAGACGGCCCTCATAGACGTCGAAGGCGGGGGTGCCAGCATGTTGACTGGAAAAGCGGTAGCGGGAATTCTTGAGCTTCATCCGATGTCCCTTGAAATAGTGTCAAGGCCTGTATCGCCGGAGAAGCGGAAGATATGAGGATTTAAGTATAGAGGATGTTTTTGCGTCGGCCGGCGCTTAGTCATTTGGGCGCGTCTAAAGATTGCGGCCATTCAGAATTATAAATGCAGCAGAGATCAATGTCTGTTGGCGCAGACTGGGGATTTGCCAGAGCGCCGCCTTTGGCGCTGACAAGTCCAAGGAAACTCGAAAAGGGGCATGACGACACGCCGAAAAGCATTCCGGTTATCGCTGAAACTTTGCATTAGATTGAGTTTGAGAATCACAAGCTGGCATCGCTCCAAATTATCAATACAGACGAGCGCTACGGCGACTTGCCGCAAGGCGCGCCTGTTCAACGCCAATGCGCAAAACGGCGCGTTTGTGGCTGACGCAACCACTGACGCGAGCGGCAAGGCGACCGTTCCCAAATTGCTGACTGACTGGCATGTTGTTTCCGACACCAAAGCACCGAGCGGCTATCTCACAACTGAAGCGCGCGGTCGGTGGAGGCCATGGCTAGCGCGCAGAGAATAGCCTTGAAATTATGAAACTTGACTATTTCACTCGTGTGCCTCTTTCGGGCGCGATGTTCAGAGGTGAACGCTCAAACGGCGCAAATGTGGGAATGTCCACCACTGGAAGGTTGAAACGCCGCGGATTTGCTTCACGATGAATAAGGGGCTGGACAACTGCTTCGAGTTCGTTGGAATGGGTTGCGTCAAGCTCAAACTGGATTGTAAAACTCACGCAAAGCCTGTCAAGCTTCCGCGCACAGGGTACCAAAAGAAAACCGTAAAACTATGCGGAGAGTGCGCAGGTTAGTTGCGCTCTCTCCGACCAAAGGCTTTTTTTAAAAATACAACAAAAAAGCTATTGCTTTTGCTTTGGTGTGGAATTAGAAGTAGGAAAAGTGGGAATAATCCGCAAAAAGAAAGGAATGGATGAGATGAATATTCCTATGAGTGACAACGCGAAGGTTATGTCCAAGGAACAGGTCACGATGACCGAAAGAAATCCGCTCAAAATCAGCGAAGGCGACAGGGCTGCGTTTTTTGTGAGGGCGATCGCGCGATTATGATTAACTCGACAATCTACGCGCTTGAAACTTTGCAAAGAGCGATGGAGGGCGAAGCGTAAAAGGCAAGACTGAACAGCGAAGAAGACATTCTTGCCTTGTGCCGTGAAGTCAGAGTAAGTTGAAGGCTCATGACGGAACTAATGATTGACACAAACGTCCTCATATCCGCGATTCTGGGCAGCGGCGGATTTTCAACCGCAAGTTTCCGCACAGAATCCCGGATTTGGATCGCTTTATCGACGTTGCGCACTACGATTTAGCGGCGTTGGCCGTTGAGGACGACGTTTTGGATGGCGAAGCAGGGATTCGTGACGCGAAAGACCGGCCCGTTCTTCGCGCCGTTCGCAAAGCAAGTGTGAATATTTTCGTCACGGGCGACGAGGATTTTTTAAAGAGCTCGGCGACGCGCACCAAAATTCTGGAGGCGGCGCAGTTTATGTAATCGGTATAACACGTAGATTGCAAATGAAAACATCGTATACTATATTCCGAAGCGGCTCAGGCGTTGTTTTTGAACGGACTGACTATGCAAACAGAAGCAAAGCGGCGGTGGCGAAACCGGT
The DNA here is from genome assembly GCA_031269465.1 of Clostridiales bacterium. Classification (GTDB taxonomy): domain Bacteria; phylum Bacillota; class Clostridia; order Lachnospirales; family WQUN01; genus JAISWZ01. The sequence goes on along the minus strand of JAISZB010000035.1, from coordinate 1,763 downwards.
TATGCGCACCGGGTTTACAGATTTAACAACATTGCCGCCGACACGTTTCAGTCGCCGCATGTCAGTTGCGCCAATCTGAACTGCTATAACGTCTGCAGTATGACTGCTCACTGCCGTGCAGGAGGTCAGGAAACTCTGTACTGGATTTATATCTGCTTTTTTAAAGAATCTCAGCGTGTTGGCAGCTATGGATTTCAATGCCTGGAGCTGGGCCGGGATCCCTTTTCGGGTTTCCTAGGGCTGGCATCATGGAGGAGCAGGCGGGCTATAGTTGAGAAAAACGTAAACAGGCGATATACGTAGGACTATCATGCGCTTAGTCTTCAATTTCCAGGTCGTCTTGCAGGTATGATTCGTACTCAAAATCAGTTATCCTTCTACACTTCATCAGAGTCCGCAGAATGGGACAGGCTATACGAATAAACACAGTTATGGTTGTCATGATATTGCAATAAAGGCATTGTGGTAAACTGGAACAACTGACTCTCTTTTTTTACCAATGAGGAATCTGTCGAACAATATAATTTTGATGTACATTACTTTTATTTCGGTATCGATGTAAAGTTCGCCTTCAGCTTTTTAGCATATAAACTAATCTTAATTCAGAAGTTGCACATATGTTCTGCATAGATAAAGTCATTCAAAGAATGGCGCGACATGCGCCTTGGGGGTTCACGCAACGGCGCCTCAGACCGACGCTTGCAGAGGATCTAAACAGACCGAGCATGGACAAGATCTCTTCGAAGCTTTGCGATAGCTTGTCTCTCAAGGCTGGCATTGAAATTCTTTTCTTGCAGGATCTTGCCGCGTATCCCGGGGCGTTGAAGTCGATCGCTTTCAAGGTTTGAAGCTGGGCAGTGCCGTGGCGGCGCTATTGGGGAAGAACTCGTGGGTTTTCGCGATAAATGCGCTGCAGGAATTCAAGCGGCAGGAGCGGGGGGGGGGAGGCTCCTCGCCGCAGACTTGGCCAATTCGATCCGGCTTTTCCTTTTTCAACTAAAGCTTGTGGTTAAGTTGTGCCTCAAGCGTCGAGAGGCGGATCTGAAGAGCTTATCCAAGGGAGGCGCTGGTTTTGGAGATTGAAGAAGAGGGCGCCTCAGGGCCGGCCTTCTTTTCAATTGCATAAAGCCAAGGCATTTTTGCCTGCGGCGCTTTTGCAAGGGAGGCATCATCAAGATATGCGCCGGCCGGATATAAAGCCGGAGCTTTAATGAAGCGCAAGACAGGCGGCGCCGACGCTTTTCAATTTAGCCGGCGCCATCCAGCCTTCGCCCCCGCAGCTAAGACCCCTTTGCGGAAAGCTTGAGAATCTGCTCCAGTGGGATGTCCAGCAAGTCGGCTATCTCCTCTGGCGCGTAGCCTTTGCCGACCATTTTGCTCGCTGCGGCTTCCTTGTCCTTGCGCGCATCCTCCTTGGCATCCTCCGCCTGCCTCTTGGCATCCTCCACCTGCCTCTTGGCATCCTCCGCCTGCCTCTTGGCATCCTCCGCTTGCTTTAGGGCTTCCCTCTTGAGGCTGCGGATTTGCAGCTCAATGTACTGCTCTGTTGTTATCTCATCAACCATCATGTCTATCACCTCCGCCTTTCTTCTGCTGAAATACTCTGGGCAATGGTTGTTTTCTATGCAGTAGCCGACCGCCTTCGACACTCCCGCGACCTTCTCCTCCGGGGTGGCGTTTTTGGGGATGAACTCGCGGGTTTTGGCGGCAAATGCGCTGCAGGAATTCAAGCGGCGGGAACGGGAGGGCGGCTCCTCGCCGCA
>JAISZB010000030.1 GCA_031269465.1 Clostridiales bacterium | reverse complement strand
AATGTTGCCTCTACAATTCGACGTATTCTGCAGTCTGCTTATTTATAGAGTGTTTTTGAAAATTGCACAAAAAATACTTTGCTAGACTGCCTAAAATTCCTTTCATGTGGAGAGCCTGGTACTTATGTACTATAGCTCTAAAATAGGTTTGGGCAAGGAGCAATTATCAAAGGAACCCCGCCTGCGGGCGCTGTTTATTATGGCGGCGGCGTTCTTTTCCAATGCTTCTACATATGCTGATTTGCATATAATATAATCGGATGCAGGTTTGCTTATCCAGCGAGCGCGATTGATATCGGCATCTCAAGCTTGAAAGTGGAAACAACCTCAAAATCAGGATCATTTGGCTGCTAATAGGCATGCAGGCGAGCGCGGAAAAAGAGTGCATTTTGCATCCCTGTTGGACTGACCCCCGAGCCATATGAATTTTATCAAGCGGACAGACAAGCTCCAAAAAAGAAACATTTGATGAAAAGCAGTATATTCGTAAACTCGTAAAATAGGCGGTTGCCATGCTGCTTTTCAGCAACAGTCAATTTCCGCCATATGCGGCATAGGGCTAATGCCCCGGCTGCTTTGGGCCTTGCTAAGCCATCGTCCTATGATCTGACAATGACTGTGTATCAGGAAAAGCATGAATCACTTTACAAATATTGCTGTAAAGTAAATTTGTCCAAATGATCTTATTAAATGTTGGATGTTTTGCCATATTGCAATGCAATTACTTAAGTGGGATAATGAATATATATCCGCTGATATTTGTTCTGTTATTAGCCAATATGCCCATTAACGGTTTTTTATATATTAAAAATGACTGATACTACAAGAATGCGCTGCTTTGGATTGTGCATTAATATTCAACATGATTAGGATTTTATAAATATTGGAATCAAGTTGAAAGCCTTTTATTCTAAATTTATGAAAGTTTATCACGCGAATAGAAAAAATGTTGTAAAGCAATGTAATGCTGAGTATAGTTGCAACGCCGACTTAAGCTAGAGATCAAACCCCGTCAAGGCTTGCATTCAAGAAAAGCTTAGGGGGTTAATCTTATAAGGGGGAGCGGACTTTCCGCCCCGCTACATTTCAAGGGATATAAAATAATTAAGCGTATTTATTATTTGATTCCCTTGTTTACAAGGAGGCAGTTTATGAAGAAAAAAGCTTGCACGAGTGTCTTGAGCATGGTTTTAAGCTTCGCTATATGCCTGCAGGCATTCGCGGCCTCTAATGCGCAGGTTCTCTCGGAGCACTGGGCTTTTGAGAAGTTGAATCAGTGGAATAGCCGCGGATGGCTGCATGAGCTTGGCGAGGAGGCGCTAAATCCTGACAAGCAAATAACGCGAGCCGAATTTGCGGCGCTCTGTGATGTCTTCTTCGGCTACAGGGACGGCAGCTCAGCTTCAAACTACAAGGACGTGCCGGATGGCTCGCCGCTATTATCTGTGATAAAGCGAGCGACCGCCGCTGGAATCATTGCTGGCTATGAAGGATTGTTCAGGCCGGACGACCCGATTACTCGGGAAGAGGTTGCAATCATGATAAGCGCAGCCGGAAGCTTTAAGGATGCCGCCCCCTCCGCCTCCGCTGAATCCTACTCAGACAAGGGCGACATATCAAGCTGGAGCGCAGCCGCCGTGGGGTATCTGCGCGACAAGAAAGTCATGGTAGGCTACCCCGACAACACTTTCCGCCCGCAAAGCAACCTATCGGTAGCGGAAGCCGTGTCGCTGCTTTCGGGGCTGGCGAAAAGCCTGGTGCTTGTTTCAGGGACATATTCAATCGATTCAAGCGGAGACGTGGTTGTAAAAGCAAAGAACGTCGTCCTAAAGGACATGGTTGTCCATGGGGATCTATACATAGCTCAAGCGGAGCCTGGCTCTTCGATATCGCTTGAGAATGCGACTGTAACTGGGCGCATCATCGCAACTGGCGCAGAAGTGATTAAACTCTCCTCCGCTCCCGGAGAAAATCAGCTTTTTATAGGAGGAGCCGCAGGAGAAATCGAAGTGCATGCTCCCAATCTGATAGCGGTGAATGCCGCGAACCCGGAAAATGTAAAAATTATTGCGCCAGCGCCAATACCCACTCCCGCAGACCCCGGGTATTACTATAACCCTGTCGGATATCCGGCCTCTCCTACAAAAGCGCCTGTAGCGTCACCTACTGAGATTCCTTCAGCCTCTCCAACAGAGGAGCCTTCGGCATCCCCTTCAGAGGAGCCTTCGGCATCCCCTTCAGAAGAGCCTGCGGCGTCTCCTACTGAGATTCCTTCAGCGTCTCCTACTGAGATTCCTTCAGCGTCTCCTACGGAGATTCCTGCGGCGTCTCCTACGGAGATTCCTGCGGCGTCTCCTACTGCGCAGCCTGAAAGAGAGATATTGGAAATAACAGAGAGAATGCTTGAAACGAAAGATTCATTCGGCAATAAAGTTCTTCCGGGAAGCAAACTAGGGCTTATAAATGACTTTGCCCAGGTTTTGGAGAATCCTCCGTATTCAGGCAATCCCTACAAGCCGCCGATAAATTCTGAATCAGCTTCTAATGCAAGCGCATGGAGGACGTCTGGGGTTTGGGTTGAGGCTAACGCCGAAGCGCTCATAGACTTGCTTAGAGACTGCGCTATTTATGAAATATGGATTTATGACGGCGAGAAGTACGCTCCGTCCACTTATACGCTTGATGGCAGCGCTCCGTATGAAGTAATGGGAGGCGCGGTTGAAATTTACAGCGGCGGAGGAGAAAAGCTCTTCAGCTATGATATTACGAACGAAGGCAAATGGGTGAAGCTGGATTTGACTGAACTCTATCCAGACGGATTGACGACGGACACGCTTAGAGTAGTCAAAGTGCCGACTGCGGGAGACGCAGGCAAATATTCCTGGGCCGGACGCAATCCTGACGGGACGCCCAGAGACATCCACTCAATGGAGTATACCTGCGATGTAAACATTGCGGAGATTATTCTGATTGGAAAAGCGATGGGCGAAATACCGCCGGAGGAAGAGGAGTATGTATGGCCGGGTTTCACTCCGTCAGAAGAAGAGGTTGCTGATTTCGGAATTACATTCAGGGAGTTTGCGGGAACCAACAGCTTCTTCAACGAAGCCATGGCAGCTTACGACGCAATAGGCTTCATCAGAGAGTACCACAACTGGGGCTGGACGGAATGGGCCGCGAACGACCAGAAAGCTCCATGGTCAGATGAAAACGGCTCGAAGAACAACACAGGAGTAACATCTGATCCGCAAGTCGCGTTTACAAATACATGGAATTCCTTTGACAACTACTATAAGAGCCTGAAAGAAGCGGGCATTGGAGTCGCTATTTGCGTGCAGGGGGGAATCGCAGGAGCCCCTCAGTCCAGGCCGAGCTTCCAGGGCGATACGAATCCGATTAAAGCTTCGTCCTACCTGGCTCACGGGCAAAGCATGTTCCAGCTTGCGGCGCGCTACGGCGGCAACGCCGACATAGATCCGTCCCTGATTAAGGTAGCTCCCGGCACAGAGCCAAAGATAGGGCTTGACTATATCGAGTACTACGAAAACTGGAATGAAGCCAATCTGGGACCCTGGACCGGCGCTCAGTTCGCAGCCATGACAAGCGCTGACTATGACGGCCATATGGGCACCATGGGTGAAGATGTAGGTATAAAGAACGCGGATCCGAACGCGAAGCTGGTCCTCGGCGGTTTAGCAGGGATTCCAATAAAAGATCACCCGTCGCAGAACGGACTCACATCCAGCGTGCGCAAGTTCTTCGAAGAAATGATCGCTTGGTTCGACCAGAACAGATCAGAAGAGAAATGGCTGGAGAGTCATGAAAACCTAGACGGCTACGTCCGCTATCCAATTGACGTCATAAACGGCCATCTTTACAGCTATGAAGGCCATCTGACCAGCATATCCGCCGAAGCGGACGACATTTACGGCCAGATGGCGGAATTCGTATCTTTGAGGGATCAATATTTTCCGAATATGGAGATCTGGCTCTCTGAATTCGGTTGGGATTCTTCACAGGGCTCCCCTCAAAGCGCGACGGTTGAGTATGAGAGAAACGGCATCGTCTACAATGAAGGCATGAATGTAGGCCTTGACGGCTTGGAAGTTCAAGGACGCTGGCTTGTCCGCGAATACATGATCCTTGCGGCTGCCGGAGTTGATCGAGTGCAGCAGTTCATGATGCCAAACGCCGGAAGCGGGGCGGAAGGCGTGACAGATCGCTTCGCGACATGCGGGCTGATAGAAGGGCTACAGGGCAGCACTAATTTCAAGCCTTCTTGGTACTATGTAGGAACAATGAACTTCTATCTTGACTCTACGGTCTTTGACGGAATTGTGCAGGAAGGGGGCCCTTCCGGCAAGATGGACGGGCCTTGGGTCTACAGATTTAAAGAAACGGCGAATGACACCGACTACGTTTACGGCTTGTGGCTTCCTACTTCCTTGGGAGATCAGTCCGGAGGCAATTATGAGGACTATGAGCTTGAGCTTCCTGAAAGCGCAAATTATGCGGCTCTTGTCACCCTTGAGGACGGAAAAAGATGGGGGGCGCAGAGCGAACTTGAAGTGGTTGACGGAAAAGTCACGGTTCGCGTCACTGAAAAGCCCGTGTTTGTCCTTGCTACAAACGAAAGGTTCTACAAGCCTGTATCCGGGCTTATTACTCCGCTTAGCGCAGCCAAGCTCAACGGTGATCCGGGGGCGGATCCTTGGAATCTTTTCAACGAATTCAGCGATCCCAAGAATAATGCGTCAGCCATTCCCGACGGTTCGGAGAACACAGCGATATGGAACCCTTACAGCAAGGGGAAGTACGTCATCGTTGATCTTGGAGCTTCATACTATTTGACGGATGTTTACCTGGCGGACTATTACGGAGACCATTCCGATTTTGCCGTATATGCCGGAGATCTCGGAGATTGGGACGCGTTGTCCAAAACCGACTGGACTGCGGAGGAAGTAGAGGCGCGGCTTTCCGACGCGAGCAAATGGACCAGGCTATTTGACTATGATTACGGCGCTTGGACGAATTGGGTCGGAAAGAAAGTGGATCCGCCTGAAAAGGCTCGCTATTTGATTGTCGGCTTCCCTAGCGAATTAAATAAAGCGTTTACTGATTACAGAGGCCCAGTAGGCGTTTATGAAATGGCGCTCTACGGCTGGCTCGCGGAAGGTGAGGCTACTCCTGAAACTCCAACGCCGACTCCCACCGCCGAGCCGACGCCGAAAGCTCCAAATCCGACGGTTGCCCCTCCGGAGGACGACGATCTGGTCGGAGAGGACTTTGAATCATTTTCAGCCGGTCCGATTTCAGAGGGCGAACTGAAGGATAATAGCCGCGGCATTACAGGCCTTTACCACGCGAACGCTGAAATCGTCGAGGATGCGGAAAGAGGCAATGCGCTGAAGCTTACGGGAACAGAGGATGGGATTCAGCTGTCAATTGACGCGACAAGCCTTGAAGCCGGCAAGGACTACATTGTCGAATGCGAATTCAAAACGGATTCAGAGGCGGCCCGCCTGTCTCTCGGAACTTCCGACGGCGCATGGGTTAGGCTGTTCAACAGCGAGGCGGCCTTTTCCTTGAATAGCCGATGGTTTGGAAACTATATATACGATCGAAATGTTTGGAACTCAGTATCAGTCAGGTTCAACGCGCATGTTGGAGGCGGCTATGATTATGATCTTTACCTGAACGGCGTAAATAGAGTCTCCTACAACATTCAGGCGACCGATCAAAACTGGCCTAATCTTGAGCCTTTTGGAAACAGGCTTATCATTTATTCCGGAGGCGCCGGAGAAAACATAGTTTTTTTCAACAATATCAGGCTTTATGAGCAGGATGCATCTGAGCCGGAAGAACCGGAAGAACCGGAAGAACCGGGTGAGCCGGAAAGCCTGAAGATCCCAACAGGCGGCTTTTCCATATCTCCAATCAACCACGGCTGGAATCCTACAGACGCCCTCTTTGATGATCAGGACGCAGACGGACTAGATCCTAAAAACGGAGTTTTCAGCAAAGAAGGAAAGCCCTTGTATGACTATTCAAACAGCTCCTTGGGCTTTTCTGATAGGTGGGCGTATTTGGATTTAGGCGCTGAATATGAAGTTACTGATATCTACATTTTAGTCAAAAATGTGAATCCTGGCACTGAATTTCACATTTACTACGGAGCGGGGCTTGACGCCGCGCCCAACAGCTACAGCACCGAAGCTATTGAAACGGAGATAGCGAGCAACTGGACTGAAGCTTATTCATCAGCCTTAACGGTAGGAAATGCATGGGCTCCTCCTAAGGTTCTTAATCCGCCGATTAAGACCCGGTATATGATTTTTTCCACAGGAGGAGATGGTGCCGATGCCTCCTCGATTTCAGAATTGATTTTTTACGGGAGCTTGGCTCAATAGCCTGAGAGAACGAATTGATTTATAGCAACCCGCAGCCAATGCGGTCTTAAGGCCTTTGATTTGCTTAAACGCCGCATAGCCAGTACTTGGCGTTGATATGCCAGCTTTGGCGTTGATATGCCAGTTTAATCACCCCAATAGAGTCATTTTGCCCGCCTGCGAAAGGCGGGCTTTTTTTCGCGCTTCGGCTGGATGACAACTTGGCGGCAGGAACCGTCGGCTAAAGGCTAGGATCCTGAATCTCAAAAGCTTTCCCGGCCTGAGGCTTAGGCGGGCGAGCCTAATTGAGGCGCAAGCGCGCGGCCGCTCTCGCCGGGACAGGCCCGCCGCTCGCAAAGAGCAGACTCGACAAGGCGTCGTCCCCGTACGGCAATGCGCGGTTGAATGCTTTAAGTCGGCCCGCAGGCGTCGGCAGGCTATGCTGATTTGCATATAAAACCGCCTGTTTTGGAGCTTGAATATACACTTTCAAGGCGCGAAATGTTGAAACTGGAATTTTACGCTCGCTATATGTTAAATTGGGAGGTTCACATGCAAATCAGACTAGCCAAACCGACGCGACCGAAACGGCGGCGAGAGATGGCCGCCGCCTCCAGTGGCGAGGGCTGGCCGCCTTCGGTGGCGAACACTTGCGTTTTCAAGCCACGCGTATAATTGATATGTCTAAGCGCCTTGAAATCCAGCTGTAAAATCCAGTTGATCTCTGTATAATCAGCTTCAACTCCGCTAAAAATATATGCGCAGTCATCACTGATTGATGAAGCTTTATTTATCTTTCTCAACCTGTAATTTATTAGAACATTTTATAGGAAATGAATTAACAGTATAAATTTACCAATAGATATATTTGCCTCGCAACACTTTTAACATTCATGTTTTTTCAAGTAGCATATCGCATTAAAATATACATTTCAAAGGTCAAATGTGTAATTTGGTTTTAACATCTCAACAAAATAGTTTATAATTAATCATTCATGTTGAATGCTGGCAGGGCCAAATTATGATTTTAATTATTGTTCAATTCTGCTATAAATAATAAACCTACAAGATTATCATCATTATCAAGCCTATTTTTCGACAAAGTTTTCAAAAAGTGTCATTGCTATAAGTAAAGTATAAGTGATATTCAAGCGTTTGGGGCCTTTGGTTTAGTTGCCTGCAATCATGCCTGAATAGCGGTTTTATGCGCTCTTCAATATAAATTAATTTTATAAAAAAGAATTAAGTAAAAATGTTCTGCCTTGCAGCCCTCTTGAATAGCCAGCGCAACATTAACATTTCCAAAAGAGAATATCTGCAAATGTCAGCCATAACCAAAATCATATTAAAAGGAGAGGAGTGGTTTTTATCAGAGAATGACCGCCTTAAGTGAAAACGTTGTTTGATCTGCCTTAGCATGCTCATTTAGTTGCTCCCTGCTGGGTAAATGAGAAGAAAGATTAATTGTACTTTGCGTCAGGCTGATAACCTGCCAATACGGTTAATTAAGAATAAGCGTTGCATTCTCTTATATTTATGTAGTTGCAAGAAGTCAATGATATGCCATTAAATTAAGGGATTGCAGAATAAAGACAATAGTATTGAGTTTCAAAAATCCCTGAAAAAGCTTTTCTATCAGCTAATTCTAAATCTGCTTAATTCGATGGCGCCGACTTGACTATATAAAGATAAGCAGATTATATGCGGCATTTGGACGAGCAGGCAAAGACAGATCCTTGTGCAGCAAAAAAGAGACAGGAGTGTAAGTATGAAACGTACATTTTTAGCGATCTTGGCTATAGTTGCGGTGCTTATCATGCAGACGTCTGCATTTGCGGCAACTAAGCAGGAAGTTATGGATCAGGCCAGAGCATCCAGCTCGAACTTCAATGGCAGAACTGCTCCAATTCCTGACAAGTACTACAAATCATTGGCCGATTTCTTGAACACTAATGAATTCTCCCAATCAGAAGTTGACGGAATGATAACCAACATTCAGGAAGCGAGAGCAATCGCCCTCCCATCAGGAACAGGCTATTTCAGCAGAATGAGCCAATCCATCCAAAATTCACTGGTTTCCAAAGCGGGTTCGGCCGCCACCACCGTTGGAGCAAAGCTTTCCTTTGATGGCAGATACATAAGCATTGTCAGCCGCAGCGGAAGAATATACACTATCGACTCGGCGCCTTCCGGAAGCTGGAGCGTCCAAGCTCCCTCAGTTGTTACTCCTCCTACTCCCGTAACGCCGGATGATACGTCAAACATCATCCTCCAACCCCAGACTCCAGTCACTCCCGGCAGTCCCGAAGTAACTCCGGGAAGGCCAGTAAATCCAATAATAAAGGCTACCGGAGCGGCTTTTGACTTTACAATGCTTTATGCTTTGATTGCCGCCCTCGTTTCAGCTGTCGCAGTTTTTTCAGTTGCAGTCTTTGTTTCCAAAAATAGAAGATTCAGCCATCAATTCTAGAAGAAACACTATAAAGCCAGGAAAATCAAGATAATATTAAAAATGCGCCAGCAGATCGGGATTTCTAAGGATCCGCATCTGCTGATTTTCAGTCAAACGCATCTATTTTGGAGGACTATTATCAATAGTATATTCAGGCTCCAAAACAGGAAATTTCACATGCAAATCAGTATATACCGCTTTTCATCAAATGTTCCTTTTTTGGAGCTTGATTATCCATTGAGGGTGCGAAATGCCGATTCTGCATTTCGCACTACCTGTATAATTAAGCTCCAAAAAAGGTAATTTATATGAAAAGCAGTATAGCTGGCGTTTTAAAAAAAAGCCAATCTACTTTATGAGATTGGCTTTTTTTGAATGTCTGCAGAATGACTGCAACCAGTCGTTGGGTTTAAGAACATCCCTTTATTTGATTTCATGAGAAAGTTGCTAGTTTGACTGTGCAGTGACTGAAATGCCAATATCAATCGCAACTTGAAAGTGGACTGTCTAGAATAAATACAGATTCATTTAAAGGCTAATCGGTTTAACAACAGCCATAAACTTTGCTTTCCTTACAGCTGGACAGTCAAGCTCCAAAAAAGGGACATTTGAAAATCATGTATCCCGACGCATAATCAAAGGCATATTGATCCTGATTATCTATAGAGCAGACAATCAGGATCAATGCGCCTTTAGGAAAATGAAAGCGTTTCCATGCAGACACCACGTCATAAGCTAATATTTTGCGCATTTCAGGGTTATTTGAAAAAAATTTGTGGAATAACAGGACAATATAGTATACAATTGGTAGAAGAGCAAATCTAACATTGATATTGATTGGTTAAGCTTGTTCATCCGCTTTAGGCAATCTGGAGGTAATAAGCCAATGTGAATCAATTCGACCTATTTTAGGCGCTCCTTATTTACTGATAAGCTTTTAGAACAGTATAAAACATAGGCATCCTCAAGATCGATAAATTTGAATGCACATCAGTATGCTGACGTGCATTCAAATGTACCGATTAGAGTCAGGATTATCCATTGAAGCGTTGAATAATCCGAGCCTCTACATTCGAAAACTTTTCTTCGGGCATCACTATGCCTGTTTTCATCAAATGCTCCTTTTTTTGTTGATTATCCATTGAATGGCGCGAAATGCCGAAATCGGCATTTTGCACTCGCTGTATAATCAAGCTCCAAACAAGGCAGTTTAGTACGAAAATACATTTTATGGACATTTGTCCATGCCTTAAATACACAAATGACTTAATATTTACACCCTTGGCGGTGAAGCGTAGCGTCAGAGGGGTTTATATGAAAAGCAGTATATCTAGCTCCATAATAGCTGCATTGACTTTTTTGCAGTCAAATGCATACCGTTTATCACTAAATGTTCCTTAAAAGCTAATTTTCTATAAAAATCAGCATGCCTATTTAAGCAGGAACTGCAAGTGCAAAACAGTATACATAGGCATTAATAAAGATATGTGATTTGCAGAGCAGGGGTCAGCAGCTCATGACAAGCCGAACTGCCCGCTGCTAATCATCTTAGAGCAAAGAAGTGGAAATAAAAAGCGGGAGGATATATATGTCAGTCCTAATTCTTATCCTTTTAATTATTATAGCAGTTCTTTTTGCAGTGATGGTAGTGCTTCTCACGCTTGTCTTAATTTCTAAGGGGGATTCCGAAAGCGTCAAAAAGAGGAAGAAGACCGCTGCAAAAAAGGAACTGTCTGACAAGACGGAGAATTTGAACAAAGAATACATAATGGAAGAAGAGCCGCTTGAGGAGGTTAATATTGTCTCAAAAGGAAATGAGCGAGAAAAAAGCAAGGCAGATAAAAATGCGTCTCTCGGCGCTCAAATATCGAGTATAGAAAACTATTCCATTTCTAGGCCGATTCGGAAAAACGACAGATCTACTCTTCTTCACAATGCGGGGGGGATGGGGCCGCGCTCCTCGAAGAGAAGGATTTTTATCACCTACTACTCCGGAACGGCGGAAAAAACAGTGGAGATGTCCGCAGGCACTCTTACAATCGGAAGGGATCCCAGCAATGATATAGTCGTCGCTTCCGATGCATATTTGGGACGAAACCATGCAATGCTTTTTTGGAAGGATTCTTCACTGATCCTTAAAAATGTAGATGCGAAGAATGGATCGTTTATAAATGGGAGGCGAGTTGATATACAGACAACCATCACGGAAAGCTGCATTCTTAAGTTGGGAGCTACTATTATCAGGATAAAGCTGTATGATTAGAAGAAATTTTTCGCTTCTGATATTGCCGCCATATTGATTTGCAGTCAAATGTACCGATTTTGATGCCTGATTACCCCCTGAAGGGTGCGAAATGATTATATCCACATTTCGCACTAATTGTATAATCCTGCATCAAAATCAGTACTTTCCAATGCAAATCAATACAGAAGCAGAGTCAAACTTAAAGAGAAAAACGAAAATGCTATAGCATGTGAACCACTATGACCCTACCCTTCACCATGCAAACCAGTAAATTTAGAGATCTCAGGATAATGGCCTTTTTTGAAACCAGGCTCTCCACATGGATATATCTGGGATACAATACTGCCTAAAATTCTTTTCATGTGGAGAGCCTGCTTTGAAACTGCAAGAGACGGAATAACCCTTCTGCCTGTTTACAGATAAGTTCTTATATTTGCGCCCCTTCCACTTGAAATCTTGACTCTATAAGATAATAGCTGTATAATGGATATAGAAATAATTCATCGGCGATAGATTATAGGAAGCGGGATCGACTGATTATGATATTGAGTTTTCAAGCCTGCTTGCGCATGGCGCCATATAGACTGTTGCAGCCTTTGCCCGCATCAGTTTTTTAAGCCTTGATTCATGCGATGGAAACGCCATATGAAGGGAAGCCGTGAATTGATGCCTGAAGAGAATGCCGTCCACGTTTTAAGAAGCGGCGCCAAGCCCAGGGAGGATTCGCAATGGCATGCGGCCTTCCAATACGCCCTCCCCAAGGAGCTTGAGGACTACGCGAATGTCTTGGAGTTTGACTTTGAAGTCCCCTTGACGACCGAACCGCTTCGGATCGACGCCGTCATCGTCAAAAAGAAGGGCGGCGGCCCGATTGGAAAGAACATAGGAAAGATTTTCAGGAGCCGCAATATATTCGAATATAAAAGCCCTGAAGATTCCTTCTCCATCAAAGACTTCAAAAAGACTTTCGCATACGCACATCTGTATGAATACCTGCATGACGGCGTCAATAGGAGAGATCTAACGGTTTCCATAGTATTGACGAAAAAGCCGATCAACCTGCTGGGCTACTTGAAGAGCGAGGGATGCGGAGTAACAAATCCTGAAGTCGGCATCTGCTATATTGAGGGGCTTGAATACGCATGCCAAATTATTGAAAGCAAGAAGCTCGGCAAGCGGGAGAACGCATGGCTTAATGCGCTGTCGGACAAGGTTGATTCAAAATCCATGCTGAATATGATTGAAATGGCTGGGGACGACAAGGCGGGCGCCGCCGCGTATATCCACGCATTGATGCTGGCCAATCCCGACGCCGCGCAGGAGGTGATTGCAATGGGTTCTGAAGAGCTCGAAATAGTATTGGAAAACGCGGGATACATGCCAAAAGAAAAGGCCGAAGCTCTCCTTCAAGAGAAGGAAGAGCTCATTCAGGAGAAGGAAGAGCTCATTCAGGAGAAGGAAGAGTTCATTCAGGAGAAGGAAGAGTTCATTCAGGAGAAGGAAGAGCTCATTCAGGAGAAGGAAGAACTCATTCAGGAGATAATTGAAGAGAAAAAGGCCATTGAAGTTTTGACTCAAGAAAATTCAATAATGAAGAAAAATCTA
>JAISZB010000355.1 GCA_031269465.1 Clostridiales bacterium | reverse complement strand
TTCTCCAAAGGCTTGAGTTTTTTGCGGCCGGTTCCAGCGGACAGCTTTGCTCCGTCCAGCGCGCGCACGTCGAAGCTTCCGCTTGAGCGCCTCCCGAAAATGAATCCTTTTCGCCTATCCGGCATTTGAACCCTGCCGAACAGCTGAAAGCCATGCACATATTTGGGAGATTGATTCAGCTTCCTCTTTCCGCCTTTATTAATAGTCGCCTTATGAAGCTGGCGGTTGCGCTTCACTGCCGCTTTCCGCATGTAGATCGCATTCAAAGGAGCAGCCAGCGGATTTCCGCCGATGCATCTCGCGCCTGCCGCATGATCCTTATCCAAGCCGTTTCTAATTCTTGTGTTTTTAGCGGCATGGCCGCATGCCGCGCTCGCATCCGCGCATTCTTCCTTCAGCCTGTTGTAGAAAGCCCGGCGCATGATCCCCATGAACGCGGCGCCTCTGAAGGATTGCCCTCTCTTGAGATTCAACTTCAACTTGCTGGCATAGCGCCCATGAGAGCGGCGCATCGGCGGCCGCTGCGGCAATCCCCGCATATTGCGGCTGGATTGTTCGGAGCGCCGCCTCCCATTTTGCGGCTTTCCATGCGGCGGACGTTCAGCATGGGGCTCTTGCAATTCTTCAGTCCATGGCGCGCATGCCCATCGCGGCGCAAGACATATTCCCTTGCATTCCAAAACCCCATCTGATCGCCCTGCCGGCAGTCTTTTCCTGATATACCGGGATTTTTGATTTTCTGAACATCGGAAGCTGCAGCCTCTACAACTACTTTCGCAGCCGGAAATATCTTATGCATATTATCTGCAGTCTTAATGCGGGTCTGGATCTTAGGAGCTGGAGCAAACGCCCCGGAGCGCCTATATATTCTTGGACAGCGTAGTCAGTTAAGACTTAGGCTAGCCGATCAGGACTTATTGCTAAGCCCCTAGCTTTAGCTATGGGGTGATTGACCGTGGTCTTGATGTCGTTATGCCCCAACAACTGCTGAATAAAAGTGATGTCGTTTCCACTTTCGAGCATTTGAGATTTCGGCTCCATTTCCAGCCAGAAATTTCTTCAATCTTTCCACGACCAGGGGGGTGTGCCTGAATCGGATCACGATGATCGGATTTCCATTATGCAATTCCGGATCATTTCGCCCGGCCATAGATTCCCCCCCCTCGCAAATCTCGGAAAGCCGTTTCCAACATTTACGACAATTGTACCATTTCCGAGCAGTGAAAACAATGCACTGCTACGAATATCCGTAAAAATCACAGTGGAAAACACATCGACTCAAGAGAAGAACGGCGGGCAGGGGGAAATGGACTTGCTCTTTCATTACACGAAATAAGCGAAAGAGTCACTTCTGAGCCCATTTCGCTGTGCATAATACTTTTAGTATTTTTATCATCCTAGAGAAGAAAGCCAATCTATTAGTCCGGCATCGTGTTCCCAATCTGATGCCTGCGGAAGTTGTAGCCGCTCGGAAGCTTTCTCCAGAGCCTTGCGTTTTGCTTCGTTATCAGCTCTCTTCTGTCATTACATAATCAAAAAAAGCATGAATAGCAGAAAGGCGTTGATTGTAGGTGGAAGGGGAAGCGCCTCGTGATTGCAGGAGCCAGATCAGGAAATCTTCGATACACTTTTTATCCAGTTGTTTGAGTGCTAACTTTGCGATATTCATATTTTTTTCATCACGGCAAAATGTCAGCGGCAGTTTGAAAGCATCACGGTATGATTTGATGGTGTTACTGCTTAGATTTCTTTGTACGGTCAGATAATGCATCAAATACCGGGTCAATAGTACGGAAAAGTCAGATGGTTTCATAATGCGCCTCGGCAGTGGGATTAAACATCCAAACCGTTCTTCCATTTTACCTGCAATATCGGGATGCATTTGTGCGGTAAGCTGCAGATGCTTCTGTGTTCCTTTTATTCCGGAATGACCTAAATATCTTGATAAAACGGGAAGTGCCGCCATTAAATCCACGCCCGATAACGCCCAATTGTTGAGACAATGAACTGCGAATGTGTGGCGAAAAAAATATTAACGTTCGCATTTTTTCAGTAACACGCACATAAATAAAATCCTGAGCTTTCATAAAAATCTCTGTTTTATACATATACTAGCAAAAAAGATTAGGATAATATTTGCAGATATATTCATGGCTTCAGCTCCCTAAGACGGGAAACGTCAGCGAGCGGCTTCACTGAGGATTCTCTGGGGCGGACTTGCCGTCTTCGCTTTCAATTGCGGCCAGCGCTTAGGCGTCATGCTTGACAGCCATGCCAAAATGTAAATTTTTTAGATGGACTATATTGAAAATTGCGGGGTTTCATGAAAAGGCTGGGATTATATTTATGTGTGTTACGGATGTAATGTTGATTCAACTGGGAATATCCTGACGGCATTAGACGCAAAGTTTCATAAAAGCAGACTTGTGCCGTTCAACGGTTTAGATTTTTCGTCCGTTGACCGCGCGAGATTTTGCGCCCCAAGTTCCGTCTTTTTCGATCGTGCGCATAGTCCGCATAACGTGGTCGTCTGAGTTGCCTTTGCCTGTGTCGTTCAGACAAATATCGGCGCGCATTTTCCGCCGAAACAAAGTTCTTTTTGATGTATACTGATTTTCATTAATACCTGACGGACAAGGGAAATGTTTTGCTCGCGGCTCAACTCGACAGGCAGAGCGATTTCAATTTCCCTCGCAAGCTGGGCGCTTTTGTACCGCTCGGCTTTCTCAACGGAGTTCCATAGCGCGGAGCGGTCTGCGTATTCGACGGGCGCGTTCTCCGACAGTAATATCTCGGTGTGAATGATACCGTCCTTGTGCGTGAAGTCGTGAATTTTCCGTCATACTCGTTTGTGATATATGTGCCGCTCCGATAAGCGGCGGCGTCAACGGATGATTTGCCCTTGCCGCGACTGTTTATTTTGAAGCTGCAATGCTAGATTGCCAATAATCATGCTCCTTTCCGACGATTTCCTTCTGATGACAGGGTATCAGAATTGTGTTATGATGTATGGAATCTAAGCGCTGAATTTGGAATTTGCAGGTGGCTTTTAAGAGGACTTATTGAGGAAGTTGAAGGGCGTGGGATACGAAGTGAGCAAAGAATGTAAAAGAAAATATACAAGAGCCGCTCTGAAGAACATGAATATATCCATTCTAATGATGGCTTTTTTTACAATTTTTTGGGCAAACTTCATGATGATATCATTAGCGCCAAACATATTGGCAATCATAGGATTTGCACTGTTTGCAATCTATTCTGCTTGGCTTGCCTTTATGGGAGTTAAGCTAAAACGCGCCGTAGCGGCTTTGCCAGATGAGCCCAAGCAGGAACATGATGCGCGTACAGAAAAACGCTGGAGTCTCATCTTCACTATTCAGGGGATTGCAATCGGGGGAAGCTGCGCTTTACTGGGTGTCTTTAGCCTATACAATTATATCATCCCGGTCATTGTGTTGATTATCGGCCTTCACTATTTTCCACTCGGATTGCTGTATCATACCCCAATTCACTTTATTGTCGGGGTGCCGGTTGTTTTGCTTCCGATTTTTTTGACGATTTTTTTCCCTCCAAGCGATTTTAGTTCCGTAGCCGGAGGATTTTCCTCGCTTGCGGGAGCATGCAGCACAACCGTTTTAGGAGCATATATGCTGGCTTCTGTTACGAGCGCGATAGTTAAGAAATAAAGCTTATCTTTTCGACAAACTCCAGTTTGTAGGGCTTGTTAAATATTCGTATTGAACCGGCAAGCAAGGGACGTTTCAACCGCTTTTTCGAAGCGTGCGTCCCACTTTGACGGTTAGCTGCGCCATAACCGCCGTGGACGCCCGCGGGCTTGTGCCGCCTACGGCGGCGGGGCGGTTTCGTGCCGAGGGATAATAAAGCTGAAGCTGAAAAAGTAGCTGAAAAAGTTGACCGAAAGGAGTACGCATATGCCAAGAGCAACAACCGCCGGTTCATCTTTACGAATGGCATCACTTGCTTTTAAGTTGGGTGAGAGCCAATCAAAAAGGTGAACCCAAGCCGTTTTTGCCGGAGCCGTACAACTGTAGGACATATGGGCGAATGAATGTTGGCTTTTAGGAGAAGCGCCAAGCCGCGCCGTATGAGCAGCCACAGGAAATGCTGAAAAAAGCCATGCAGATGCAATGCGCTTGATTGAAGCATTCTCCAAAGATGAGTTGTTTTCAGAGGGCGAGCTGCCATACTTGCCGAATTGTATTCTCGGTGGGCATTGCGTTTCAGCAGCTTCAAGCCATTATGACTGGGCAATGAAGAAAATCAAGCAGCATACCAAATCGTATAAGCCCGTATAACATGATGATCGTTGCGCATACAAGCTATCAAATCTGAAATTTATCTGTTTGGGAGAAGTCTATGGACTAACCCGCAAATTAAAGGAGCGAGCGCAAAAGCTAACAGCGGATGCCGCGGCACTATATCTCGCGCTCAAACGCAAAGATGGGCCATTATTGGCATTACTGTTTGCCATGCACTGCAGCCCATTGACTTGATGCCTGATTTCATTCCCGCTTCGGGATTTCTTGATGATGTGCTGTTGCTCTCGCCGCTTATTGTCCTTGCCATAAAACCAATTCCAAATCAAATACTCGCAGAGTACCGTGAACAAGCAAAAAATGTCTGGGAAAACGGGAAGTCCAAAAGATTTTTGCATGCTCTGCCGATAATAGCGATATGGCTTGTCACAATCGGTATAATTGTAAAAGCGATATGGTTTTGATTGACTGGCAAATTACGGTTTATCGAACGGCGGGGATTCAACCCCGCCTTTTGCATTACAACTCCATTCCCCGCTCCCTCACCCGCTTCAGTTCGTCCACCCGCAAGATTTTCTCCGCGCTTCGCTTGATTGCTTCAACTTCTTTGGCCTGCTCTTACATTAGGCGATACTCCGTGTTCAGCCCGCCCTTTTCCATGCGGAGGGCTTCGCGCCCGTCGCCCCATTTTTTAAGCGGCGGGAGTTTTGCCGGGTTGCGGCGTTTCTGCAAAGCATCTTTCAGATAACGCTCGGCGGCGGCTAACATGGTCAACTCCATTCGGCCGCTCCCGTAAAATTCGTTCGCGGCGGCAAGCGCTTTTCGCGCTCGCCATCCCGCGCTGAAGCCCGCCTGCTTTTTCGCGGCTTCGCGTTGCCCGTGCAACGCGCTGCATCGTCCGTTGTTCTTGCGGCATTTCCTGAGGCTTTCGCGCTGCTCGATATGCTTGCCAGGCGTTTTCAGGCGGCGGCCGATGGGTTTCAGTTCATTGTCGGCAACAAAGACTCGTCGATAAGGCCGGACATTTTCTCGACAGGCTGCGTCGTTTTCTTGCAGGAAAATGAGCATCTTTGACGCGGTTTTGAAGCTGGCGATTCGCCGTCGGCGGGTTCTGTTCTCGCCGCCGTTTAGAATCCCGGAAAACACGTCTTGCAGGGTCGGCGGCGCCGGGTTCCCAGCTTCATTTCTCTGCCAGTAGCCAAGGCGGCTTATCCGCGCCCGGATTTGCCGCAGCAACTTGCCGCTGATTTCAATCTCGAGGTTTTTGTTGCGCGCTCGGCGCGTACGCCCCGCTTCTCCATTTGGGAAGCAGCAGCGCCCAACGCAACGGCGGGGATCAGGCCAATTCCCTGCCGAGCTATGAATATTTCGTGCGTCCTGTGCCTAATGCAGATATTGCCGCGCAGGACTACAACCTCTCCGTTAGCATCTACGTCGAGCAGGAGGACAATCGGGTAGCTGTAAATATTACCGAGCTTAACTCGGAAATTGAGCGCATCGTCGCCCGCGAGGACGTTTTGCGCCGAGAGATAGCCGCCATTGTCGTGGAGATTGAGGGAGGCGTATCGTTATGAGCAACGAGATTGTCGAATACGTCTCCTTTGACCAAAGAAATCAAGGAACTAATCTATCGCCGCCAGTATGAAGCGCTGAAGCGCGTCAATAAGGAATTGATGCAGCTTTAATGGGAAATTGGCGAGGAAACTACTCGTCAGCAACAAGAAAATGGTTGAGGTAAATCTACCGTTGATGTTTTATCCAAAGAGCTTCAAGAGGTATTCCTCGGCGTTCAAGGATTTTCGGCGAGAAATCTCTGGCCTATGCGCGGTTTTTACATTGAATATTCGCAAAACGCAAATCTGCAACTGACGGTTGCAGATTTAAGAAAATCAATTCTGCCACCGTTAGTGGCAGAATTAAGTTGGACAAAAAACGTGGACATCATGCAAAAACTCAAAGACCCCCTTGAACGCGAGTTCTATATCAAAATGACGAAACTCTATGGCTGGGCAAAAGACCTTTTGATTAACAACATTGAAAATCAACGTTCACAAAACACCTTGCAAACCAAACCAATTTTGACTAAATCGCAACTGAAAAGTATAGGCTTCAAGCGAAGCTTGCCGTCAAGGACGATTACAATTTTGATTTTCTCGAAATGGGCATTGAGCATAGTTAGGCGGTGCTTGAGGAGGGTTTGATAAAGAATATTCGCAAGTTTCCGTCAGAAATAGGAGATGATTTCAGCTTTATTGGCAATCAGCATCACCTAAAGGATCTGCCGGCCGCAACTTGGCTGTATATGTCTCAGATGATCATGTATTTTTTATAATATCATGACTTCATAATTGTGTTCATTCGGGTAGCCTGGACGTGGATGGTCACTGGCGTTCATTCAAATTTATATTTATCGAGCCAGTCTTTAAACTCTTTGAAACTTAACTTGCCGCTCCTGACAAGCTCCAACTCTTTATTTGCGATAGCATACCAATTTTCGTACTGAGCGGGGTCTATTTTACCGCTGTTGCTCCAACGCCTGAACCGCCTGGCGACATTTCTATAGCAACGTAACACAGGGTCTGACTTAAGCTTATCTTGAAAGGATTCACTCGAACCGACATCTTTGCATCTATTTCCATCTTCCCAAACCCTCTCACAAAATTTACTGTTCTTGTTTGAATATACAAAATATCTATTGCAACGGGTGCACTTCTTGATTTTTGTCTCATTCCTTATCATTTGTAATACCTCTGGAATAAGGAGGTGCCCTATCTTCTTGATTTCGTGCTTCTCGTAGATAGGTTTATCTCGAACGCTTTGCGCATGCAGAATCGCTTTGTTTAACGCTGCTTCCGCCTCAGGCGTAAGATCACCCCCGCTTTCATATAGTTCGAGATATGGGTGAATCGGAATAAAAATATCATGCATTTTGTTTGCGTGTTCGTACATGGGGTTCGTTTCCTCGTCCTTATCATCGCAGTATTCACGGTCAAGGTGGTAATACTGAGCCGGTGTGAAGTTTGCTTCAATGTTGAAGTCATAGCTATAACCCGGATAAATATTCCCGAATAACCACATCCGCTGGGCTATAGTTAAGTTTGATAGATAAGGCGCCGATGTATCCAGCACCCAGTACAGCAGGCGGTTAATTAACTCATGCTCATAGAGTTCGGAATTAAAAGCTCTTGAGCACGAACGGAAATACAGAACTTCCCAATCATTTGGGTGGTCTGCTCGGAATTTATGCCTATATTCTTCGTGAAGTTGCAGAGGGTATTCATCGCCACAATTCAAGTACAAAGATGCGATGCCGGTAAACCTGTTTATAAACCAAGTTTTATTTTCCCTTGTCTTTCCAGCGATCTCAAGACGAGAGATGAACATTTCACCTAGCGCCCTTTTGATTACCTCTTGGACATTCTCCACATAATATGGATGAAGCCCAAGGAGAATCTCTTCAATTTGCGCGCCGTCTTCCTTTGCATATTTGTAGCCCTTTAGGTCAAAGGTTTTCTTGCCAAGGTTTTTGTTTACAAAGGCATCCAATAAATCTGGCAAAGCCGATATATCTTTTGATGCATAATCAAAGAGGTACGTGTGTTCTTTGCCCCCACTGAAAACCTTGTAGGATGAATCTATGTAGTCGTAACCATCTTCAGTAAAAACAGCATATTTCAAAATAATCCTCCTTTTTGGTATACGCAGCTTTGGCGTTAATTCGCCGTACAAGCTACATGTGCGAGAGGAAACACGGGTTTTCACTTGCGTTTCCCCCGGAATATGGTATAATGGTTATATCATTACAACTCTTGAGCCATAATATCATGAAGCGCTTGCAAATGCAACCGCTTACAATAAAAGGAGGATTCTTTATGAGTTTCAAAGCCGCCCTTGCAACAGGCATGCAGGAAATTTGGGATGACCCTCGTGGATTTTACGACAAGGCCCAGGCGTTCCAAGACGTTTTCCATAACATTTGTGACCCTATCAGGAAATTAAACGAAGAAACTGCGCAGAAGAAAAAGATTAAGAAGAAAGACCGCAAAGCCCGCAGAAAAGAGTCAGACGGGGTGAAGTTCCTTATTAAGAACGGCACGGCCAGAGTTAAAGGGTTATCTTGCTCGTCCAACAGCAGCTATGTTGAAATACCTTCGTTCATCAGGAAGAAAGGCGAAAGATACCGTGTGACGAAGGTTGGTAACGACGCATTTGATAACGAATCTAGTATCAGTGCGGTTTCCATTGACGAAGGCATTGAAGAAATCGGGGCAGGCGCATTTTATTTGTGTTGTAATCTACAAGAGGTCTATCTTCCGGATTCTTTGGAATATATCGGTAGCGGAGCTTTCTCAAGTTGCTCCAAACTGCGCGGCGTTTACATTCCACCCAACGCCCGCATTCACCCAAACGCATTTAATGGAAGCAATACCGTCCTGCGGGGTTATGGCAGGTATCTAAAGGACTATGCAAAGAAGCGTGGACTTCCTATCATACGTGATGAGTATGGTAGTCCGCAAGTTCAAGCATATACCGCCTGCCATGTTTGTGACACGCTCGCCATAACCCCTGCACGTCAGCCTAATTTGTGAATGTTTATGCAATCCAGTTTGTCGGCAGTATTTTTTCACTGACAAACACGCTCTCGTATACAAGGTTACGTACATAAACGACATGCCGATACCGTATGCGTAACTCTTCCTTTATTTCAAATGCAATGACATTCATTGCGCTACATCCTTCCACATGGATGATTTCCGCGATTTTGCGGCTGCCCTGCGAAGAGTTTATCATAGAGGTGCTTATTGGAATGCGGGGTGTTCACCATGCGCGTCGATTTTATGGGGATGCCTTTTCGCTCCGATGCATCTCCGTAAAATCGACAAACCTCATCTTTACCCAACCATCAATGCATACTAAGAATCTACTAAACTTCTAAGCCCAGATATAACGCTTTTCATATAAAATTACCTTTTTTGGAGCTTGATTATCCATTGAGTGGTGGGGGGGGGGGGGGGTGGGGGGTGGTCCGGGGCGCGGCGGGGTGGAGACTGGACAGCGACTAGAGTATGGTG
>JAISZB010000333.1 GCA_031269465.1 Clostridiales bacterium | reverse complement strand
GCGTGGAAACGGTCAGACAAAGCTTTCTCCATCCCATCCAGCGCCATATTCGCCAAAATTGGCGAGATTACGCCGCCCTGCGGAGTTCCGTCCTCTGTGGGGAATAATTCGCCCTTGAAACCCGCTTTGAGGAATTGCTTTAGGACAGATTTATCCATTGGGATGTTTGCGATAAGCCAATAGTGGCTGATATTGTCGAAGCAACCCTTGATATCGCCCTCCAGCACCCACTCCGGCGACACGGTGCGCGACAGATCCGCGAAAATATATTCGCAAGCGTCTTGTGCGCGTCGGCCTTTGCGGAAACCGAAGGAGTGTTTATCAGTGGTTACTTCCGACACCTGGTCAAGTGCCAGCTCATATAACGCTTGCATGGCTCGGTCGTACATGGCAGGGATTCCCAATGGGCGTTTTGCCTTTTTGCTTTTCTTGTCGATGTATGTCCGCCGAAGCGGACTTGCCTTGCAGCCTTTGTCCGTGAGGGAAAGTGCCGCGTTCATCTTTTGCGCCGGGCTATTCCACAGCGCTTTATCGACGCCGGGTGTTTTCTTTCCTTTATTGGTGGTCACTTTCCTGACCGCGAGCAGTTTTGCGTAATGCGAATGGGTTAAGAGATATTGCAGCCGTTTCACTGTGTTCCGTTTCTTTTCCTGTGCCACCTTGGCAATCCTGGCTTGCAGCCTATTAACTTCGCTTTCGGCGTGTTTCCAGTCAATGGATTTCCACTGGCCGGCCAGCCTTGCCGCGTCTGACAACCTCTCGGCTTTCGCCGTCGTTGAAGCATTGCCATTCATAGGTTTACCTCCATTTCTTGCCATAAAGCACCGTGAGATAAGTCAGCGCCCTTTCAGGCCGGGGCAAATTTTGAACCCCTATCCGCACCCATTACAGGGCGGCCTTCGCTTTTTATCCCTTTCCTCTACCCTCTGCGCCGTTTCTTCCCCTTGCGGAGTCGATACCTCATATGCCAGCATCGTTGGCATTAGGAACGCATAGGGCTTACCAAGTTCCACGTATTGAATAATGTGGATGTTTTAGGAGCCATCATTGAGCCGGGAGGAATTGTGCCCGTCTGCTTGGGGGTGCCGAAAGGCCCCCGCACCGCCTCCGCGCCTTTTGGCGTAAGCGTATCAGCCTGATTTCGCTTATTCCCTGTAACGACCCTGCGATGATTTACAATTACGTTCTCCATGACATCCTTATCCTAGCAGTACGTCCGACTTAGGCTGTCAGATTTCCCACGTTGTCCCACAGGCTTCCAACCCCGCCGTTACCAGCGACGCAGGCTGTGGCAGGATTACTCCAAACGGATAGAGTAGCTGTTTTACAGCAATTCTTTACGTGACTTCTTGTCACAGTTCCGCTTCGGGGTCGCATACCAAAATATCGTCGTCGGGAAACATCAGCGCAATCATGACAAGCTCCATCTTCGCGCCAAAGGATTTGCCCGAACCGGGAACACCCAAGCGGAAAGCGTTGGGATTCAAGAGGTATTCTTTCAAGTACATGATGAGGTTGTGGGATATGGCGTTCTGCCCATAGTAAATGCCTCCCCTGTCCATGACCTCCTGCACCTTAAACGGCATAAGCACGGCAAGGCTTTCCGTGGTAAGCGTCCGCACCGCTTGAATTTTCGTGTGTCCGAACGGCAGGACGGTATTCAGCCCGTCAAGCTGTTGGAACGTGAGCGGCGCAAGCTGACACAGATTTCTCCGTGCCGTAGACAGCAGAGAATCGGTATCCGCGTCAAGCTGCTCCTTGGTGGCGGCGGTATGCACGATTGTCACCGCGGCAAACATCATGCGTTGGTCGCGGCTTGTAATATCGTCCAAAAACTCGCGGCTTTCCTTGCGCTGCTGCTCCATGTCATAAGGAATAATCGCGCTGAAATTGTTGTTGGAGTTTACCGTTTGCTCCCAAAACCCTGACTCAGTAAGAAATACCCGATATGGCGGGATAATCCTCAAAAAATCCTCGCTTTTTGGCATTTCTATTTTCTGGCTTGGATTATGTCTCCATGAAGTCAGCGTTCCGGCTTCCTGCTCCGCAAGAAGAATTACGAACCGCCTGCATGCGATCCACTCCACATGCGAAGCGCTGAGTGCGGAAGCCGGGGCGTGCTCCATACCGTCTACCCATTGCAGGCAAAGGCCGCGCTCAAAGGGAATGTCCAACTTTTTGAGATGCACAGCCAACATCTCGGTGATTTTTTCATGTCTTTTCAAAGCACATTCCGATGTTGCACCGAGGGCGATGACTGTTTTTCTTGTTTCGCAGGCTAAATGGCGAAATTGCTCTTCGTTAAATTTCATTTTGTACCTGTCCCTTCTGGTTTTGATAACACATAGCGCTGTCAAAAGCATACCCAAATTTAAGGACAGGACTATTAAGAACCTCAGAATTAGGCCGACACTTTTCACTTGTAACAAGGGAGCGAGCCTTGGTTTATACATTTTGTCTGCATTAGAAATCAAGCGGCATTAAAGATGTTAGACCTATATCGGTCTAACGTGTTCGGTGAAGATTGAGTTTTGGGCTAAAAAAAAGGCGGCTGTATCGCCGCCTGTCCTGTGATTTGCTCCACCGCTGCCGTGAAGCTCATGCCGTTCACTTTTATAAGGTAGTCAAGTGCTGAACGCCCGCCGATTCCACGACTGTGCCAGCACCATTTGCCGTTGCTGATTTTTAGGCTGTCGTGAGTACGGGTGCAGTAGACGTTGCCGCTGAAATGCACAAGCTCCTGCGGTTCATAAGTTTGCAGATAGGTGAACAAATCCATTTTCTTGGCTTCAAGTATCACCTCCGGATCGATATATGGCATAGAAAAACCTCCTTTGAAATTGTTTTGCGTTTAAAGTCAAAATAAACTGTGTTGCTATCACTTGTTATTTTGATTTCACTTGATAAATCGAAATTAATAGGGTATAATGAATGGTATAATTCCATTTACGAGAGGAGCGAACCGCAATGACAAACACACGCGCCGGAATAGCCAAAAGCAATCTTTCGGGTGAATCCGCATACAAATCTTTTGTGCCAACGCCATTACCGCCAAATCCACAAATTGAGCTTGATAATGATACGGTGGCTTTACTTGTGGCAGCAACCAAACAGCTTGCTTTACTGGATGGGCGTTCCTCGCATATCCCGAACGTCAATCTTTTTGTGTCCATGTATGTCCGCAAGGAAGCGTTGATGTCCTCACAAATTGAGGGAACACAGGCAACCTTGGAGGATGTGCTTGACCCGCTGATTGACGAAAACGCAAACAGAAACGTAGCCGATGTTATTAACTACATTAAGGCGACGGAATTTGCAATAGCGCGGCAAAAAGCACTCCCACTTTGTAACCGCTTAATCAAGGAAACCCACGCAGTCTTGATGGAGGGCGTTCGTGGGCAAGAAAAGAACCCCCGCGAATTTCGCCGCAGCCAAAACTGGATTGGCGGCGGGGGCAGCACCTTGAAAAATGCACGGTACATCCCACCTAATGTATCTGATATGACCGAAGCAATGTCTGACCTCGAAAAATACATGAACGCCGACGATGACCTTGATGTGCTGATTCGCGCCGCGCTGATTCATTATCAGTTTGAAACCATTCACCCGTTTCTTGATGGTAATGGGCGTGTCGGACGGCTGTTGATTACCTTGTTTTTGATGGAGCAAAAGGCGTTGTCCGCTCCCGCGCTGTATATCTCATATTTCCTTAAAAAGAACCGTATCGAATACTATGACCGCATGACAGAGGTGCGGAATAAAGGCAATTACGAGCAATGGGTCAAGTTCTTTCTGCAAGCGATTTTGGAGTCGGCACAGGACGCAGCCGATAAAATCCAAAAGCTCTCAGCCCTACACACGAAAAATGCCGAGATTATTGGTAGCATGGGCAGGGCTTCAAAAACCGCAAGGCAGTTGTTTGAATACCTTGAACAGAATCCTATTATTGAAATCCGCAAAACCGCCGCTGCTCTTGGCATGGCATTTAGCACGGTTTCGTCATCAGTGAATCGGCTCTGCGGAGCAGAGATTTTGGTACAAAGCGTGGGTGAACAGCGCAACCGAACATTCAGCTATGAAGCCTATCTTGACCTACTGCGTGAGGGAACATGATAGAATTTGTGGGTAAAAGCAAACAGCCCCTCGTCTTTTATGGCGAAGGGCTGTTGCTCTGACCTATTCATTTCGATTACACCACGCCTATTTCTTTAAGATAAGCGTAGCCGTCCGTGTGTCCACGGAAGTAAATGTGTTGCCGTTCCGCGTACTCCATTTCCTGTTTTACGGTGAGATACCGCACAAGAGCGGCGTGCTCCTCGGCGATTAGGCTGATTTCGCCCTCGCCTTCAAGCACATCCATAATGGCAGGAAATTGGGTTTGCAGACTGTCGCTTTCCTTGAACAACATGGAATAACCCTCATCCCGCTTGCGCAGATCGGTGGCGATGTCGCTGTCGATTTTGGGAAAAGCGTCTTTGATACGTTCGGGCAGACTTTGGTAGAACTCTTGATTCGCGTTCATAGATAAATCATCTCCATTCATATTTTAATTGTAGCCTCTTCGGATTTCAACATCAAATGTGAGAATTATCTTTCCATGCCCACAACCTTGGGCGCAGGTTCGCTGTCGCCCTCGTCGGGTTCGCTCTCCAAAACGGTGTTGTCCTTTTCGTCCATGTTCAGCAGGGAGTTGACCTCTTTGAGCCGCGCCGATTTCCCGTGATACGCCTGCTCCTGTGGAAAGGGTCGGTCAACCTCGCTTTGCGCCGCTTTCATCTGCTCCTGCGTGTTGGCAAGATTAGATTCACAGGCTTGAAGCTTTGCGCCAAAGCCCTCCGAAGCGTTATCCAGTCGGGTGATATTGCCGTGAATGTCGCTGCCAAGAGAAACGGTGTGGGAGAGTGCGCCGGAGAGCGTGACGCGATATTCCTTTGCGAATGCGTCAAAAGCAAGCACCATCTGAAAGCCGCGATATTCGCCCATCGGCACAGGGTCGGGGGAAGTCATGGCTTTGCAAGCGTCTATAATCGCCTTGCCCGCGTCAGCCTTTTCCGTATAAAGAATCCCGCCAATCTTCATCGGCGGGAAGTGGTCTTTACCTAGGTGTTATGTTGCGGTTGCATGTCAGCCGTGTAGCCCGTGATTCGCTCAGTCAGCCGCTTGATTTCCTGAGGATACTCTTTCAAAATCTTAGTAGCTATTCCGACGGCTTGCAAAGCGACAGCTATTATGAATATTTTTGTCGATTAATCTGTAATATTTAACCATATAATGTATTTATTAACATTTTAATTTACATAATGCTGAAATCATGAAAAAAGATTTTTATATATTAAATTATAAGAATAGCAAAACAATGTTTGCAACGGTGGCAATCCATTCCGAAAGGTCCAATGAGCATCGAACATTAATTTTTGATTTTCCAATTGCAAATTTCGGAAATTGGTATAGAATAAAGTGCACACGACATTTTTTTGAAAGGGCTGCGCTTTATGGCGATAATCGACATGAACGGAATTGATGAAATAGCTGG
>JAISZB010000313.1 GCA_031269465.1 Clostridiales bacterium | reverse complement strand
CTATATTTTTCTATCAAGACATAGCTAAATTATGAGAGTCGGCAATCACTTCTTTGTGCAATATTCCCAATTCCAAAACTCACATGGCATTTCTAAACTGAATCTTCGTTTTGTGCAATATTACCTTCAAATTCCAGTTCCCATTATTTGACTTAGGCAAACGCTCATTTAGAGTTCCTCCTTCATCAAATTATGCTAGAGCCTAGCTTGATAAGCATATGATAAAATCATCTAACAATTGTAATCAAAAATCTAAGCAAGGTCAATAGTGCGCGATGATTCCTTTTGACATGCATCATGACTGAAGTATTTTACTTAAACTTGACACATTCTGCGCATTCTTGCAACTATTGGAAGACAGTTGAATATGGATAATTCAGCATTAACGATTTGCAGTCAAATGTACCGATTTTGAGTTTGATTATCCGTTGGCACTCCGATAATCAAGCTCTAAGCCGGAACTTTAGTACAAAAATACATTTTATGGACATTTGTCCACGCCTCAAACACACAATTGACTTAATATTTTCACACTTGACGGTGAAGCGTAGCGTCATAGGGGTTCATATGCGAATCAGTATAGATTTGGGCACTGAAAGGAACAGTTTCAAGATGAATCGACGATAAACTGCAATTGAGGGCAATAGCGATAGCGCTATACTGATTTGCTCGTCCCATTTTGGGACTTGCTTATCCTATCCTTTGTGAAGGGGCGAAAAGACATCGTTACTTCAACGAAAGTTGGGAGCCGCAGTTGCAGCTAATCTTTCAATGCCTGCGCTGTCTGATTAAGTATGGCGGTTTGTCTTCAGGACATTAATTGTTGCCAGTTATTTGCTGCTTGATCCAGAGGACATTCTGAATTGAATGATAACAAGAAATTTTGCCTTACGAGTGCTGCTACTCAGCGACCTTTCAAAGGATCTGCAGCCATCACTTTTTCCTCCAATTCAAAAGCAGAGATGAATTGATGATGACCGCGACAGAGCCTACATTATGAACTAGCGCTCCAATTACAGGATTCAAGGTTCCTGCGGTAGCGAGTATAATGGATGCAAAGTTAAGAGCCATAGAAACGGCAATGTTGACATGAATCGTTTTCATAGTTCTCTTTGAAAGCAAAAGCAACTGGGGGATCTGCTTGATATCATCGCCTACGAGTGCGATATCTGCCGCATCAATCGCGATATCGCTTCCAATGCCTCCCATCGCAATGCCTACATGCGCGGCTTTGAGAGAAGGCGCGTCATTTATGCCGTCTCCAACCATGCAGACAGCTTCCCCATTCGCCTGATACTCTGCAATAGCCTTCATTTTATCCTCTGGCAAGCAGGATGATTTCACATCATCAAGACCAGCTCTTCCTAAAACATAATTTGCGGATAGTTCGGTGTCTCCTGTAAGAAGTACCGTCTTGATTCCGGCTTCTTGGATTGAGCGAACGATCTCTGCCGCATCCGGGCGCAAACTATCCTCCAATGCGATAAGCCCGATAACGCGGCTTTCATATGCAACATACACAACAATTCCACCGTCTTTTTTTGCTTCTTCAACCTTGCTCCTTGAACCTTCAGCGCACAAAATCCCATTGTCTGAAAGAAGCGCCTCATTCCCCACATATATCTTCTTGCCTCTCGCTTTCGCAACGACCCCTCGACCAGGAATAAGCGCAAAAGCATCAGGTTCATCCAACGTTTTTTTGGATTTCTGCCTATATCCATAAACTAAAGCTTTCCCTAAAGGATGCTCAGAGCGAAGCTCCGCTGTTGCAGCAATGGCAAAAACCTCTTCAGGGGATATATCATCCGCGCAACTTAAAACAAGCGCAACAGAAGGTTTGCCGTATGTAAGCGTCCCGGTTTTGTCAAAGGCAATTCGCTTTACTTGAGCAAGCCGTTCCAACGCATCCCCCTGGCGAACAAGAACGCCATATTTAGTCAGATTTCCGATAGCGGCCATAATAGCCGCAGGCGTTGCCAACACCAGCGCGCATGGGCAAAACACCACGAGAATGGCGACAGAGCGGATGATTTCTCCTGTGGCAAGCCATACCGCAAAAGCCGCAACAAGAGCGATTACGACAATCCATGTAGCCCATCGATCAGCTACGCCAACAATTTTCGCTTTCCCAGCATCAGCTGACTCCACAAGCCTTATCATGCGTTGCAGCGAGCTGTCCTCGCCTACCTTTCCGGCAATCATTTCAAAAACGCCGAACTGATTGACCGTTCCGCTGGATACGTCATCTCCCACGCCCTTATCAACCGGAAGCGATTCACCCGTCATTACGGATTGATCAATTGAAGTATCACCCTTTGCTATTACTCCGTCAACAGGGACTGATTCTCCGGCCAGCACCCTTATCAGATCTCCGACCTGAACATCGGCGGCAGGTATAAAAAGCTCCTTGCCGTCACGGATGACCCTGGCGGCAACTGGCGTGAGTCGCGCAAGCTTCTCTATTCCTGCTCGCGCCTTCCTTACAGTGCGCTCTTCTAAAAATGATCCGATGGTCATGATGAAAGCAACTTCTCCGGCAGCGAATATTTCTCCGATGATAATGCATGCTATAAGCGCTAGTGAAACCAAAACGTCCGCCTTTATATCGAATTTGGTCGCCACGCCAACAATGGCGTTTTTAATTATCGGAACTCCGCATAGAAGCACAGCAATCCACGAAGCGTCGGCAGGCAGACGCCCCTCGCCGGTAAAGCCAACCGCGAGGGCAATGAATGAAGCCAAGAGAACCAGCAACGTTCGTTTTTCATCATTTTTCAAAATATCCAGCAAAAGCCATCAATCCTCTCTATACATATAGGGGTATGGGTATATTATAGGTGCGGGTGTATTCCCTGTCAATAGAAAAGAACGGCTGTTGCGTCTACTGCTTTTTAAGAATATATGAATACCCATCGCATCGCCAAGCCTTTGGTGGTCGACTAAGCATAAGGCGATATTCATCGCGGCATTGATGTAAAAAAAGCAGCAGAGGTCAAATCAATACATAATAAATGACTCATATAGCAAGGCAATAATGTACACGATTAAAACGAAATCCATATGCCATTTTCAAATGCTCGCAACAAAAAATCGGGCCTGATCCGACGACTTGCAAAGCCCAATATTAACAGGTTAATGGATAATCGACAAAGATATGGATAATTTACTTAATTTAACAAAGTCAATTTAGAACAATTAAAACCGATCATTTCAGAAAGTTAAATGCTTATTAGCTA
>JAISZB010000350.1 GCA_031269465.1 Clostridiales bacterium | reverse complement strand
TAAAGAAGGAATAGCCTGAACTCGCCGGAAGTGAGACTGCTGGCAACAGCTTGCGCTTCCGTGCATTATCAAGCAGCGCATGTCTGCCAGAATCAAGCGGCGCAACGCTTTTATTCATCATAAGGACCCAGCTCGCGCATAACAGTATAAGCGGAAAGCCAGAGTAAAATGCGCAGCCTTTATTTCGTGAGCGCCATAACTCTACTTTCTCCTTATCATAAAACAAACCGAAACTCATAAGAAGTTTCGGTTTGTTCAGAAGCCTATACCTTTAGGTTTTAGCTCTATGGCTTTTACCGCAAAGTCATGAACATTTAACAACATCTGATGATTCGTGAGAGCAAAGCTTTAGTATTAATTAACATTTAAATGAAGTTGTAATTATACTGAATTGCATATGAACCTCTATGAAGCTACGCTTCACCGCCAAGGATTCTCAAATGGTGTGAAATTGTTTCTGGGCTAGATATACTGGTTTGCATTGGAAAGTACCGATTTTGAGGAGGGATTGCATAATGCTTCAATGGATAAGCAGACCTCAAAAAGTACATTTGGAATAAAAGGGCACTTTTTTTATTCACGACTGCACGAGTGCCTGCAGACGAATCTGTATTCATTCTCCGCAATAATTGACTGATAGAATCTCATATGAAATACTTTTTTGAAACTTGATTATACCGCTCCTTAATGGACGGTCAAGCTGCAAAAAGGTACATATGACTGCAAATAAGTATATATTCTTGCTTATTCATTTGTGAAAGTCTCCTCGTCAATTGAAATGATAAAATCGCAGGAAGCTAAAAAGATGCTTTGTACATGTACCGCACCTCATTAAAAAACTGTTTTGCGGTGTTTTACAGCGCCATGCAGGCATTCCATGGCGAATCCGCGCAAGCCGCCCAAATTCCTGCCCGTTGCCGGAAATCCAATCGCGGGACGGCTGAATTGCTGGTGTTGGACAAGTCCGGAATCGCCGTCGCGGAGTATTGGTCAGACTTGCCTTTAAAAGCAGATTTTGAGTTCAAGATTCTGGAGATACTGCTTGAAGCGAGGGAGCCGTCCGTCTTCGATCGGGGCTACCTGTCCTTCGATCTCATGTATAAACTGGAAAAACTGGGGTCTGCCTGCTTCCTAAGATATGGCCGCGAGAAACTTAAAATTTGATCTTCAATCGGGTGGGCGGAAATTCCCGCTACAAATCTTTTCGACGATCGCATGGGGATAAAGGCTTTTAAAGATCTGCATTTTATTGAGAGGCGGAGGTGATAGCGGGGGAGGGTCGGATCGGCAAATTCAACAAGCATCTGCTATGAACCTAAAAAGCGCAGCTCAAATCGATCCTGGCGGACAATTTCATCCGCCTTCTCAGGACTGCCGCTTCCAGGCTGGCCGTTGAGGCGGCGAAGATAATTCGGCAAATGTAGAAGGAATCGGTTGCATGGGATCCAGACAGTCAGGCTGCGAACACAAAAATCCGCGTCAGAGGCTGAAGTTAAATTGAAATTAAAGAAATGTTGGTTTATAGGGACATACAAGTGAAGGTATTGCAACAAAAACCGCCTGATATGGACGCAAACAGCAACTGCCTGTTTCTGAACAGCACGACGGAAGGATCAGCGGCCTCGCGGAATACCGCGTTGCCCCTCGGCGCTCTCTTTATCTAGCGGTATTCCAAGTTCGAAGGGTTGCAAACAAGCCCTGCGTTCGGTTTTCTATCCAGAACCGTCGATATGGACGAGGCCTATTTCGGAGTTCCCGAAAAAGACTGCAAGCGTGGCGGGGGCACGGCAAAAACTCCGGTTTTGGCCGCGCTTTCGCTGAACGCCCTGGATCATCCCTAATACGCCAGGCTTGAGGCCGCAACCGACGTTTCAGGCGAGGATCCGCGTAAATTAGACGTCGGCGGCGCCGCTCCCGGCTCGACAATAAATAGCGATGCCTTCAGCCTTTATATGAAGCTTGAGGATCTGTTCAAAGTTGAACAAGCAAAGTTCGGCATAATAGAGCATCCAGAGAACCTAAAATGGCTCTACTCCACAGCAACCAATGCAAAGGCGTCCGTCAACGGCACCCTCCACGGTCTCGGAGACAAGCGCCTTCAAAGTTGCTTAAATGAATACTGTTATCGCTTCAACCGAAGGAAGTTCAAAGGCCAGAGCTTTTTCAGGCTTCCCGACGCATGCGCGTCGTCCAAGACGATCATCCGCAGGGTGCTCGTCGCCTGACGGCTTAGGCCCTCAAAAAAAGCCTTTTATTCAACAAAGGGTGAAGTGCGCCCCGATGCCTCCCAAAGAACCGGCGAAATTTCGCATTATTATGTTTAGATTTAAATAATTCTATGTATGATCTTGTCGTGCATTATTTAGCAAATACCTATCTTTTAAGCTTTAAGTGGCACTCTTGAAGCTAAATCTTTCAAAATAGCTTCCAATCCAGTGATATAAAGGGTTGCAAAGACCTTATTTAACAGAAGGGTCGTTTTACCATAAATATCCAATTGGGCTTTTTCGAATCATTAATACTACAAAAGGTCATAATATTAGGATCGTCAGAATTCGATTTGGGCATTCTAAAATAAGCGTTGTAGACGTTGACTTTACAAGCTTTAAGTGCTGTTGGAAAGTATATTTGCAAGAGTGCCACTAGCAATATCACTGAAACTGGACCTCGCATCTCTGAATGGCCTATATAGTTAGTTTAAGGCTCGGCAACCTCAATGACAAAACCATTTTCATCTCTGATTATATATATAGGCATTAACATGGAATCATAACTTATCCGTTAGCCTTCTTCAACTGCAACATTACTATGCATGTCTTGCAATTGCTGTAACTTTTCGATAGGCAAAGCTTTCCAGCTGGCATGTGCTTGGGAATTTCATGAAGCCATGATAATTCAAGCTTGTTTATTCAGCTTTTCCCTATGTTGACAGCGATGGTATTATAGGATGAAAGCGCAGGGATTCCATCGATCACAGAGAGGAATTCAAAATCATATTCAATGATTTCTATTGGATTCTTTGATAAATTGGATTTAGAACATTATAGGCTTTGACCATATAATTATCTGTCAAAAGGCAAATTGCTGCAAGAGCGTCCTTGGCCTCATTTAAAGCCTCATCTTCAGTTGTTTCAATAGGATCAGCCAGCGCGAAATTGTATTTATCATCAGAATACATGAAATGTTGATTGGATTAGAAAACAACATCATCTATTTTAGCATTCTTCTCTTTTTACAAATACTCAATGACTGAATCCCTATCAACGCGCGTTGCTAGCTTGCCGTCTGCAGTTGCTATCTTCGATAATTGACCTGCATCTTTTATCAAATCATTTTGCTTACTCTCAATGATGCCAATAGCCAGAATAATCGCAATAAGCACGATGAGCACAATTATGATGCGATCCATAGCCCTTACCGAGATGGTGATCATGTCATACATATTGTCGCGCAACCGCCGCTTTTCCACCGTCTCATCGCTTACAGCAGGAATCGCCTGGTTTTCGGCACGCTCTTTGCTATCTGCCATCTGCCATTCTCCTCATTTTTTGCTCAGATACTTCCTGACGTCGATCGACACTGCTAAAATGATGATCAGGCCTTTGATGATGTATTGCAGATATGGGTTGACACTCAAGAAACTCAATGAAAAATTGATCGTCTGCAGAATCACCACGCCGATCACGATCCCCGGCACCGTCCCTACGCCGCCCGAAAAGGACACTCCGCCAATGACGCAACCGGAAATGGCATCTAGGTCGTAATTGAGCCCGGTTCCCGTATTCACCGACTGGATCCGTCCTGCTTCCAGAAAGGCTGCGATCCCATAGAGAACGCCCGCCATAATATAGATGCCCATGATGTTCTTTGTGATATTGACGCCGGAAACCGCAGCTGCTTCTGTGTTTCCGCCGATCGCGAACATATTTTTGCCGAGTGGCGTCTTGTTCCATACGACCCACATAAACATTGCCGAAATCAGAAAATAGACAATCAAGTAGGGAAGCGTGAAGCTCCCAAATTGAAACCCGCCGTTCACCACATTCAAAAAGGTCTGATTAAACGAGGAAAGCGCCTGGGCTCCACCCTTTTGGCTGTCGATATAGATGCAGGTGCACCCAAACGCGATCAGCTGTGTGCCCAACGACACAATAAATGCGTGCAGGTGCAACTTGGAGACGCCGAAACCGTTCAGCATGCAAAACGCCACCGCGATCACGATGCTCGCCAGAAGCGGCACGAACACAGGCAGATCTGACGTAATCCCCGGATACATGCGGGACGCATAAGTGACCGACTGCACAAGCGAGGCTGTCAAAGCCGCGCAACAACCCAAAATGCGTCCCGCCGACAGATCAGTCCCGGCCAGTACGATCATCCCTGCCGCGCCCAGCGCCAAAATCCCTCTAGTTGACGCCTGCGTCAGAATCTTCATGAAATTGGATATCGACAAAAACTTAGGGTTTATGCTGATCACGATCAAGATCATGAGACCCAATAAGATATAGAGCGAATAGTTCAGTAAAAAATCCCCTATTTTTTTTGTGTTGACGCTCTTCGTGTTCTCCATATTCACAGCTCTCCTATAGCGGCATGTCGCGCCTATACGTATTTTGCCGCCAGCCGCATGATCTCTTCCTGAACATTCTCGTATCGGTTTTCCCGCAAGTCCAGAATTCCCGCGACCCTGCCGTTGCTCATCACCA
This sequence comes from Clostridiales bacterium, assembly GCA_031269465.1. Lineage (GTDB taxonomy): Bacteria > Bacillota > Clostridia > Lachnospirales > WQUN01 > JAISWZ01. Next base: position 1,732 of record JAISZB010000350.1, on the reverse strand, counting down.
AAATGCGGTCACAGATGCCGATCAGCTCAGGCATCTCGGAGGACACCATGATGATTCCCTTGCCCCTGCCCGCAAGTTGAATGATCAATTGATAGATCTCAAATTTCGCGCCCACGTCTATCCCCCTTGTGGGTTCGTCCAGTAGCAGCACCTCCGGCTCCGTCAGCAGCCAGCGGCCAATGATGACCTTTTGCTGATTCCCACCGGATAGGTAGCGGATATGTGTTTTTTGGCTGGGTGTTTTTACACTCATGTTTTCGATCATGCGCGCCGTGTCGCTGCGCATCTTTTTGTCCGAAAGGAGACCGCGTTTGATGTACGCCCTCAAATTCGCCAGCACGGTATTGAACATGACTCCCTGCAACGGGAATATGCCGGTCGCCCGTCGTTCCTCCGTTAACAGCGCGAATCCGTTTTTGATCGCCTTTTCGGAACCCTTGTTTTCAACTTTTTTGCCAGCAAGGAAAATTTCCCCGCTATCGCGATGTGCGACTCCAAAAATAGTTTCCATCATCTCTGTGCGCCGCGACCCCACCAATCCCGCCACCCCGAGGATCTCCCCCCGCCGCAGTGAAAATGAGACGTCCGTGCAGGTGGGCGCGTATTTTCCAGTCAAGTTTTTTACCTCAAGCAACACTTCTCCCGGCATATTGGTGTTTTCAGGAAACTGGTGCTTCAGATCCCTGCCAACCATCAGCTTTATGATCTCATCATTCGTCAGCCCGTCGGCGTTGCGCGTCGCTACCCACTGACCGTCCCGCATGATCGTCACTTCGTCTGATATCCTGAGTATCTCCTCCATCTTGTGGGAAATATAGATAATCCCCACGCCTCTGTCTCGCAGCTTGTTGATGATGCGGAACAAATGCCCGACTTCTTCGTTAGTCAGCGAGGAGGTCGGCTCGTCGAGCACAAGGATCCGCGCGTTGTATGACACCGTTTTCGCGATTTCGACCATCTGCCTTTGCGAGACGGAGAGTTTGCCGATGACAGTGTTCGGATCTACCTGTATCCCCAGCTCGTCAAAGATTTTTTTCGTTTCCTCGTACATCTTTTTGTGGCTGATCAAGCCGGCTTTTTGGGGAAACCGCCCCAGCCAGACATTCTCCATCACGCTTCGGCGCAACACTTGATTCAATTCCTGGTGCACCATTGCGACGCCGTTGTCTAGAGCCTGCCTTGGATTGTCGAAACGCACAGGCCGCCCTTCAATGCAGATCTCTCCGGCATCCTCCCTATACACGCCGAATAGGCATTTCATGAGCGTGCTCTTTCCCGCCCCGTTTTCCCCCATTAGCGAGTGCACCGAACCCTTCTTCAAAACCAGCCGCACATGATCCAAAGCCTTGACGCCCGGAAACTGCTTGTCTATGTCGATCATTTCCAAAACGACGGCGCCTCCGGTGCCAGCCGCAGAGCTGTCTGCAGCTGGGATCGCCACCTCGTAGCTGGATCCCATTTTGATCCCTTTCTTTCTCGCAGAGAGTTAATAGCCCTCTGTTCTTAAAATGCAAGGCGAGGGGGGGATCCCCCCCTCTGTCGCCCTGTTTTGCGTTTCTACTGTTGCACGGGAGCATACGGGATGCGCACGGATACGCCGTCATCCGCAAGACTGTATTCAGTCCCCGCGAGGAAATCCGCTCCAGATGCGGCGTTTGCCGCTATCGCCACGATCGCCTTGCCCATCGCGTCGCCGTCCTGCTTCACCGTCGCCGCCATCCTGCCTGCGTTG
>JAISZB010000276.1 GCA_031269465.1 Clostridiales bacterium | reverse complement strand
AGTCTATTTTTTCATCTTCGGCGATAAGCTCTGCGAGAGTCTCTGATTTATGTGCGTATAAATTATCAGATATTATCATGTATTTATCTTCAGGGTTCACCGCAGCAGCGCCCTTTATATGCCTCGCAAAATCGGCTTCCGTCCTTGTCGGCTGGAAGGAGGGGAGGAGGATTAAGAAAACTCGACACTGATTTGAATGCCATAACAGTTTACAATCAGGCCAAAACTTGCTATAATTTGATTTGCCTTGCACTATAATTTGATTTGCAGATTGTGCCGTCGAACCAGACAAAGTTGCGCCGGGGAGCCGAAAACACGATGGACATCATGGATACAGCCAAGCAGGCCGAGGAGGACGCCTCCGATTTCGCTTGCCGTGCTACTCATTTCTTTTAGTGCGACGCATACCATTTGACCGTATCCCGTATTCCCTCCTCAAACATCATCCTGGCTTCAAAACCCGTATCTTTCCGCAAGCTTTCTATATCCGCGCAAAGATGCATCACCTGCTTGGGCGGATACTCCTTCTTGCCTATCCCAACCGAGATGCCCGCCCCGATCGTTTCTTGGATGGTATACACATACTCGCACAGGGGCTTCGCCTCGCCGCTTCCGATGTTGTAGACGCTTTGATCCACCCCCTTCCCCCCTATCAGGTAGAAGGCCCTCGCCGCGTCCGAGCAGTGGATGTAGTCCCAAAGCTGCCCGCAACACGTCAGAATAGGCTCAACGCCTTTCAACAGGCAGTCTATGCAGTACATGATCAGGGAATTGGGATTGTCGTGCCTGCCGTACGCGCTGAAAACTCTCGCCCATATGAATTCCAGGCCCAGCTGCGCGGCCCTTATTGAGGCGAGCCTTCCCGCCGCGTACTTTGAAACGCCGTAGGCGTTTTCCGGGTCGACCTTCTCGCTGGGGGATATGGCATGATCGCGCCTCCCATATTCAGCCTGGGAGCCCGCGCCGATAAACCTCCGGGCGCCCAGCCTTTTCGCAAGGGACAATGCATCCATCGTATAGCCAATGTTCCTGACATGGGATGAAACGCTGTCCCTGCTTTCGCCGCACGTCGCCTCCCAGGCGAAATGGTAGAATGCGTCGATGCGCCCCTGCCCGCCCAGCTCAAATTCGCCCAGGCCGTTCAGGTCGCATTCGAAAACCCGAACCAGGGGAGACTCCGGGAGAATATGCGTCTTCTTTGAATTCTTTCGGATTATGGCAATTGCCTGCGTATCGTTTCTAAGGCATTCTTCTATGAGGGCGAGCCCCAGCATGCTGGTGGCGCCCGTTACAACGACTTTTTCCATGCTCTTCACCGTATTCAAGCTCTGCAGCTTCACTTCGCAATTCTCGGCACTATCATGGCTCCGTCCATTTCGGAATCCTCCAGGGGAGGATTCATCTCTTCTATGGGCAGCGACTCCATCTGCCCCGATTTGTTCTTGAACGACGCCTGCTTCGGGGCTATCGCCATTTGCTCCGAAACCATGACCTCGCAAATTGCGGGATCATCCCCGTCCAAAACGCGCCTGACGCCTTCATGGAGTCCGGGATGGCCTTCAATCCTCTCGTATCTAAGCCCGTAGGCAAAAGCTATTTTTTCCAGGTTCGGGAGCGTCACGCCGCTCCCCGGATCGCACCCTACAAAATGCCCCCCGAAAACGGACGTCTGGGTGCTTCTGATGGCTCCGTACCCGTTGTTGTTCAAGACGAACAGCTTCACCGGCAGCCCGAGCCTCCGGAGCGTCTCGAGCTCCTGGATGTTCATCTGCAGCCCGCCGTCCCCGTTTACGACCACAGTGCGCCTGCCCGCGCCTATGCAGGCACCTATGCCCGCCGGCAGTCCGAACCCCATTGAGGCCATGCCCGGGGAGGCGAAGAGCCTCTGCCCCCTCTTGACGGAAAAGGCTTGCATCGCCACGTCCATGCAGGAGCCGGAGCTGCCCGGAATCAACTGGTCGCCTTCGTCCATCTGCTCGGACAGCTCCCCGATAAGCAGATAGGAATTGACGCCCCCCGCCTGGGCTTTGTACTCGTCTTTTATAACGGGATATTTCCTTTTCCATTCGCGGCAGGCCTCCAGCCAGCCGCTTCTGTCCTTTTCAATGAATTCGCCCTTCCTGGCGAGCAGGCGGGACAGAAACTCCTTCGCGTCCGCCTGGATCGCAAGCCTCGGGCTTACATTCGCCTTCTTCATTTCATTTGGGTCAATATCAACCATGACATGGCAAGCTTCCCGCCCGAAGGCCTTGTAGTTGAAGCCCGTCTGCTGCATGTCCATGCGGGTGCCTATAGACAAGATGAAATCGGCGTTCTGGACGGCGAAGTTCGAATATCTCGGGGCGACCGCGCCGAACCTGCCCATATTCCTTGGATTATCCGACTCCATCAAATCCGCCCCGTTCCATCCGAGAAGGACGGGGATTCCAAGCTCTGAGGCAAGCTCCAGGAACGCATCCCCGGCATCCGCCAGGCGAACCCCGCCTCCTCCTATGAGCACCGGCCTTTCGCTTGAATTGTACAGACTTATAATTTCATCCAGCTCTTTGTCAGAAGGCGCTTTTCTTTCCAGTCGCCCTTCAAAGCCGACAAGCCCGCTTTCCTCTACGAAGGCCGCCTGAATGTCGAGGGGGATGCTGAGCCAAGCCGGGCCGGGGCGGCCTTCACGGGCGGCGTGCGCCGCCCTTTCCAGATGATATTTTAAGTCCTCTGGCGCCATGACGGTCTCGGCGTATTTCGTGACGGGCCTTACGATGGGGATTATGTCTATCTCCTGCAGCCCCATCTGGCGCACGCCCTGCCCGTTTATCATATCAGCCCTTTTCACTTGGCCCGATATGTAGATGACGGGGATGGAATCCATATAGGCGGACGCGACTCCGGTCAAGGCGTTGGTGCTACCCGGGCCTGTCGTGAGAAGCGCCGCGCCCATTGAGTTCCTGGCCCTCGCGTAGCTTTCAGCCGCGATTGCGCACGCCTGCTCGTGGAGGCAGCAGACGTACGACAAGCCTTCTACTTTATCCGCCGAGTCGTTAAGGTGCATCGAGCCTCCGCCCGCGAGCATGAAAATGTGATCTACGCCCAAGCAGTGAATAAACTTCATGACATAATCCGAGACTTTAACCATTTCGCAATTCACACCCCATCCACGCATCCATTACGGCGCTTCTTCATTGAAGTTCAGGCGTTTCTTCTCAATCACCAAGGGTCGCTTTATGACCCTGGCATTTATGCTTATGATATACTCCCCTATAAGCCCTATGAAAAACAGCTGCAGCGATCCGAGAGCGAAAACGCCAATAAGTATGGGGGCGGTGCCCGCCAAGAAATTGTCCCAGAACATAAGCTTCATGACAAGATATATGAGCGCTGTAAGAAGGCTTAAGGCTGAAAAGGCGAAGCCTATGAACATCGCGAGCCGAAGCCCAATCTTCGTATAGGACGTGAAGCTCAGCATCGCGATGTCATAGAGGCGGTAGAAATTGTTCTTGCTCTTTCCGAACTTTCTTTTCTCCTGCGTATATTCAATCTCTTTCCTGTCGAATCCAAGCTCCGCCACGATGCCTCTAAGAAACGGTATCGGATCGTCTATGGTTTTAAGCACTTCAATGAAGCTTTTGTCGTAAAGCCCGAATCCCGTGAAATGCTCAATCTGATCCACGCTTGACATTTTCCTTATCGCCCTGTAGTAAATGGAGCGGAGAAAATACATCAATTTATTCTCTTTGCTTGAGGTCTTTATTCCGCATACTATTTTAAACCCGTCTTCCCACTCTTTTACGAACTTCGGAATGAGCTCCAAGGGATCTTGAAAATCAGCGCACAGCAGCACAGTGCAATCTCCCGTGCTATGGCATAGGCCGTAGAAGGGGGATTTCAGCTGGCCGAAATCTTTGGCGTTGAAAATGGCCTTGATTTTTGGGTTTTCTTTGCACAGTCCTTCTATAATGCCTTGAGTGCCGTCTTGAGAAGCATTGTCTATGAACATGACGTCATAGTCGTATTGAGGCAACTCCCGGGCGAAAAGCTTTATCAGCTCCTCAGAGAGAAGCGCTACGTTTTCCTCTTCATTGTACGTCGGTATCAAAACGCAGATTTTTTTCAAAGGGATGCACATCCAGTCTTAGTAAAGGAGCACACTTTTTTTAAAGCTCATTTGAAGGACCAAAACTTGTTGAGGAGAAAGTTCATCGGGATGGTGACGCATAGGCAGGCGAGCGGCGCGAGCTTTTCAGAGGCCCCAAGCCCCTGCACCAAGGCGGCCATCAAGGCGGTGCTGACTAAAAAAGTGACTCCATAGGAAGCGAATGTCTTGAGGTATGATTTCAGGCTCAAGCCGCCCTCCTTCTTGAAAACGAACCTGTGGTTCCAATAGTACGCGTTCGTGACGCTGATGATGAAGGCCAGGGTGTTCGCCGCCAGATACTGGATTCCCATGAAAAGGCACAAATAGTACACCGCCAGGCTTATGGCGGTATTTGATATTCCGACGGCTCCGAACTTGATGAACTGCGCAATGTCCTTGCCGCTTATGAACTCCGCCGGCGCCTTCACTTCACCGCCTCGGCTATCTCTTCAGACATGTAGTCGATCATTTCGCCGTCCATCCCCGGGTAGACCCCTACCCAAAACGAGTCATTCATAATTCTGTCCGTGTTTTCAAGGGTTCCTGAAACTCTGTACCCTTTTCCGGTTCTCCTCATGCCGTCGAAGCAGGGATGCTTCGTCAAATTGCCCGCGAAGAGCATTCTCGTCTGTATATTTCCGCTTTCCAGGCGGCTTATTATTTTAGAGCGGTCAACGCCGGGCAGGCAGGTGACAAGGAATCCGAACCAGCTGGGACGGCTGCCTTCGCACGCCTCGGGAAGGATCAGCTTCCCGCTCAAGCCTTTCAAGTTGTCGTAGAGCCTGTCGAAATTATGCCTGCGCCTTTCAATGAAACGGGGCAGCTTCTCCAGCTGCGCCAAGCCCACCGCGGCTTGCATGTCGGTCGCTTTGAGGTTGTATCCGAAATGGGAGTAGACGTACTTGTGATCATATCCGTACGGCAGCTCCCCCATTTGCCTTGAGAACCTGCTCCCGCACAGGTTGTCCCGGCCGGGCGGGCAGGCGCAGTCCCGGCCCCAGTCCCTCATGGAATTCACTATCCGCCCCAGAAGGGGATTGTCCGTATAGACCGCGCCCCCCTCCCCCATCGTCATATGGTGGGGAGGATAGAAGCTTGAAGTGCCGATGTCTCCGAAGGTTCCGGTGAATTTCTCCTCTCCATCCAGCGAGTACCGCGAGCCGAGAGCGTCGCAGTTGTCCTCGATCAGCCACAGCCCGCGCCTTTCGCAGAACTCCTTCACGGCTTTGATGTCGAAGGGGTTTCCCAGCGTGTGCGCGGCGAATACGGCCTTCGTCTTTACGGAGGCGGCGCTTTCAAGCCGGGATATGTCTATATTGTACTGGGGGATGGTTACATCCACGAAAACCGGAATCGCGCCGTATTGGACTATTGGAGAGACGGTAGTGGGAAATCCCGCGGCTACGGTGATGACCTCATCTCCCGGAAGAATCGCCCTCTCCCCCAAAAGGGGGGAGGTCAGCGCCATGAAGGCGAGCAGGTTCGCGGAAGACCCCGAATTCACCAAGGCGCAGCGCCCGGCCCCGAGAAATTTTGCGAATTCCAGTTCGAACCGCTCCGCGTATTCTCCGGCCGTCAGCCAGAATGTCAGGGCGCTGTCCACAAGGTTCGCCATTTCGCGGTGATCGTAGACCCGCGAGGCGTAAGGGATCCTCCCTCCCCTTTCAAAGCCGGGCCTGGCGTGGAATCTATCGTGGTACTCCCCCACCATCTCAAGTATCCGCCCCCTCGCCTCCTCCTCCGTAGATCCCTCAAACATCCGCCTCGCCTCCAGAGCTGCAATATTCTTCAATCTGCCTGTCCATCAATGAAACGACATCCTCCTTCAAGGAAAGGGCCTTGTACCACTCCACCGTCTTTTCAACGGCCTTTTCCATGCCCCACTTGGGCTTCCAGCCCAAGGCGGCCCTGATTTTAGAGCAGTCCAGCCTTAAAATCCCCGCCTCATGGGGCCCTCGCGCCTCGACAGGCTCCCAGTTGAGGCCGCCGCCCCAATGCCTGCAAAAAAGATCCGCGAGATCCTTCGCGCTTGCGCAGCCTCCTTCGCCCGGGCCGACATTGTATGAGCCGGCTTTTCCCGGATCATCCATCTGGGCCCGCGCTATCAGGAGATACGCGAAAAGCGGCTCCAGCACGTGCTGGTACGGCCTTACGGAATCGGGATTCCTGATGGCTATCGCGCGCCCGCCCATCGCCGCCCTCGCGCAGTCCGGGATGATCCTGCCGGGAGCGAAATCCCCCCCGCCTATTACATTGCCCGCCCTTGCTGTTGAAACGGTAGTTCCGCTCAGAAACGACCTTTTGTAGCTGCCTGTGGCCATCTCCGAGCACGACTTGCTGTTGGAGTACGGATCGCAGCCGTCCAGCGGATCCTCCTCCCTGTAGCCCCAGCACCATTCATTGTTGCGGTACACCTTGTCGGTGGTCACGTTGAGGAAGGAGGCGGCGCCGTACAGCCTGACGCACTCCAGGATATTCACCGTCCCCATGACGTTCACGCCGTATGTATAGGCCGGCCTTTCATACGACTCCCTGACGTACGGCTGCGCCGCCATGTGTATGGCGACATCGGGTGCGGCCCATTTATAGGCTTCTTTGAGCCTGTCCAGATCGCGGATGTCCCCCTCGACGGATGCAAGCCCTCCATCCTCCGGCAGAAGCCCGAAGAGCCCGCCTTCGGCGGGCGCGAGCGCGTATCCCGTAAGCTCCGCCCCCAGCCGGAGCAGAACCCGGCACAGCCAGGAGCCTTTAAAGCCGGTATGCCCGGTGATGAAGACGCGCTTCCCCCTCCAGAAGCTCAGTTCCATACTTTCCAAGGCGCATCGCCGCCCTTCCATAGCTCTTCCAGCTGCAGCCTGTCCCTTTGGGTGTCCATGCATTTCCAATAGCCTTCATGCCGGTACGCCATGAGCTGCCCGCGCTCCGCGAGCGCCATCAGGGGATCCCGCTCCAGGACTGTCCCGTCTCCGGCCAGATAGTCGAAGATCTCGGGGTTGAAGATCATGAACCCCCCGTTTATGATGCTTCCGTCGGAGTCGGACTTCTCCCTGAAGGCGCTTATGGAGCCGTCCTTGCCTATTTCAAGTACTCCGAATCTCTGCCCTACATTTATCGCGGTCATCGTGGCGATCTTCCCATGAGACTCGTGAAACTTCAACAGCTCCCTGAGATCGATGTCCGAGACGCCGTCGCCGTAGGTGAGCATGAACGGCTCGCCGCCTGCGTATTTTTGAACCCTTTTAAGGCGCCCGCCCGTCATCGTGCCGAGGCCCGTATCGACTAAAGTCACCTTCCACGGCTCCGCGGCGTTGGTGAGGATGTCGCATCTGCCGCCGTCCCTGAAGTCGAAGGCTACATCCGAATTGTGAAGGTAGTAGTCCGCGAAGTACTCCTTTATGGCGTACCCCTTGTAGCCGCAGCATATGATGAAGTCATGGAATCCGTAATGGGAGTATATTTTCATTATATGCCACAGCAGGGGCTTTTCTCCGACTTCAACCATGGGCTTGGGCTTGAGGTGCGACTCCTCGGAAATGCGCGTGCCGAATCCCCCGGCAAGTATTATTGTATTCATAGCGCGCGGCAATCCTCCATCCGCCTTCATGGCGGGCGAGAGAACTCCGCCCTCCCTTCTGAAGTCCAACCTTTTTCATGCAACTTTGGCCTATGCTGATTTACATATGACTGAAAATCAGAATAAAGCACGCATTTTGATGCCTAAAACGCTGATTCGCTCCTATGCTGACGCGCATTGAATCCACCGATTCCGGATCCGAATCATTCAAAAAGTTTATTGCAGGAGTTATCGCAACGTTTTATAATGCCATACATTAAGCGCTGATTTTGTTAAGTTGAGACTCTTAACTTCTTATTATGCCTATTTTCATCAAATGTTCCTTTTTTTGTTGATTATCCATTGAGTGGCGCGAAATGCCTATATCGACATTTCGCAGTCGCTGCATAATCAACAAAAAAAGGGTATGAAATCAGTATAAAGAAGTACATTGGACTATTTTCATCCTTGTCGCTGAAGCGAAGCGTCATATGGGTCATATGCAAATCAATATGCATCAGCCTCAGTTCAAAGTCTTTGCGATATAATTGAAAAACTCGCTGCCTTCCACTTCGCCTGAAAAATAGTCCATATTATCTTCATTTAGAGGATCATCCGACCCTCTGGCAATCGCTTCGCCGTGATCCCCTCGATATATTGTACTCTCAATCGTCCTCGAAAGCTCTCGCCCCGATGTTCCTGCGCCCAACAAAATCAGCGCCGCAAGAACCGCTATAGTAAGGTAGTCTTTCTTTATTGCGCTTTTATTGAAGGTGTCTATTACAAGGAAAGCCAGAACCATCAAAAACGGAATTGACGCTCTCATGCAGAATTCATTGAAAATGGAATTAGGTATCGTAATCCATGGAACCGCTAAAAGCCCTAAGAAGGAATAAAGATACAATAGAGTTCCCTTTTGATATCTATAAACTGCAAACAGGTAGACGCCAGCCTCAAGCAAGAAAAAAAGAAGGTATCTGGCGAAAAAGGAGGGATTTAATTGCTGGAGGGCAAAGCCCACTGAAACCTCGTTGATCTTCATGTACATGAAGGTTACAATCCCTATCAAGCCTCCAGCTATGAAATTGTCTGAAGTAAATCCCAACGCATTTAGAAATGAAACGCCTTTTGCAAGATTTCTCCTTATGCCTTCAGGATAATCGCTAACAGAAAACGACTTGTTTAAGAACTTGATTGGATGCATTTCAAAAAACTGTTCCCTCTGGCTTTTGCATTTATTGAAGATATTGTATATCCCCACGAAAGCGCCTAAAACTATAAGCCCCAAAAAAGGAATCGTGCTTGTTATCATTGTAAGAGCTGCAATAACAACTAAAAACCTATTATTTTTCTGTATCAGCATCAGGACAGTAGCTAGCCAGGCCGGCACCGCTTGGTTGAAAACCCAGAAAAGCTGAGTGGTTAGGCTGGAGTACTGAAAAGGGTGTACCCACCACTCAATATGGGAGGATATCCCCATATCCGGATTTCCCATAAGCCTGCCTCCTACTGCATCCAGCCCGCTGAAGGCAATGAATATCACTATGGGCCACACCGCAATTTTCTTCAAGAATTTCAGGCAGAAAATCACATAGAACAAAAAAATCTCCGCGGAAGCCCAAAACAGCTGAAAGAGCCATCCGATTCCATCTCCGAATACTTTGCCCATGGCAGCGGCGGGGAGCCAAAACCCTATGTAGTAAACCAGCGCAATGGGCCTTTCGTAGGACGTCTCTGAGGGAGGCAGGACTACCGGCCAGTCTCTTCTAAGAAGCAATTCGAAGATTCCGTTTCTTATAGTATGGTCATCGTTTTGATAGGCAAATCTGCCAATGCCAGCCAGGTAAACCCACAAGCCAACCGCTGACAGTATGCACAAGAGTTTAAGAAAGTTGTCTTTTGTCGGCGCCAGATATTTAAGCTTAGGCTGCGATTTCGCCATTCTGAAGAATACAACAGCCAGAATTGCCAATAAAGGCAGAGATATGACAGGCCTGACCCAGCCAGCGAGAAAAATCGCAAAGGGCAGGAAAAGGCAGAAATAGGCTGCTGTCACGAAGAAGGCGCTCAAAATGGCTTCACACTCCCAACAGATCGTTTGTAAAAGTATAATTCAGGCAATGCCTGTGCCCAGTCAAATGTACCGGTTTCGGAACTTGAATCCACTTTCAAGGCGCGATTGATATAGGCATACCGCACTCGCCGTACAGCCAAGGTTCAAAATGAGAACTTTTAGATTCGCTACAGTAAAAATGAATATTTGCGGAAACCTCCTTATAGGTCCACTTAAGAAAGTTTCAAGCAGCTTTTGAGAGAAATTTAACTGATTTTGCCATTAGTACATTATATTTAATTATCAATGCTTTTTCAAGTTCACCTACAGATTTAATGTTTGAAAAGCTAAATGTCACCTCAACTGCCGCTGAGGGCTAAATGAGTTGCCTTTTCTCATGTTTGGCCTATTTTTCAGCATTTCTCCAAAATCTTTGATAGTCCCTATTTTCTCGAGGTGCATTTGACCGCAAATAGGCATAATAATCCGAACGATAAGAAAAGAAGGGCTTGCGAGCGGGCTGAATTTAGCCTGCGAGCGGGCTGAATTCAGCCCATTTGCAGGTCAATGCAACCCGCTTGCAAACTAAATTTAAGCCCGCTGTTCGCAAGCAAAGCTTGCGAGGCGCGCGGGCTATTTAAGCGTCGTTATCCCTATCAACATCTATTAATATTCGACATTCAGGCTCGTTTTATGCTTCATTTGAGTTTTCCTTCAAGTACTTAATCTGAGGAGAAGCTTCATCCAGCTGCATGAGTTCAATCCTGACTCCGTCAGGATCCTTGACCCAGCTCTGCCAATTTAAGTCGGTTCCTTGAGTCGGCTGGCTGTCCATGGCGTACCCTGCTTCTTCTATCCGCTTTGTTGAAGAGAATATGTCGTCTACTTGAATGCAAATGTGGTTAAGTCCCGTGAGCTTTCCATTCCACGGGTTTTCTATGGTTCCGTTGTAAAACAGCTCAAGGAACTGGCCTTTTCCGACATGCAGGTAAATTATCCAGGGTTCTCCTGTCTTTGGATTGTTTATCTCGAAAGCTTTCTTAAAACCCATAGCCTTAGTATAGAAGTCCATGGAGGCATCCATGTCTTTCGTAGTTACTGCAATGTGTCCGATTGAAGACATAGTTTAGTTCACACCCTTCTTTTTTGCTATTCCATGCGTTAAAGGGCAAGCGTCAGCTTAAAGCCGCTATGGCTTGTCTCTTTCGTTTCTTTGAGCGAAACCTGAACTGAAGATGCATATCAGCATAGATGCAATATGCTCGAGTTCTGAAACTGCGCAGATTTGGATAAGCTATACTGGATGCGCACCCAAAAGTTTCGATTCTGATACAGAATTATGCAATGCTTCAAAGGATAATCCGGACGCAAAATCGGTTCATCTGATTGTGCGGCAGTATAGTCGTGACTATCATTATACAGCCCATCACGGGCAGACGTCCATATAGGGATGGCTCATGAGGCATAGATAAGCGTTTTGTTTTTAAACATGCCCTTTCCAATGTCATATCAAGCCATACTTTTCTTTAGCGGACACGTAAAGTGTTTGCATTTACTTTATCTGAAACAGGCCATGCGCTAAAAATCGAGAAAAACGGAGGAACTTTTATGCTGACGCTCAAAACTGACAGGCTTCGGGTAGAAATCGCCGAACCAGGAGAAACGCCAAACACCACCAAGCGTTTCGACCGTTCTGGATTCATAGCGGAAGTCATCCTGGACGAACAAGTCCGTTTCTGCGCCGCAGAGCCGAGAAACCTGTCCCATCCTTCCTCTGGCGGCAGAGGCTTATGCAATGAGTATTCATTCAACCAGGCTTCTATTGACGCTCCACTAGGCTCGCGCTACCCTAAGCCCGGCATCGGATTGGTTCTGAAAAAGGACGCGGAGCCCTATATCTTCTATAAAGACTACAATATAGAGCCGTTTAGTGTTTCCATAGTCCAAAATGAAAGCTCTATAGAATTTCTTACAGACCCTGTCCCCTGCATGGGCTATGCCGTCCGCCAGAAAAAAACCGTCTCCGCAGAGGAAAATGTCCTCTCAGTTTCCGTGACGCTAGAAAATGCCGGGGAACGATTATTCGCGGCTCAAGAGTACTGCCATAACTTCTTAAGCATAGACGGCATGGCCATAAGCCCCGGATACAGGCTGGAGATTCCTGCCTTGAAAGACCTGGGAGGGAAAGAACTGGCGGGAACGCTTAAAACTTGCGGAAGAGGCTTCACTTTCTCGAACTACTCCCCTGAAGCTATGTTTCATGAGATTGATATGAATTCAGTGGAGTCACAAGGCATCTTTAAATGGACGCTTGCAAACGCGGGAGCCAAGGCAAGCATTCGTTGCTGCGAAGATATCAAGCTTCACCATTTATGCCTTTGGGCCTGCGATCATATAATATCCGTGGAAAGCTTCCACGGCATCAGCTTAAAGCCTGGGGAATCTTCACGATGGGAGCGGAAATGGATCTTTGAAAGGATTTAAATGAACTGGATGAAAAGCAACTGGAAGATCGTCCTTACAGATGATTTGCATTCAAATGCACCTAATAGTAGCTTGATTATCCAATTTTACGCCGTATAATCAAGCTACTAATATGCAGTTAGTACTAAATTGACCAAGATCTTGTTAAAACAGCCATTAAACGATTATATTAATCATATGGGTTAATAAACATTTTAGAAATTATACATTTTGACCTCTTGATGTAACCTCCTTTAAATTTTGAAGAAAAACAACTATCTTCTGATTATCAGCACTATGCCTAAAACTATACAGTGAAAAAATTTTGACCCTTGCTAACACTGTATATGTTCCCATAGTTGAATGGCCATGCAGATATTTGATGTTAGATATTCATATTCGGACTTGTACTGTTCAAGCATTTGCGCATGCGTGTCTTGGTGCTCGCCGCTTTTGAGAGCCCATTGGATCAGCTTTGAGAGTTGAGTTTCTAGAGAGGTTCCCATATTAGGGAATGCCGTTTGTAAGTCTGAGCGCGCATCATATAACAACTTTAACAAACTCAGCGAGAGTTGCAACTTTTCCTCTCTCTCCCCCTCACCTTTTCCTTTGCGTAAAATAGTAAAATTTTCAGCGCTTGTAATATCGCACACAGTAGCAAACATTGTGCAAGCATCCAAATCCAATATATTTACAGCTCTATTTAAAAATTCGTCAAAGGTTACTTTGTTCCAAACGTGTACGTGTTCACGTCGTTTTTTAACCGAATTGTAGGCGTCTATAAATCCGTTCTTTGTTTGAAATGTTTCAGGATATAAGTGGAACAAAAAGTCAATGTAGTGGGAAGCGTCCACTTCAGCCATGTCTAAATAGTAGTCAGCCAGGCAATGTTCAAATGTGGTCAAATCCCGCTCTCTGTCAAAACACATATTCTTATCAGGCGCAGATATAAGCAGGTAACCTCCTTCTTCTAATCCGCCAAAAAGATTTTTCAGGAATAAAATAGGGTTGGCTACATGTTCTATAACGTTATTGGCAACCACAAAATCATATCGTCTTCCTGTTATCTCATAAATGGATTTTTGCGATACATCGCCTATATGCAGATTTTCTATATTAAGATCATCTGCTACTTCAGGAAACAGTGTTCGAGCCTCTGAAAGGGGAATAATATCAATATAATCCATTATCGTACCTATGAGCCGCAAAGGACTATTTAATCCCCCGACCTCCACTCCATGCAATCCTCTCAACAAGCACTCGGCAATGTGTCTATAAGTCTTTTGGGAAGACGCGTGATGATGTTGTTTGATTTGCTTACAAGTATTGCGCACTCCGTAACACATCAAGCTCTTTAGTCCTTTCCCAATCAAATCAGTAGCACGAGTAGCAGTCATATCATAATTCCTTTCTCCTGTAGGACTTTCAAACGTAGTTACTATTTCTGTGTAATATTATATCACACTGTGAAACATAGACGCAATACAAATCGATTTATGTCGCGTGGATTCATTGTGCATACTATACATATATGATAGTATGAACCCAACAGCATATTCATCCAGCAAGTTCAAGGATATACTAAGCCATATCTAGCCATATAGTCTGTAGTTATCCCTGTAATCAATTCTATCTGGTAATACGGGCTCAAACAACGCTAATAGAATGCCTCACCCCTAATTTGCAAACTAATCGTTTGATCTATTACTTCATTTTCGTGCGATAACTCAATACTTCAGTCCCGAGGCAACCGCGTGGGGGTTAAGATATTCTCCGCGAACCTTGACATCGGCAGAAGTCGTACTCATTAACCTGAGTTATCTAACGCATATTGTACGTTCCCGCGCCGCATTTTTTCATGTAGTGCGTGTTACCGACCTCATAATGCCACAGGGGGTGTGTTCAGCTCGGTTGTCTTCGAAGTCGAGAGAATAAATCATCTCTGATATGTTCCATGTTGTGCTTACAGGCGACAAATCTTGTGCTTGGTTGACGAAGTCGCTATTCGTTAGAATGTAACGCCATATATTTTCGTTCATGGGTGTTCTGAAGTGACAGATTCCTCCGTATCGGTTACGCCATCCTGGCCGAAAAGCTTCAGTAATATGCCAAAACTGAAACCATCCTCTGTAATATCAGCGTCAACGGTAGAATAATTGAGTTTTCAGCAAACAATGCTAAAGAAATTTCATAAAGACCGCCACCAATTAGAAATCTGCATATCAACTTTGAATCAATGAAAACACATAATTCCCAAAAACCTTCTGCACTGATAGAGCACTCATTCATTACGTCTAACGCACAGCCATTTGCATATATAACAGCTAAAACAAAGCATTTTGCCGTCAGATGCTGTGATGCACTAAGAAATTCACTGAATTTCAGTACTTGAGACAGTACACATAAGCATAAAGCCTAATTGTCTGTACTCTTGAGCTTGCGGTTAGTTCACGCGCTTATAGCAACACAACTAGATAAATCTATCCTGATTGCTTATATTTTTGCCGATTCTACTGGAATTAAAACTATAGCCTCGAGCCGCACAGGATAGTTTGCGCCAATATTCCCACGATCAGAGTATGATCCGCTCACGAACAAATCTTTATTGAGTACACTATTCGCTCAAGCGAGCTGGACATTGATAAATACATTCAGTCCTTTCCCGGCCAAGCTATAAGACTCAGCAATGTCCAGCTTTGTGAGGCTACACTAAAGTTATTGATAGCTGCTTAAACACGAGGCTTATAGTTTCGCTAGCGGGAGCATGCCACAGAAGAGGAGGAAAGTTTGATTTGTACTGGTGTCAAGGCGAAAAGCGCGAGCGCCAGTCTCAATAAGCGTTTAAATATTCATATAACACGCATCCTTGCCATAAGACAAGGATGCAGTGTTTCCGCTAAAAATATCTTTGAGCAAATTGCAAATTTTTTCTTGCCTTGCTTGTGGTCAGCCTTCTCTTGCATTTACTCTCCCGATTCTACTCTGCCCAGTGTTTAATCTGATCCTTCGCTTGAGGGCTCCATCGGCTCAGAGATCGTTTTCCCTGTCCCGTTCGGTGCTGTATAATAGATCTCTAAATTAGACAGTTTCATACGCAAATCAGTATAACGTAAAGCGCTTAAGATGTACCGATTTGCAGTCTGACCACAGATTTTTGGGAGTGGGATTGTCAACTTAACCATTGTCATGCTTTTTGCCATTTCTGCTATTTCAGCCTCAATAACAATTGCGCCAATTCAACTGATTCTATAAATCCTCTGGCAAAGCGAAGGCTTAGTGAGCCAGCCCTTATCATCATTTTGCTGAAAAGTCGACGGAAAGCTATACGGATGACCAATTAACGCATGAAGAGCGCGCCAATGAAGAGCAGACCCAAACATTTATTCCAATGCAACGAACCCTTATGACTCCGCGCTTCACCACTAATAAGAAAAGCAGTAGAGCATTGAATCATTGCCGGCTTCATCTAATCCTGCGAGTACATTTGACTGCAAATCAGTATAGAAGCCAGCGCTTGAAAATCTCAATGGCTATCGTGATAAAGCTTTTTTTCCGTCTAGGTTATGGTTTTGTTTTCTACCATCTTGTCCAGCAAAGTGGCGCTTCCGCCTTTTACAGACTGAAGACAAAGCGCCTACCTCAGCTCTGCTGTAGAGCGCCAAATCGACGGCTTTATCAAAGGTAGCTTCGAGGGCGAAGTCTCCGCTCTTCTCATAATAACCCAGCTAGCGCAGCAAAAATGCCTAAACTACTGATAAGTAACAAGCTACACTGATTTGCATTGAAAGTTCAGCTTGATTATGCAGCGAGTGCGAAATGCCGATGTCGGCATTTCGCACCATTCAATGGATAATCAAGTTCCAAAATAGATACCGTAGGCAAGCACTCTATCAGCCCGCTCATGCAGATCCGTCTGAGAAAGGGTTGAAGCCTACATGTGCGTTAGCTTCATATTCCAGCGCCAGCGCTTCAATCCTTGAAAGTTGCCTATTCAGTTCATATGCAGGCTTTTCGGAAGCATCCGTGCCAGTCCCAACAAACAGCCCCAACTTATACAACTCGTCGGAAAGCGGGACGGCGGCTGAGCGCAGATCCGCAAGATTTCCCGGATTCGCGGCTTTCGCCATGAACTCTATGAAAGCCGGTTTGGATGACGGGACGAGAGGAGCGACGCTGTATGAAGAACCTGCGGCAGGCATTGGCGTAGGAGTTAACGGAGGTTTAGTGCTTTCTATTTTCGCGGGGACTATTACTGCATTCTCTTTTGTTTCAAACAAGCCGCCATTTCCGTCAACCGTCAGCACCAGCGTTACCTTAGTGTCTTTCTCAGGGTCGTTATCTTCCTGTCAAGCCCCATAACCGATTCATAGCTTGATGAGAAATACGTTGAATATAAAATTTGGAAAATGCGGCATCATAAGCGCCTTGGCGTCTTTAGCGGAGGCTGTCAGGCTGTCGGTTCCTTCCGCCACGGCAATTAGCTCCGCAAGCGTTCCGGGTTTTGGATCATCCCTTGGAGGATATATACAGGAATAAAGTCTTCTCTCCGCCGTATGCGAAGGCCACCGCCAGACAGATGAAGCATGCGCACAAGCCTGCTGCAAACATCCTTTTCATTGCTCGGCGCCTCCCTCTTTAACATAATCCGCCGATTTTGCATATACCTCCATCTTTGATTCATCCAAACCCTGAAGAAGCCGCGCGATAAACGCGCCTTTAGCGCTGCGGTTGACATTGCCGCCTTATACTCTTCTTCTATTTCCCCTTCATCGCTGTACGCGCCTTTGCCGACGGGATTTAGCGCAACCACGCTTTCATCGTAGGTCATACAGGTAAGTTGCAAAATAGTCCATTTCCTGCCTCGTCATGATCTCCTCGGATCCGCTGGCGTAAGCCGATGCAAAAATCCATTTTTTTAAGCGTCGTAGACGTCTCTGTACCACCAACTATGGGCCCATCGCCAATCTCCTCCTCTAGCTTACGCTCCCAAATAGGAGGTTGATTGAGAATTTACATAATAGCATATTGGTTTATTGAGCCTATTCATTTACCTGCTTCGGCGCTTAAAATTGTAAATGACTTGCCACTGTACTGATGAGCATATAAGAGTACAGAATATGGAGCTTGATTATGCCGCTTGCAAGCGGATAATCAAGCTCCATATTCTGTGCGCATTGCTACGCATCAGCATAGCTCAGCAGGGAGCGCACTTCTCTTGCAGGCTATATCATGCCATTTCATGCTTATTCAGACTATAGCAGGCCGCGAATTCTCATATCAATGCATCATTCCATCTTTGCGTGCCAATGAGCATAGGAAAGCACCAATTTTAGCCCGGATTATACACTGAGTGCGAAATGCCGATATCGCGCCTTGAAAGCGTATAATCCCGTCCACAAAATCGGTAATGCGGCTGCAAATCAGTAAAGTGGCCGGCGGTATGAAGTCATAGCCATTTCCTTAATCGCTTGGCTCTATAGCAAAACGCGCTCCAAGCTTGTGCAGTTCATCCGCAACATCCCGCGAAACGCGGACAATGCGCAGCGCTGGCAAATCCATTAGAGGTTCATAGCTTTCTACCTGGACGTCGCGCATAATCAGCTCCTCTAAAGACAGCAGGCGGCTAAGCGGCGATATGTCATGCACTAGCGTGCCGCTGATATCCAACCCCTGCAGGTTCGGGAAATTCTCTATGCCTTCAAGGCTGTTCAATGCTCCCTGCCCTGCAGAATCCAAGTTTACAGACAAAAATGTCAAATTCTCAAGATCCGATAGTCCCGTTAAATCCTCTTCCTGAAAGCCCGCTAAGTAGAGCGCCCTCAGATTTTTCATCCGATTCAGAATAGTTGCAAGGCCTTTGGGCGGCCTGGCGACATTAAGCTCTTTCAAGCGAGTAAATCTCGTGAGCGCCTCTGGATCCCCGATGCTCGAGGCGTCACAAAGCAGGGCTTCCAGGGGCAGCTTTTCAAGGCTTGAAATATCTGAGGCTGGGATGCGGTTCATCCATATGGCGGACAAATGCTTGCAGTTCTCAAGTACAGAGACGTCCCAGCATTCAGTGCCGCCAATATTTAAGAATTCCAGCCATTCAAGCTCATTCAGCGCGGAAAAGTCAGTTATGCTGCCGCATCCGCCCAGCGCAAGCCTATTAAGAGGCAAACCAGCTATATATGAGATGTCCGAGAGCGGCTGCGCGTACAGCGCGAGCTCTTTAAGATTAGGCATAAGGCGCAGGTCGCCTAGGCTTTCTATATTGCCCGCGTTATTATAGCCCTCGCCTTTGTAAATGAGTCCGCCCAAATACATGGCATCGTCCCATTCCTTGAATGGGACGTCCGCGCATATGAAAAGTTTATGCAGGCTTTTCAAATCGGCCGGGGTTATGCTTCCAGCCGGTATGCCCAGCTGCAATGAAGCCGCCTGTTCGATCAGAGGCTCGGCGAATACGACAGATTCATTCTCAGATATGCTTGATGCGCTGAAATCAGACATGTCCGAGTTTGAAGCATAAGCGTCCGATTCTTTCAGTCCAGTCTTGCCCGTGCTTGGGCTGGGGTTCTCTCCTGACGCGTCTGAGTCAAGCGCCGCGCCATCACCGATTTGCGCCGCCGTTTCCAGAGCTGCATCGGCGCTGCGAACGCCGATTAAGCCGCTCGAAACAAAAGCAGTAAAGATCATGCATGAAGCCAGCGCTATCAGCGCTATTTTCGGAGCGTGCCCGGCTATAGCAATGGCATGCTCCAGCGCCTTTACATCAGCATACCGCCTCGCTGGATCAAACGCCGTTGATTTCCGGATTATGCGCTTTAATCCAAAGCCTCCCCTTGTTCGCCTCAAATCCGACAAATCCGTGCCGCAAGTCAGCAGATACAGCATAAGCATCCCGATGCCGTATACATCGGTGCGCTCGTCGGATCTGGATGCGCCAAACTGTTCAGGCGCGGCGGTTTCCCGCGTGGCGATATTCATGGAATCCATTCGCTTATGCGCAGGCAGGGACATTTGGGCGCTTTCCATATCTATCAGGCGCAGCTCGCCGTTAGGCGCCACAATGAAGTTATGCGGCTTCAGATCCCTATGTATCAGCCCTTTGCTGTGCATTTGCGCTGCAAGCCCGCAAGCCTGCCTTGCGAACTTTCGGGCGGTTGAAACGCCAATTAAGCGGTTTTCGGCATATTCAGCCAAAGTGCGCCCAGGCATGTACTCCCTCAAAAGCACCGCATTGCGCCCAATCTCCGTGAAGCCGATAGGGTGCGGAAAAACGCCGCCTTCGAGCGTTTTAAGGGTTTCATACTCCCTCTTAAGGGTACGCGCACGCAAGCCTGCCGCTATTTTAATGATGCTCTTAGCCTTGTTGTCATCCTCAGCCAAGTATACCTTCATGTCGTCTGTGTGCTTAAAGCACGACAGGATGCGCCAGCTGCTGTTCATTGCCTGATTTAGAGCTTCTATTTGGGGTGTATGCCCATCAACTTTTTTTATGAAAAGCTCGAATTCCTCCATCTATTCAACCCAAGCCCTTGAATAATGGAACTTCACCGGCGGCTTCCAGCTTTTCCTCTGCTTCATCATAGTTCAGGCCATGCTCCAGGCAGAAAATTAAAATAGCGTCCCGTCGAACGCGCGGATATAGCGCGCTTCGGCCGCCGATGCAAAGAAGCCGCTGGGTTGCCTTCAAGTTCAGCCGCAAAGCGAAAGCGACAGCCAGCAGCATATCCCGGCCGGGCTTGCGCGTCCCTTTTAGAATCTGATAAGCATACGTGCGATCCAGATTTGCCTGGAATATGAGTTCTCTAAATGTTAAGCCCGACAGCTTTACAAGTTCTTTCAAATGAGCGGGCAGCATGGGCTGCGGCTGCCAATCTTTGATAATGCCCTCTACCTCATCAGCGTTTCTCAGCAGGCGCAGCATTTCATCGGTGGTTAGCGCTTGCAATGCAATCATTCCTTTCCCATGCCGTACTGATATGCATATGAAATTCCTTTTGAAGCTTTAATATCTTTCAATGTATGAACTGCCGATATCAATCTCACTCGCCAGCAGTATAGGTTCAAAATGTTAGTACGAAAGCATCCGCAGGCTTTATAAAATCAGACGCTAAGCATCCGCGTTCAACTGCTTTCACTCTTGGCGGTGAAGGCTGCGCCATGGGGGTTAATATGCAAATCCGCTATGTTTAGACTCGCAATCACAGCAGCTGGCAATCCGGTATTCTAGCCGCTCCCAAGCGCTTACGCATGCTGCAGGATTTTTCTGCTGGCATCAAAAAGGAGTAGATGGGCATTGAAATGCCATGAAACTGATAAAAGTTTCTAATCTAAATCTATACTGGATAAATAGTCTCAGAGAATTTGCAGAAAAATTGTAGTTTCATAAGCTTTCTCAATATATGTTGATTTAAGGCAAGGCATATTCGATTCTAAGGAATAAAACATTTATAAGCAGAATAAAAAGTAAAGAATGGAAAAACTGCGGTATCGTAGTGCTCTTAAGATTAATATAATTGAAACATTGGCTGTCAGTTTTGTCAAGCAACATTTTTTGCGCTGAAAACATGCCTAATTGCATTCAACTGCATTATTGGGAGCTTTTTTGCGCTTTGAGACCTGCATAATGAAGTTGCAGAATACGGATTAGGAAATAAGTGTAATTGGGCATTTCCAGTATGAACCTAAAGTTTTCTTGGAACATTTTACAGTTCCAGACAAAACAAAATGGTTCAGGGCTACGCCCTGAACCATTTTGCGCAACAATAAAACCGAATGCTTCAAATTCATAAGCATGCTGATTTTATATGAAGCGGCTTTTTGGAAGCTTGATTATACAGCGTATCGGCATTTTGCACAGCTTAGTGGATAATCAAGATAAGAAAGGACAATTGAGGAAAATAGGGAGTTTATCTGTATTTCTTAATGCTGATTTTTGATAATTCTAAAGAAACGCATACCAGGGCGCATAACGGGCTAATGACGCTGCAACAGAACTTAATCGAGTAAAATCATTGCATAAGGGGGTTTTAGATAAATATATCTCACTGCGGCATCTGCATTAGTCTATCAGCATTCATATGACGCGCCGACTCTCCTTAAGGCAAGGCGGCGCCTCTTGAACTAAAAAACCTGGTAAATCTCAAAATCAATTAAGCAAAGCTCTACGCCAGCCTGCCGCTTTTACTGATGTTACCGCCTATTTTGGAGCTTGACTGTACAGCCGGGCTAAAAGCAGACGCATTTTACTGCAAATCGGCATCTGGCTCTCAGTTGACTATACCGCTTTTCATCAAATGTTACTTTTTTGGAGCTTGATTATCCATTGAGGGTACGAAATGCCGATTCGGCATTTCGCACTACCTGTATAATCAAGCTCCAAAAAAGATAATTTATATGAAAAGCAGTATATGTATTGTCTCTTGTTCACTCAGAGCCTTCATCGTCAGATCTTATTGCCTCCGAGATCGTCTTTTCCGTTTCCGCAGGCTTGCCTTGCGCGTCAATTTGGGAAATCCCTGCGCTTTGCTGGGATGTCTCGGAGATGTCTAATAATATCGAATATCTAAACAATCGCGTCTTATATCCGGACTCCGCCGCGTATATGCTTGCGTGCCACAGAGCTTTGCCTGCGCCATCCGCCACGCTTGCCGCCATCACATATCCTTTGGGCATTTCAAAGGTTTGCGTCTCATTAAGCGATGATGAATCAAATGCTGATATATCTCCGTTTACGTGCGTAATGCCAAGCAATCTTCCACTGCAATAGGAGAAAAGCGTCGTCGCGTCATACGCGAGCATTGCCGATTCCACTGCCGTTAGCGATTCATCCAGCAAAAGCAGCCGGTTGTTTATTGACAGGACGGCCAGCTCCCCATTAGGATTAAACGCTATTCCCGATCTGTCCTGTGGCATTGCCGCATCCGTCTTACTGATGATGTCTCCAGTTGTTTGATCCACCAAATACAAGACGCTGCGCAGAGTCTTCAAAGCTACAGACGATCCGTCGGAGTTTACCGCAGCGAAAATAATCTCATCGTCTCCTCCAATAGCGTCAAACTGTCGAAGCTCAAGTGAAGTCTGCGCGCCGTCCAAGTCTGCGACGGCATACCCCTTATCACTGAATGCGACTATCTTGCCTCCGCCCGCAGAGCTGCCCAAGTACAGCTTTCCGCTGCCGGGCGGCTTCGCAATAGAAAATACGCCCGCAACGACTGGAGCGCCGCCTTCGGCGGCCAGAACCACAATCTTTTCACTATCATCAATTAGAGCGATTCTTTCGCCTGCAATCGGCTCCTGCATATCAAACTCATGGTTTATCGCCGCAACCTTAACGCCTTCACCGTCGTAAACATCCCCGTTTGGCGCGAGCATGAAAGCCGAATCCCCGAATGGAATCGGCAATATCCCCGCATTCTCGCTCTCGCTGACTTGAAGCGGAGAGAATTCTAAATGCAGCAATTCCACAAACCCGTCTATATGCACTATCGCAAGCATGTTGCCGTCTTGCTTGCCTGCAAGGATGCTTCCTCCGACACGCGAATCGCTCTCAAGGAAGCTCACGGGGTTGGGGCATCCAGGCGGAAGCAGCGTTTCAAAGGCTGTTGCGCCTTGATAAGTCATAACGCCATAGCCGAGGCTTGCGGGAATTGCCATTGAGCCGTTGTCTCCCATCGCAAATCTGCTGGGCTTATATACCGACCCTGACGCACAGTCATAAAGCGCAACAGTTCTGCTGCGCTGCGCGGCGACATTGCTCCCGCAGAAAAGAACTGCGTCCGCCGCATCAAGCGGTAAAGGATTGCCCAGAGAAGCTGTGTCGGAAGAGGCTTCACTGTATAAATTTACTGAGGTCAAGGCGGCAAGGTTTTCCGCATCCACAGAATAAACCGTCAGATTTCCGGAAACATCCAACGCCGCGAGTTTTCTGTCCGCCACTGAGACTGCCATAGCTGTTATATCACTGTTCGCATCATAGCAGGAGACTGAGCCGGCATCGTCCCACGGCAGCGGCTTCCTTGCAATCTTCCCTTCTTTGCCGGCTATCCATAAATTACCTTCATCGTCAACGCAAAAAGCGGACGCGCCTCAATATCTGAATTAAGAATATACGACGCTTCATTTATGACATCAACCGCGACTTATTCTCCCGCCAACGAAACGACCGCGGCGAAATCTCCGTTCGGAGAGCAGCTTATTTGTCCGGATGATATGAGTTGGCTAACAGGCACACGTTCTGCCAGTTCGCCGATTTTGATATTCACAGCGAATAAGCTGTTTTTATCAGTCACAAGCAGCCTGGAGTTGTCAGCTGTTATAGCTGCGCCCAAGTAGACAGACTGCGGAAGAACAAACGTCTGCATGACGGCGCTGGATATTTCAGCGGTCCTCTTTGCCGCCAACGCGCGGGATGTATCAGATGCGGCGTCGGCATCCTCAGCGAGTTTCAAGGCAGTGTAGCTGCTTTCGCTCCACGCTGATCTCTGCGCAAGCTGCAAGGACTGCTGCTTTGCCATTTCAAGCGCCGCCCTGTCGCGATCCGCGTTGGCTTGGCGCATTGCCAAGGTGGAGAAGACAGCCAGAGCGCAAATTGCAAGAGATGCCGCTATGGCGGCAAACTTAAGAATCATGTCGCGGCGCTTCGCTATCAAGCATACATCCAGGGCCAAGGATGCTGCAGTTTTGTTCGCCCTTAAGCTCTCAATGTTTGCCATTGCCGTTTCCGCAGCATCTAGAATCTGAGGATCGCGGCTGATTCTAGAGATTAGTTTGCGATGGGGCTTCTCATCCCAAATATGAGCGTTCGCAAGTATTTGAAGCTGGGATTCCGGACTTAGGGAGTCCAGCCAAACCTCAAGCAGTGTCGAAAGCGCCATAGCCGCCGCATTCCCGATGTTGTACGCCTCGACAAATTCAGAGATCTCTTTCGCGGCGCAAGTCGGCAAGGGCGTGAACAAGCCGGGTGAAATCAGCTCTCCGCGCTCAGCGGGAAAGACGGCGATGCGCTTGCCCGAAGCTACGGCTAAATCATATTCCCACTTGCAGTATTTGCTTCCTCTCAAGCGGGATGAATCCAAAACAAACACGAAATTTGAGGTTAATAACGACCTTCCCACTATCCCATGGTGGTATTCGCCAGGCAAAACGCCTTCTGTGTCGATCCACACGATAAAATCGCGCGCTTCCAGCTGGGATTTTACCTCAAGCGCATTATCATAGTGAGAGCTGTCGTATGAAATGGCCACGTCGTACATATCCGCTCTCCTCAGCGAGCAATCGCGGCTTCCTCATATTCATCAAGCTCGCGAAGCTTATATAAGTTGATTTTCTCCACTGCCTCAGCATCATCCAAAAATCCGGCGCGGGTTGCCAAGCCGTTTGATCGTATAATGACGGCGCCCTTCTCATCATCGTCAAAGAGAACATCGTGCACAGGGTATGCATTGTCAACGGACTTGACAGTGGTGAGTTTTATGTATTAAAATTACATAAATTGACAATTTTTCCAACAGAGAAGTCAAATATTAGGGAGAACCTGAATATTTCTTAATATTCCTGGATTTTGCTGACGGGCGCACTATTCCCTTGGGGGCGCTACCGATACATTTCCATATGGATTTA
>JAISZB010000259.1 GCA_031269465.1 Clostridiales bacterium | reverse complement strand
CCTCTGCCTTCCTGGACGGGGTTCCCGCCCGTTAATGTGTGCGGCATTGCTCGGTCGCTCTACCTATGTATTCTTGGACAGCGCAGCTTCTCGATGGAAGCTTAGGCTAGCCGATCAGGACTTATTGCTAAGCCCCTAGCTTTAGCTATGGGGTGATTGACTTGGCTGAGCATAAGTACAAGCCAGGGCGCATCAAGGCGCACTGGCTTAAATATACTGATTTGCATATAAACCCCTATGAAGCTTCGCTTCACCACTAAGGATGAAAATATTAAGGCCATTTGTATGTTTGAGGCATGGACAAATGTCCATAAAATGTATTTTCGTACTAAAGTTACTGACACTGCATAATCCGAAATCGAAATCAAAACTTTTGAGCGCAAATCAGTATAGGCGTACAGCCTCTTAAAACGACCTTTAAATCATTCCAGAGCTTGGGTAAAGTCAGCTATTATATCATCCACATCCTCCAGGCCGACTGAGAGCCTCAGCAGCCTGTCGGTGATTCCATTTTTCTCGTTCTGCCTCCTTGCCACATCCGCGTGGGTTTGAGTCAGCGGATATGTAATCAAAGAATCCACTCCTCCCAGGCTTTCAGCAAATTGAACTAACTTTAGCCTTTCAAGTATCTGAAAAACCGTTTGCTCGCTATCGGCTTCGAAGGAAATCATGGATCCGAATCCGGAAGACTGCCTCTTTGTTACTTCAATGTCCGGATGGTCGGGCAGTCCTACGAAATGCACTTTCTTTATCTTCTCGCGCCCCAAGAGCCACTCCGCCAAGATCGCCGCGCTTTCTGACTGCTTATCCATGCGTACGGCCAAAGTTTTTATGCCTCTGGCTATTAGGAAGCTGTCAAACGGCGAGAGCACCGCCCCCACAGTCTTGTAGATGAAGCGCAGCCTATCCGCAACGAGCTGTCCCTTGGCAACGAGAAACCCGGCAAGCGTGTCGTTATGGCCTCCAAGGTACTTCGTTCCGCTGTGGATAACGACGTCAGCCCCTAAAAGCAGGGGTTGCTGGAAATATGGCGTAAGGAATGTATTGTCAACTGCCAAGAGAATGTTTTTACCCTTTATGAGTTCTGCCACAGCCGCAATGTCTGTCACATGCATCATTGGATTCGTTGGAGTTTCAACGAAAACCGCCTTTGTACGCTTGGTGATCTTTCCGCTTACATCTTCAAGATCCCATGTCTTGGCATAGCGTATTACTACGCCGTTTTTCTGTGAAATATTCTCGAAAAGCCGAATTGATCCCCCGTACAGATCTTCGCACGCAATTAATTCATCTCCAGGCTCAAAGAGTTCCATAAAATTGCTAACTGCAGCCATGCCAGAGGAAAAAGCCATAGTTTCTCTGCCATGCTCCAGGTTGGTGATGATATTTTCCAGAAACTCCCTCGTGGGATTCTGAAGCCTGGTGTAGTCGTAGCCCAAAGTCTGTCCTACGCCTGGGTGCGAAAATGTCGCTGTTTGATAGACAGGAGGAACCACGGCGCCCGTGTTTTGAGTTTTGTCGACGGCTCCGTGTATGCAAAGCGTGCGTATGTTCATAAAGCCACTCCCAGTCTAATGCTATGCGCATAGGCATGAATCATGTCAAAGTCGGGGCGCGTGAGCACATTGGCATTTGCTTTTATAAGTAATACATGTAGCCTTGCGTCTGCTCTTTAGTCCTATTCGACAAGTCTTCCAATGTTATATTCGCCAAGCTCAACTCAAGACAACAATCCATGGGTTCGAAGACCATTTCCTTCATGGTTATGCTGATTGGATCATTTTTCTCCTTTTCAGTAAATTCAGTCTTCTCGAACAGCGATGTCTCTATCGCAGCCAATATCTCATAAGCTGTAATCTCTTGAGGCCTTCTCGAG
The DNA here is from genome assembly GCA_031269465.1 of Clostridiales bacterium. Taxonomy (GTDB): domain Bacteria; phylum Bacillota; class Clostridia; order Lachnospirales; family WQUN01; genus JAISWZ01. The sequence continues at coordinate 2,346 of JAISZB010000259.1, read as the reverse complement.
AGCTGATATCCCCCTTGCGCGCCTTTTATGCTAGTGACGAGGCCTGCTCTTTTAAGAAGCGAAAACACCTGCTCCAGATATATTTTTGATATATCCAGCTTATTTGCCAAACTGACGACGGTCACGCTCTCGGCATACGAGTTTGAAGATGCCATGCTTATAAGCGCTGACAATCCGTATCTAGCCTTTGCTGATAGTCTCATAAAAACACCTTTTTTCTAAAATTTTCTTTTTGCTTGCCTTCAAAAGGCGCAAGCCCCTCCCTTGTTGGTGAATGCCGCAAATGCTTTATTTTTCTCATCACAGGATAAAACAATACCATATCAAGCACAAAAAGTCAATGCATACTTTTTGTATATGATTTTAATCACAATAGAAAATCCTTAATCTTGGTAGAAGGCATTCAGGCCTTCCATGCATTTATACTGATTAGCATATGATAGCTTGTGGGATTAACACGGTGACTTTCATGCGCAATCAGAATGTTCTCCAGCAAGGAGCGCAATCAAAAAGCCAGCCGCGTCGCGGCTGGCTTTTACAATTCCAAATTCATCTCCAGTGCCTCTTTTTCCATGTGTCAAAGCTCCAAGCTCTGCAGAATTTCTTTGCTGATTTTACGCCGTTTTGAAACAGCGCAATCCTCTCGTCTGTAGTTATATCAAACTGCACGGTGCTTACTGTCTTTTCCTTTCCGTTTATAATGATGTGGGGAGAAATGGCAATAGTTCGCTGGTAGTCTCCCTTGGCAACGCTTATGTAATGCTTGTCGCGCGCATCCAAGGCTGTTCTGACCATTGCCTTTGTAAATCCCACCACAGATGTCACTGGCTTGTAATCTACTGAGAGAGGATCTACGCTTGTTACCGAATCCGAGCTGCAGAAGCAGAATCCTAAAGTCGGGCATAGCGATTGGCTGGACTTGCTGTCAAGAAGCCACAGCGGATAATTGCTTAGAAGCCCTCCGTCGACTATTACATGCTTTCTTCCGTCTGTATCAGTCAAAACAAAAGGCTCGTAAAAAATAGGTATGCTCATGCTCATCCGCACAGCTTTGCTGATTCTGAATCCGTCTGGATCTATTCCGAATTGCCTCAAGTCCCTTGGAAGCACCAACATTGAGCTTTCGGATAGGTCAGAGGCTATGGCTTGAAATCTGTACTTATACCTCTCGTGAGGAGCATCTTCTCTTATTATGTCTCTAAATCTGGTTCTGCCTTTTCTGCTGTAGAGATTTTCAAGCCAGTTCTCCAGATAATCCGCTTTGAATATGCCGTGTTTCAAAAGAAATTTAAGAGACTTGCCAACCAATCCAAACCTGGTTAATGCGTCATTTTCCTGAAGCTTTTGAAAATCCAGCTTCATCATTTCCTCTTTTATTTCATCTCCCGTATATCCAACAGCTATCAAGGACGCCACAATGGCGCCGGCAGACGTGCCCGCCACATTATCGAACTTGTAGCCCTCCTCTTCTATTCCCTTCACAGCCCCCACGAGACCTATGCCCTTTACGCCGCCGCCTTCAAATACGCCGCAGCAATGCTTGGGTTCCATCTCCATCCTCCTTGCTTGATTTTGCTCCCATATGCTTTTATGCAGCCAAATACGCCGATTCCGCAGCTTCCGCATCCATTTGAGCGCCCTGTTGCAAGCCTCTGCATCGCAAGCGCGCATACGCATATCTCACTTATCATATGCTTGCAAAGATTGGCCTTGTGAATGCGTCGCCATCTTTTATACGCCTATTTGCATCGATAGTTCCTATTTTGAAGCTTGATTATACAGATATACTGCTTTTCATAGAAAAATACCTTTTTTAGCTTTATTATACTGAGAGTGCGAAATGCCGATATCAATCGCAGCCCCAATGTACAATCAAGCTAAAAAAGGTATTTTTCTATGAAAAGCAGCATATCTATAGGGGATTGCCCCGAGTCCATGACTCAACGATGATTAAAAATGCCTTCATGCACGTTTTGCTTTTTTTCCCGATGCTGACTAGCATTTATAGTCCCATATATACTTTTCATATAAAACTGCCTTTTTTAGAGCTTGACTGTCCATTGAGTGGTGCGAAATGCAATATCGGCATTTTGCACTCGCTGAATAATCAAGCTCCAAAAAAGGCAGTTTAGTACGAAAATACATTTTAAGGACATTTGTCCATGCCTCAAACACACAAATGGCTTAATATTTTCATCCTTAGTGGTGAAGCGAAGCTTCATAGGGGTTTAGTACGAAAATACATTTTAAGGACATTTGTCCATGCCTCAAACACACAAATGGCTTAATATTTTCATCCTTAGTGGTGAAGCGAAGCTTCATAGGGGTTTATATGAAAAGCAGTAT
>JAISZB010000219.1 GCA_031269465.1 Clostridiales bacterium | reverse complement strand
CATAGAAACCCCTATGAAGCTTCGCTTCACCACTAAGGATGAAAATATTAAGCCATCTGTGTGTTTGAGGCATGGACAAATGTCCATAAAATGTATTTTCGTACTAAACTGCCTTTTTTAGCTTGATTATACAGCGAGCGCGATTGATATCGGCATGTTACGCCTAGAAAGTGGACAGCTATGCTAAAAGATCACTGTTTTCCTATGCGCATCATTGCGTCATGGCTTGTTGAAAAAGCGCGCATGAATTCCATGCGCGCTGCAAGCTATACGGATTTGCAGTCATTTTGAAGATTATCCATAGAGAATCATGGCTAAAATAGGAACTTTCAAATGCTATTCTATATGGTCATAAGTTTCTAAAGCTTCTCCATAGCGCTGCGAATGAAGAGCGAAGCTTCTTCATATTCATCATGGCTTCTTAAATGCTCCGTAAAGATCGTCATTTTTTCTCCTAAATTGGAACAGCGGCGCAAAATGTGCATGAAGTCAACGCTTCCGGCGCCCGGTAAAACTTCGTGTATATGGCATGGAAGGCTGTTTTCCATGAGGACGTCCTTGATATGGATGCTTTTGATGTACGGACTCAGAAGATCGAAGCATTCGTCGATGAATTCCCTTTGATTCAGATAGCGGGTCGGACTGTTTATCATGTTGGTGTAGTCAAGATGCACCCCAAAGGACTTGCGATCTATATCTTTGATGAGTTGCAGGTATTGCTGGGGGGAATCAGGGATCATCCAAGGCATTGGCTCCAATGTGAAAAACGTGCGCTTGGGGTTTACAGAGTCGATGATTTCCCTTACCGAGTCAATTACCTCAACGTAAGTGTCAACGCTGTAGTTATCCTTGTATCCTGCATCCCATACGGCTCCTTTGGAGCCGGAAATATTTACGCAGCAATTCGCAGAGATTTCTTCAGCAAGCGCTAGCTGGCCTTTACTGTACTCCATTGCGGCTTTGCGCGCTCCTTCATCGGGAGAGAGCACGTTTCTCCATATGCCGACTTCTCCGATTGAAAAGCTGTTTTCTTTGATGCACTTAAGGTAAGCGTTGCGCACATCCAGCTTTGCGGTATAGTCCACAGGGAAAACAATTGCGGAATATCCTAGCTTCAAAACTAACGACGCCCACTCCTCCGGGCTTTTATAAGGTCCGACTACTCCACCGCCAAAGCGCATAAACAACACCTCTCATATGCTGATGTAATTATGAGTGAAATTGCAGTTAGAAGTTGCGGCATATATACGTTTTTAAGATTAGGACCTATACATAAACACGCGTTTAACGCATTGGGGATGAGCGGCCCTAAATGAGGCGGATATGCCCGCAAAATCGTTGCAATTCCAGTATAGTGCTATTTCATTTAGCTGTCAATGCTTAGCCATGTATTGCGCTGGGAGTGAGAGCAATTCCTCGCCGCAGCCCTCCCATGCGGCGTAACGCTTGAATTGCCAATGAAATTGCCTCTGCGGCCGCAAATATCATCGGTGTTCTACATATACTTATGGGCATTGGGAAGTTAAGATTTAGAGGATCCGAGCCTGGGTGATTCTACTGCTTGCAGATCCAACATCTGCACGTTTATGCCACTCTAGTATTTTAAGGTGATATATATCAAAAACCCTTGCAACGCTATTGAGAACGCGTGTTAATTGTGGTAAACTCTAAGTGCTGAGAATGCGCTCAATAGGAACGCAAGACTTTAGGGAGGGTAAAAATGAAGATATTTATAACCGGTGGCACTGGAAATATAGGACAGCATGTCACAAAAGCGCTAATTGACGCAGGGCATAGGCTGGTGCTTCTGACGCGCACGCCCAATCGCATACCGGGATTCGCGGCGCTTCCTAACTTGGAGATTGTTCAAGGAAGCATTTTGGATCTTGAGATTATGGGAAAGAGCCTTGCCGGAAGCGATGCTGTTGTGCACATTGCGCTGGGCTGGGGCAATGATCCTGTAGAAATGCTGGATCACGACACTCGGGTGACGGCCTATCTGGCTGACGCAGCCGAGAAGGCTGGCGTATCGAAATTCATCTACACAAGTTCCACGGCGGCAATGGGAAAATTGAGAGACGGGATGGATGAGACCGCTCTTCGAATGCCATCCGACTTGTATGGCGCAACAAAGGCTTCCGCTGAAATGTTCCTGCTCGGCTTCAACCAATACTACAACGCACAAGGAGTTTATGGCAAGAAGGTATGCTTGAAGCGAAACATAATCCGCCCTGGCTACATATTTTCAAATCCCGCTTTCGAAGGTGGAGCGTCGCAATCAGACACCCGCTTTCTGGATTTGGCTGTCAACCTGCTTCAGAATAAAGACGTGGAGTACTCAAAATACAATGGAACCCAGTATCTCAGCGCAAGACAAATAGCGCAGCTCTATGTCAGGCTTGTTGAGAGTGATCTCAATGGGGAGATCTTCATGGCCTTGGGCCAAAAATTTGTCTCCTGGGCGGACATTGCTCGCATGATGCTTGAATTCATTCCTGAATCTCATTCAAAGGTCATTGTGCCTGATGAAAAAGAAAGCCGCAAGCCATCATATTATTATGCTGGGAAAATGAAGACTGTCTTCGGCCTTTCATTTAACGGGGACGAGGATTTACCCGAGCACTGCGCTTGGAATATTGATCGAGCAAGAAAGATTCTGGCGGGTGAAGCGGTTCACAATCCGTATCATGTGTGGTAAAGTGCGCTGAAAACGCTATTTTGAGCCGCGAGTCAATCCATGCCGATGGGGCATTGATTCAGGGATCCGTTTGCCTGCGGATAGGCGGATCCCTGAATCGGCATTATCTGAATTCAACTCAACGACCCTGGAGCGGAGCTTTCAGGCGCAAGGCTATATTCTTGTCAAGCCGCTTGACAGTGCGGACGCCTTCCTCGTCTGACTCAAAGTCATTAAGGCCAAGTGACAGGCTCATGTTCCAATAGGCGCTCCCAGGAGTCACCATGTCATTCAACAAAAAGAAATGGTTCATGGAATCTAGGGTGTGAATGCCGCCGGCTTGGCGCGCAGCTCCGAGAGCCTGGAATGATGGCATCAGCGGATGACATCAGGGTTTATAACAGGTAATAAATATCTAATCATATATAGTTAAATATAATCAATATAATCAATATAATCAATATGAGCATGAATTGCTTAAGCTACATATTATCAGTCAACTATTCCTGAAGGCTGACTATTCTCTTTCAAGCTGCACAGTTTTCAAAACAGGCAGTTTTATATGCAAATCAGATATTTTGCGCAGGCGGAGCTTGACGTCTATCTGCCGCAGTTTGTAGACGAAGGCCGCCTGGCGGACGGAAAGCTGTTTGTGTTCCCGGTCGCGAAGCGCTCTACGTCAACAAGACTTTCTTCGACCGCTTCTCGGCAAGCGTTGCGATGGACTGCTTCAACACGTTTGAAGGCATCGCGGAAGCGTCGGTTGCGTATTGCGAGTGGACGGACAGTCAGACCCCCGACGCGCGGGATGACGCAAAGAGCTTTGTCACCGCCGATTCGTGGCTCAACGCCGCGCAGGTCGGCGCAGAGCAACTTGGCGGCACGTTCGTTGGCGCGGAAAAGCTGAACACTGACGCTCAAACCTGCAAGAGGATATGGGATTTCTCCGTTCTCCCGGCGCTGGCTGGCGGACATGCCGTGATGGACGGGCATTCCTCCGATCTTTCCAAGACGGCTGAAATCGTAGCCTGCATCGGCAGCACGGCGGGGGTTCTGCTTTACGGCGATGCCCTGAACTATCCCGACAACACCACCGAGAGCGCGGAATATGTCGTCCTGCATTTAACCCGTGTTCGGGGGTGGCGATAAAACCGCGCTCCAGTGCGGGGCGCGGATGGTCGTTGCAAAATCAACGCCGTAGAGGGAATATGCGGCAGCGCTGTTTATAAAATGGCTCACCGCGCCATAACGCAATATGCGCTTCGTATCCGACACAGGGTATCTGCCAGTGACCTGCGATGCCTTTGAGGAAAAGATGGCGGGCGAAATTGAAGCGGTGGACAATTAGGCAGTCAAACAGCTTTTGGAGGCTGCAGTCAGGAAGTACGGCGAATATGACTTTTTAGTAGCGCCCAATCAGGATAACTTCGCGGCGCTACCCAGCAATTACGAAACGAATTTAAAAAAGCAATGCGGGATCGGGATGGGCGGCAGAGAGTTCTCGAAGGTGAGGAACAGAGCGACGCAAGCGCCGATTTGCTTGGTAAATTTCCTGGATGACAAACAGACAGCTTGCATAGCATAAAGATGTTACCGGTATGAAATGGAAAATAGCGGATTTGGCAGTACTGCTGCGGAGCGGGGCGGCGCCGATTTCCAGCGTGCGGGAGCGGTCCTTTATTCTTCTTCCACACCTGCTTCGACGCGGCGGGAACCTTTCCATGCGGCTCTTTTGCGTGCGGATGTCTTCGCGGCATGTTTGCTTTATATGGAGTCGAGCTGTCCGTGAGGATTTGAAGAAACTCTAGCTCAGGTGCTTGGTGTACAGGTGATATGTCAATGTCGTTCATCACAGCTTGTTCCAGAAAGTCGGCGAGGATATTGATTTGCATATGAACTGTCTGACTGCATGCATTCGCGAATCGACTTCAGGAATGCAATATCATCCTGCCGGCCACTTTGCAATGCTTTTTGAAGCATGAAACGCCTATCCCGATGATCGGGTGCTTGGAACCAAATCCATAGCCCTTCTTTTCGATTTGATCTATGGCTTTCACCGCCAGCTTCCGCAGATCCTCGTCCTCGGCACCTGACTTGAATTCTATGATGACGCAGGCGTCCCGCAGCACCATGCTGATATCGTACCTTCCGTCACCGCTCTCTCTGTTTGACAGCAGGGAGTCGTAATTCAGCTCGTTGCGCCCCCCCCCCTCAACAGCCCGAAAACAACGTTGTGGTACAAAATCTCATGCGTCCTGCGCCTTCCGTCTTTGCACATATGGGTAGGCACGTTGTGGAACGACAATTCATCCAGGGTTGTCAGGAGGTATGGCTCCAGCTCCTGCGCGATCCTGCTAGGCTCCAGGGGATTGAAGATGCTCTGCAGAATTGGTCCTGCGTTCGGGAAGTAGGAGGTGTATATGAAGTTGCTCCACACATCATCCAATTCTTTGTTGGGTATGCGCACTGTCCCATATTTGCCCTCCCAATCCTCCAAAGCCAGGTACCCTGACTGAACCAGCAGGCTGTAAAGAGCGTCATCGCTTAAGCCTGCTTGGAGGGCGGCCGGGCTGACCCGATCCTCTATTCTCACCCTAGATTTGGAACCAGGCACCAGAAGACCCATAAGTGCGTTTTTCTGCAAAGGGGTGGAGAGCAAGGATATCAGATCCATGGTTCCGCTTCTGCCCCAGAAACCTTTGAAATCCTTCTTCAACACGGCGCTCACCACACTGAAGGTGTTGTATATCTCGCAATCCCCTATCTTGATGCCGTTGTACCAGCTTCTCATGCCATCGGCGCTCAAGCCTGAGGCTTCGCACAGCTCATCCGCCTCGACCCTGGTCAGTCCGTAGTCGCTGGCGTAGACGCTATCCTCAAAGACATCGTATGTCTGGGGGTTGTTGAGTCCGCTAAGCATTCCCTCATGGGACACTCGCATGACATCTGTGAGCAGGCCCTTCTCTAAATAGTCGTTCCCTTTCATAGCCGCAGACAGAACCTGGGTAAGGTAGTCTCTGACATCAGTGTATTCCTTGGTATTGATGATGTCGATGAGGAGCTTGTCATACTCGTCAATGAGCACGTAAGACCTCTTGCCCGTCACAGCGCGAGCCATTTCAGTCAGGTTTTTAATGGCATCAGGGGTTGACTTCCCTTCTGGGCGGTATTCATTGTACAGATCCAGATAGTATTGCGGACAATTGGGATCTAAGGCGTATATAGAGGAATACCTGTTCGCCATAAGCTGTATCTGTCTTTTGTATAAATCTACGTTTAGCCCCTTGAAGTCGAACAGGAATGCGGGGCTTCCGTAGGCCTTCTCCCAAACAGGGCTATGCCTTACTGCCAGATTCTCGAACAGAGGGCGGTAATCCTCGCTGTCGGTCAAAAAGCAATAGAGCATCATCAGATTAATGCTTTTGCCAAGACGCCTTGGACGGGCGATGATTTGCACATCTTGAACATTGTTCAGGAAATGCTCAATGAATAAACTCTTATCAACAAAAAGCCTTCTGTCTTGAATTGTCTTCGAGAAGTTTGAGCTTGTCAATTCTATCCGTTTCAAATCCCCCACAAACATTTTTCCACCTCATTTATCCCATGCGCCAGTGTGCGCCTCGTCATGAACCCTCTGAGTTTTCCCATTTGGGATTCTGGCCTCGAAAGGCAACCCCCGCCGCATCTCGCGCCAAGCAAGAAACAGCGCGATGGCCTCAGTCATGGTCAGCCCGAGCCTGGAGAGCAGCGTCTTGGCGCTTGCCTTCAGACCTTCGTCAGTCCTTGCCCTGATGAATTCAGCATTTGCCTTTTAAACGCCTCCCTCAATAATAATGCATCCCAATTGTACTACGCTTTTCGGATGATTGCAAAAAATTAAAGGAATGATGCGCTGTTCGCCATGTCTGCCCTTATCATGACTTTGATATATCCGGCCTTGTCTAGCCTGGAATTTACGAATGAAGAGAAGTTTCCCTCAGTGCCTAGCATGAAGCGCAGCATTATCGTCTTGGTCGTCTCCTTGCTGTAGCTCTTGATTGCACTGCTGGTACTCACAAAGCGCTAATAGAATCTTTCCGCCTCTGTCTTGACCATTGGCTTTTTCTCCTGCCTTAGCTAGAATGAAAGGGGCTTGCCCCCTATTACAGTCGATGATTTGTGGATTTGCCGAAAATACTGATTTTCAAGAAAATTTCTTTTTTGGATCTTGATTTTCAGCGAGTGCGAAATGCAGATATCGGCATTTCGCACAGCTCAATGGACAGTCAAGCTCCAAAAAAGGAGCCATGGCGGGGGCGGCAGGCTGCGGAAATATTGCGCTTGATTAAGGAATTCAAAGGCCCGGCAAAGATCTTGGCAAAGGCGGCTCCAAAACAAAATGCGTCTCGGATATGGTCCCGCCGCTGCAGGAGCCTGAAGGAAAGGCTTATTTTATGGCTGATAGCTGGCAGTCGTGCGAAGGAATTTTAAATTCCAGTCTGGAAAACATCTCGCAGCGCAAAGGGGCGCTTAAGTCTGACAGGATTGCATTCTCTAAACGGCAGGAAGATCTCGCCGGCGAATTCGCAAAACTCTGGATATGCTGGATTTTAGTTAAGTAAAAGAGGTGAATTATAATGTTTGCCAATAGTCAAAAGGCAGGCTGGATGGAATCGAAGGCGAGGTGATCCTATTGACATGCCCGAAGGCTTCCTTCGGCGAGTCCGTCACTCTAATAGCCATTACTTGCACTGACTCCAGCCTGGACAGCGAGACAATGCTTGAATATTTTATAAACAAGTGAAACATTGAGACGTTTTTTTCACAAGCAAAGGACAGCCTTGAATTTGTAAAGCGTCGAATCCGATCAATCAAAGGGATGCAGCGCCTCTGGACGACGGCGTGCCTTTGCCGTTCAGCCAGTAGCCGCACGGCAGGCTCCAAAACGCCCTTCTGCGGCGGATTTCGAAGACTGCGGAAAGAAAATGCCGGAAATCGTGCGGAATCCAAATATGAAAGGGGTTGTAGCGAAGAAAGGCTCGAAGCCGTCATGCCAGAATTCTGCGGTTGGCCTGCAAGGCTGTATGGATGTGGATTTTCGGTATTTCGCCATGGAGAGCTGAGGAAGGATGGATTACTGATTAGCTAAGAGAATAATGGAGTCGTGCAGGCCTGAAATGAAACTCTCAAAGAGATGAGATGAAATATCTAGCACTGTATTCGCGCAAGATGAAGACCCTGCCGATTCATCGCGCCACCTGAAGAGGCGGGCGACATCTCGGCAATCTTTATTAAAATGACCAGTCTGTGCAGGGGTTGCCCCAGCGAAGCTTGAGATGAGTGAATCAGAGACGGGTGATAGTAGGAATAAGTTTTGAAAGCATTGAATCAACCCTTGTAAACATCTATATCTCAACAGTTGATGTCAATAAAAATACAGTATCAACTCGCTTTACGACTATCACAAAGAAGCGGCGGTTATCCAGCTAAAAGCTGAGGCTCAAAAGAGGCCTCAGACCTTTGCAAACAAATCCTCCAGATTGATGATCAGATCCTCGAACAGAGATGTTTTGAACTCAAAAACAAGCTTGGATTTCTCCTCATCAAGCATTTCCTCCAGAATGTCTTTTGGCCAATGGGTGTAAATATCATCGAGTTCAAGGCTCTTTCCGGAAAGCAGGTAAACTTCGACGGCTTTTTCGTTGGGGAGCACTATCCAATACTCTCTTACGCCGCACTCGCCGTATGTCTTAAGCTTGTGGATACGGTCGTATTTGGCGGTTCTTGGTGAAAGAACCTCCACTACAAGATCTGGCGCGCCTTGGATATGCGTGAGCTTGATCTTCGACTTGTCGCACACAACCATAAAGTCGGGCCTGAACACATTTTCTTTTGTAAAGCGCACATCAAGCTCAGAAAACACTCGGCAAGGCTTCCCCAGCAGATAAGCGGTGAATATGTGCGCTAAGTTCATGATTATGGTGCTGTGGCTGGAAGACGCGCTGGGGGACATGCTGACGACTTTGCCGCCGATAATCTCATAAGGGGTTTCGCTGAATAGGTTTGCTTCTCCCATAATTGCTCTCCTTTCATGGTTTCAGGCATTGGCTGTCGCATGATGGTTCAATGGGCAGTCCAGAGAATTCCAATTTATGTCGAGAAGAGGTGTCAGGCTAGCATGCCTTCTGCTTCTAAGCTCATCTAGATATACTGATTTTCATTGAATATTACCTTTTTTGAAGTTTTATTATTCAGCGAGTGCGAAATGACGATACTGTCATTTCGCACTGTCCAATGGATAATCAAGCTCCCAAAAAGGAACATTAGGTATATTCAACAGATTTGGCGCAAGGGACTCACGCCTCAAATTCCGCCGGGCATTAGGGGGAGGAACGCGCCTCTTCCTTTCGTCTGGAATAGCCGTTTGTTTAGCCAATGGGTTGAGCTTATTGCAACCTGTGCTGGCGGCTATGCTCTCGTAGCTGAGCGTATTAAAATGCCTTCCAAAAATGAAGCCCCTAAGCCCCTTCGGTTACCAGGCGTTGCACGCAGTCAAACAGCTGACATCCATACACATATTTCGGCGCTTGATTCATCATCCTTTTTTCCGGCTTTGCCGGCAGTCGCCTTGTGCATCTGCTGGTTGCGCCGCCGCACCGCTTTTTGCATATGGGATGCTTTTAGCGGCGCGGATGCCTTTAGCGGCGCGGATGCCGGATTGCAGCCAGTGCATCCAGCGTCCACGTTATGATCCTTTTCCAAGCCATTTCTGGCTCGCGTGCTTTATAGCGATAGGCGAGCGGCCGCCTTTACCCTCATTAAGGGTGGTCGGAGCCGCCTTTCCCCCGCTTCGCGCGGCGCGTAAGACTTTCACCTTATGCCGCGTTCCATCTGCATGTGATTTTGACTTAGCATTTAAGACAGTCAGTTTTTCCCTGAATTCCGCAACTTTCTTGCGGATTTCGGCAGCCCGGATTTTCGCGCCATGCGCATCGCCCCCTTCTGGCCAGGCGATGCAGCGGCTTCAGCCAGTTTGGCCCGCGGCTTCCTTGACAGCTGATTCTCATAGCCCGCATGCAGGCTGTGCGCCTTTGCCAGTTCGCCGTTGCGTCGGCTTTCCTCCCATTTTGCGCCGGGAATGGGGCTTTCGCCATTCACGCCGGCACCCCTTGGGATTCGCCGGCCATTTCCCGCTGATTGGAGCGGCGGCATCCTCCATTTTGCGCCCGCTTGCGCGGCGCGCTCTTCCGAGATCCGCTTGCTCCCCGCCTCATGGCCTTCCATGGCGGTTTCAGGCTAATCCTGCAGCCCGTCCGCCGCCTTTGGACAAGCAGTGCAATATATTCCCCATTGGCTGCCTGCCATGCGTTTAAGCTGCGGCTGCCTGCGGGGATTGACCCGCAAAAATCCCTCCCTGCGGCGGAGCCTCCAGTTTGGAGGCGTACGCCCTGATTCGGCGCATTGCCGGCTGCGAGCCGCACATTCAGATTTTGGCCGGCCCATTAGACATTCCAGCCATGGCCGCTTTACGGCCCCCCGTAGCTCCCGGGGCCGTCCCTGGCCCTTTCCCCGCCCTTCGGCTTCGGGCGATTGCGGTGAAGCCAGCCGCGTGCCGGAGGATTGGAGCTGTTCAGCTGACTCCGACAGACGCGGCAGGCACTTCGCCCGCCCTCGGATGCAGAGCTGGGACGCATTTGTTTTACAACGCTCGCGCCCCTCCCAGCTTTGCTGCGCATTACTGCGCAGATTGTTTGGGAAACAAGTCGCACTTGCAGTATAGCCATATGTCATGCTAACATTTGGATATACTTGGCCTGTTGAAAAACGCCCGTCTCTTAATGCCCATAAAAGCGGAATCCCGGCAGCCGTTTCGGAAACCGTCACCCAGCATTGCCAGATTATCAGGCGAATCGCTTCCAGTTTTGCGGCCTTCTATATGATGGACGTTTAAAATGAGGTTTTGCGACCTTTTCGCCCATGGCCGTCGCGGAATAGAACTCATTCCCGCACATTCAAAACCTAGCTGATCCCCATGCTGGCAGCCGACTCCCGATATATCCGGATTTCGATTTTATGGATATCAAAGGTTGCTATGTCAATGCAACCCGAAACGTTTTTTAGATTTAAGCATCCTTTTCAGAATTGCCCCGTCTAGGTCAAGAAAATGTGATGGAGCCTCTTCATCGAAGTCAAGGTGATATTCGTGTTGCATACAGGAAGATTGATATATCGTAAATATATGAGAAACCTATAGTAAAAAGCATAAACATGAGGGCTGGCGCAATGGTTAAGCTTATCAGTGAATGAAGAAGAATGCTTTATATAAAGGATTATTTAAAACTATAAGTGGTTGGGAGCAAACTTTCCCCTTATTTTTGGATAAGCTCTTAATTTGAATTAAAGAGAAAGCATCAGAAAGATCCATATTGAGAGGTTTTTTATACTGGATTTAGAATTAAAAGCCTTTTGAGAGGCATCAAACTGTTTCGGACGAAAGCGCCCATCCCCTCAAGCCAGGGGAATTGCATCCGCCTTGCTTGACTAATCCAAAGCTTCATCATGGAGCCAGGCGCATAAGGAGTCGGCGAACTCGGATGGCGACGCCGCGCAAAAACCATCGATTCCCGGAACCGCCGGGCGATATCGGCTCGATCCCAGGCTTCCGCCTCGTGCGGCGCAACGGTTCTAAAGCTGCGCAACTTGCGCGCATATATATCCAGGATTTGCATACTGATTTTCATAGTAAATTATCTCCAAGAAACATTGAATGAAAATCGGTATAACAAGGCAGCGGCAGAATTGAATGCGAAACCAGATGAGCGTCGCCCGTATGCTGACGCTTACTTGCCCGGTGGGAGAGTCTCATCCCTTCATGCCGTGCGGTCGCGGAAATTAACCGACTATCCTGGCAGTGCGCAAGGCCTCTATCCTGCGAAGTCAATTTATTTTGCTGCGGACACGGAGGAACCCTCTCTAAATTTTAAAGAGTAGAAAAACGCAAACACTAATGTCTATACTATTATATAATTTTAAGTAAAGGCTATTGACCAAATTACTATACATCAGGCCGATAAGGTTTGTCAAGCATGGCAGCCATATGATCAGAGGCAATCCAGTTTAATCTTGAGTGGCAAGCAGACCCTTACGGCGCGATCGGTAAAATTGAAGGGTCTTTTCTTCCAAAGCGGCACCTGAATCGAGCTTAGAGTACTAAACAATTATTATTCCTTTCTGCTGGATAACATGCTCTCGCCTCCTAAAGAAGCGTGGGCTTCGTTCTGCGCGAGCAAAAACGAACCAGCCCCATGTGTCCCGCAATTTGTTTGTCAGGCTTGCCATGCCGTAAGAATTCTCACTGTGGAATAAGGATGCGCTGCGCAAAAGCCAAGAGAAAAAACAAGGCTGCGGCAATTAATCCCGCCACATTAGAGATATGCGGCGGATACCCCTGCCTTTAGGCATGGGGAGGAAGCCGCATGTCCTCCTTTTCAGTTAGGATGGCAGTTCTCCTGGACAAGAGGTTGAGCTTCTTACAGCTGATTCCCGCAGACAGCTTTGCTCCGTCCAACGTGCGAACATCAAAGCTTTCGTTTGATCGCCTCCCGAAAATGAAGCCTTTGCGTCCGTCTGGCATTTGAACTCTGCCGAACAGTTGAAATCCAAATACATACTTTGGAGATTGATTCAGCTTCCTCTTTCCGCCCTTGTTGATAAATGGATCTGGCGATTGCGCTTCCCCGCTGCCCTCTGCGTATAGATTGCATCCAATGGAATGGACTCCGGATTTCCGCCGGTGCATCTCGCGTCCACCGCATGATCTTTTTCCAATCCAT
>JAISZB010000217.1 GCA_031269465.1 Clostridiales bacterium | reverse complement strand
GCTGTTCAGCCGCAGGCCGCAGAGTCCGGAGCTGGAGCAAACGCCCCGGAGCGCCTATATATTCTTGGACAGCGCAGTCTCTCGATTGAGACTTAGGCTAGTCAATCAGGACTTATTGCCAAGCCCCTAGCCTTAGCTATGGGGTGATTGACATTGCGCTTTCTTGCCGCTGCGGTTGAGTCCGCGACTTCGCGGGCATTCAGCGAGTCAATGCCCTTCAGGCGCTCGCTCGCCTCTTAGAATAGACTCTGCATGGCTGAATTTGCTCATGCCGTCTGAAAAGCGCTCCGGCTCCGTAGAATTCGATGGGGCGGCAGACCTCTGCTATCCTGCTGTTAAGAAGAAAGGGAAAATGCCTCTTAATTGCTTATCGAGCAATTCCGCGCTCGCGGCCCGGGAACCCAAGACGCCGTTTCTTTCAAAATGCGCCGGATTGTCTTCGGTATTTCCCGGACAGCCCTGAATGCGCGGCTATGTGAAGGCGGATGGAATTGCCGGGAGATATCGAAACTGGCTGAGATTTGTTGATCCTCCGCAGGCGCCTGTTGAATTCGCCGGGCCGACCCTCCCCTGCAAACGTCTCTGCCTCCCAATGAGAAGCGCGTTTTGATTGAAGGTCTTCGAGGCATGTCCATCTTTTTTTGGATCCTCAGAGCTGTTTTTTCTACGGCAATTTACAAAGGCAAATCAAATTATAGCAAGTTTTGACTTAATTGTAAACTGTGCAGGTTATCAAATTTGTGAAGATTTTTCATAGCCTTATCATTTTGCTCACCCTTCACCGTCATTCATCCCAAGTCTCCTTCAGCAAGCGTGAATTCTCCATCCGCTTGCCGCTATCTCGCTCCGCCCCATATTCTCGCCTACCCTTATCTGTTCGCCTCGTCTCATCTTTTAGTCGAATTCCTCTGGATACTTTCTGCAGCAACAAGCGCGCACCTGACTATTTTCACTTTACGATCGCCTGCTATATCTCATCCAGTTTAGCTTTGCACTCTGCTGCGGCATTTGCTACAGCGAATGATCATAGCCAAAGTATAGCAAGTCATTGTATCCTTGCCATGAATCGACTGGTAGATTTGAGTCGTACTCGACAGTGTCCACAACAAAATCAATCAGAGAATTGGCTGATGCATCAGGTATATTGCATTTTCTTATGTTGCTAATGCCTTTATGCAGCGCGACCAAGCTATACGCAAAATCGAAAGTGGAAAAGGCTGCTATGGACGCGCAGGATTTCTATGATACAAACCGAGCTGATATTGAAATTAACCGCGATGGCGAAAATATCTCAAAGACGAATTGCAGTCGCGGCATGACCCGAAAAAGCTGCTGCCGATTAAGGCCTGGGAAAAGGAACTCGCAGGCAAACTCGCCGAAAAGCAAGAGCTGTATGTCGGTTGCGACATTCTGAAAGAGAGCTTCAAAAGCTCAGAGGCAAACAATCAAACGGTTCTCGGCTAACATGATGATACCGGACGAATCGAGGGTACCACAGACAACTAAAACACTGGAGGAATCACTATAATGACCAACCTTGAAATTATAATAATCAGATCGGTTCAAGAGGAAGAAATAAGATTCCTCGTTGAGCCTCAATTCCCACTCGGCAAACTTGTAATCTGCGCCGGGGATGGGAATGTCGGAAAATCAACTCTTATGCTCGCAATCGCCTCCTCTCTCACGCACGGCGAGCCGCTCCCGTGGGAGCGTGAGCAGAGTAAACGCGAGTCCGCCAATATTCTTTTCAGTCAGAGGAGGACGGACTGGCGGACACGATTAAGCCGCGCCTTTTGAAACTCGGAGAGGACTATGACCGCGTGAATGTAATCAACGTCGGAGCCCATTCGTTAATGCACGGCGATACCGAGGGTTCGAGCGTGGTTCGACCGATTCTTACGGCGCTTGCGGATATGGCAGCGCGTACAAATTGCACCATCTGCGGGATCGCTCATCTCAATAAACGCTTCGGAAAAGTCGCAGTACCGAACACTCGGCACAGTATCGACATCACGACGATTGCACGAAGCGTAATTACAGTCGCTAAAATGCCCGACGAGTAGTGCTGTCTCTCTTAATTGCGTGACATGTTTTTAGCCTGTAAAATGCTTAATTATAGCCAAATAGGACTGTAGCGCATTAAGACTGTCTGCATTAGGACATCAGAATTTTCATTCACTCGTTATGTCTATTAAAATAAAATGCTCAGCATTGCCAGGATACGTTGTAAAATAGATTTTCAACGCAAGATGCTGAGCATTTTCATTTCAGCGAATTCCACAGCGATGCGCCATTTCAGTCTCTTTGCCAAGCAAGAGCGGAGTTTCGTCTTTGGTCGGAGCCGAGACTGAATTTTGCGCGCCGCGTAGTTGCTCGACAGAGGGGTGTGCGTACAATTCCGCAGTTTCAAGGCTTGAGTGTCCAAGAATCGCGGAAATCAATTCAATGGCGGTGCCGTCTTGGTACAGGTAGGCCGCCCGAGTTCTGCGGAACATATGCGGGTGGATTTTCTCTGGCGCATGCGGGCGGCCTTTGCGGGCAGCCGCGGCATATTGCGCAATTATCCGCCGCGCATTCCCGGACGGCATTTTGTCCGCCGCTCCTTTAACCGCAGTGGAGAGCAGGCATGCGCCGTCGGATGGGCCGCCGTGAAAAACGCGCGAACAGTCTTCCAGACGTCCGACGGAACTTTCCGAGACCCGCACTCTGCGCTCCTTGCCGCCTTTGCCATGGATTAAAATGCTTGGGAAGCCTCCTTCCATCATAATGCCGCAAATGCGCATGGACGGCAGCTCGTTGAGCCGCATCGCGCAGTCATAGGGCAAAATCATGACAGTTCTGTCTCTTGACCCGATTTTGGCTTGAGGCGGAGCGGAGAGAATCGCCGCCAGCGCTTCTTCGCTGACGGCCTTCCTCTCTTCCTGGATTTTCTTGCAAGGCGGCGCCTGCGAGACTGCAATCGCGACTGATTGAATTGCCGCGTCCTTGTGCCGGCCGCATAGTTGAGATATGAGCGAATCGCCGTCAGCCTGACATTAATCGCGGGCGCCTTGCTGCCATTGCTTTTCAGAAAACCGCGAAAGCCAATGATAAAATCCTTGGCGCAGCCGCAAAACTCAAACTTTGAAATCGAGACGAGCTTTTCCGCAGTTAAAAGCCGTCTGAGCAGAGTGAGCGTTTCACGGCAGGATTCTACGGTTTCAGGACTATTGGATTTTGTGGAGCAAGCCCCAGCCCTGACATATATTGCGGCAATTTGCGCGCCCCGTCGCCATATATATTTCGTGATGGCTGGGTTGGACGAGGGCCTGCGCCGAAAAAGCGCGCGCTTGCCGCGCGGCTCATTTCAATTGTGCGCCTCGCCCGTCCTTCGCGCTCGCGCAAATTCAGAAAGCTGCCTGCGGTGTTTTGACGCCGTTTGGGCAAGGCGCCAAGCCCCGTCGGCTTCCAAGCGCAGCTTCCCAGGCTTTTAGCCTCTCCTGTACGGAGAAAATCGCCGGACTGCCTGAGCTGCCGCCGGAAACGCTCCCCGCGCGGCGTACCGGACGCTTTGCCAAGCCGCAGGCCGGCTGCTTCCGGTGAATATTCGACTCTGTTGATTTCAAGGAGCTTGAGCAATGAATTCAACGCGCTCTCAAATGAAGCGCGCGCGTTTTTGCCGCAGCCGAGTTCTGCCAGCGCATTAATGAATTTCGATGCTTTTGCATCCAGATGTTTGCCCGGCTGAACCGAATCGCCCCGATCTTTTTCAGGCGGCGGCGAATCATTCAAGTTCTCTTCGCCCATTGCGAAGCCGACGCTCAAAAAACGCTTTGGGATATGCCCGCCGCCATGAAGCGGGGCAATCAGTTCTTTGGCTCCGCAGGCTTGCTTCCTGCCGCGCTCCGACTTGCCGCGCAAATGCCGCGGATAAGCCGCCAAATGGGCAATAGTCAGTTCAGAGGGCATCCCGCAGCCGCATTTTGCGAGAAACAGCGGAAAATCCGCGGCGCCTGCAAAATGCTCTCGCGCAGTTTCTGGCGAATGGCGCCCGCAAATCCAGCCGCGGCATTCCGACGCCGCTTTGAAATTTTCCGGCGGCCGCGCATAGCTGCAACCGGCATCCCGATATGCGAAAATCCCATGATTGCAATGCGCTTCGCGGTGTATGCCTCCACCGCGCATATAGCGATCCAGCCGATGCAGAGCTAATCTTTACTGGCTACATGCCTGGGCCTTCCATCCGCTTTTCCTCGCGGAAAGCCATTCAATGCCGGCATCCAAAGAAAATATTTGTTGGGCTGCATCCAAGCGCTCTCGCAACCCGCCACAGCAAAGTTCGCGCCGGCGAACCGAGCAGCCGCCGCGCCCGGCTTCTTCCAGCAGGCGGATAACCTCCGCCGCAGCTGTGCCATACTCTTTCATCAATTTGCCCGCCTCCAATTTTCGTTGGCTGATTTCGATGCCAGCCTATCATAAAATGCTCAGCATCCTGCGCTGTAAACTCTATTTTACAACGTATCCTGACAATGCTGAGCATTTTATTTTAATAGACATAATGAGTGGAATGCTGATATTAGCATTCCAGGGCAAATCGAACCTTCCAGCGCCTGGAAAACCGCAGGCATTCAGTTTCGATGATAAGACCGGGCTTGTCTTTCTCGGTTCCGTTGACATTACGCTTAACGAAATGAGTGATGGCGAGTTTGATAAAAAGCGTCAGCAAAAATCTCTGAGTAAGCGCGATAATGCGAAAGATTTTATCACGTCCACGCTACATATGTCGCCGACAACAAATATGGCGGGCATTTGCCCATCCATGTGCGCATGATGATTAGACGAAGCGGCCAACATTGGCCAGATTTGAATGTGGAGGTGAATTGACTATGGCAAGACCGAAAAGAGTCAGCACGGCAGATATGCTGCTGATTCTGGATTCGTATTTGAAAAGCATGGGGACGGCGGAAAGCAAAACGCAGCAGCCTTGAACAATATGCGGCGGCGCGTATATGAGCGTTCCGTCGTTGTGTCGGCGGAGAACACCTCACTCACTGCGGAATACAACTCCAAGAAACGCGCCATCGCGGAATTGACAGAGGAAATAACGGCGGCGCAGACTGAAATCGTATAGCTGTAACGCACCGTCAGCATACAGCAAAGCGAGATTCGTTACCTGCATTCCGTTTTGGAGAAGCATTGTATCCGGTACTCGCGTATGAGCTTTTGCAGCGCGATGGCGCTCTGTCAAATAAGGATGCGTAGATCAGCGAAAATGAAGTGACAGTAATGACCGACGCAGACGCTCCGTTGCCATTCGTCGAGGCCGTTGTCGGCGACAGAGCCTTGCTGTCGCGGGAGAAACGGCCTCTGAAGCGAATGAAGGCTCGAATTACAGGAAGAGAGCCTGTTGAAGCAGAAACTGTCGATTGAGAACCCCGCGCTTGCAGGGCAGTGGGATTATGAAAGTGTCGAAGGCTTTGCGCCGGATATTTAAAACGCCTACGCTAATTTTTTAAGACTGAACTTACAATCATGTCTTTGGCCCATAGATAGAGAATGCATACAGCAAAAGAAGCGATTGTCCCCGAAGCCGCCCTGGCTAAGAATCTGGAGAGCATTGTAGCGCCATAAGGAAGATTGTCCTGTGCGATAAACATCGCAAGCGGATGGCATAGAAAAACATAGAAATTCGCTCTGTGCAAATAGGTTGCTGCTTGCCTGGCCTTGCTCGGGATCACTCCGTCGACTGCCGAGCTTAAAGCAAAAAGTCCAGCAATCATTATCATGCGATAAGCCATCTGCGCCAACTCAACGGGAATTTCAGCAAAACTCCTGATTCCTAAGAACATGCTGGAAGTTGCGTAAATATATCCGCATGCCGATATGAAGCATGCGCTGGCTAGCAGAGCAGAGTATCTAGCCAGAAATTCCTTGAGCTTTGCGATGTTTAACCCTGCGTATATGCCAGCGCAGTAAAAAATCAGGTAGGTAGGAAATATGCGATCCCACATAATCGCAGAACTGAAATTTTTAGCGGCCCACAAAGTTGCGACGCTGACGGCAAGCGATACGGCAATGCCTGTTGCAGGTTTTGTTTTTTGAGCTAATCGCACAGCAAACGGGGCTATAACATAGAACTGCAGCAACACTGGTATAAAGTAGAAGTGAGATGCCACATTTCCTTTTAGAATATATTGCGCTAATTCGGAAAGCTCGAAAGGGAAATATGTTCTTGCATATACCAGGTACAGGTAAAAAACTATAACCCAAAAGAAGTATGATGGCAGGATTTTCATGAGCCGTCCGCGAATAAATATCCAATAGCTTAAATCACCTTCTCTTTTCATCTTAAGAGACATCTTCAAACCGCTGGAGAAGATGAACCCAGGCATTGCAAAGTATACTAGCCTCTGCAGAGCAAAAACGGCTATTGTAAATAACGAGCTTTTTTCTCCCAAAGATACTGCATCTGAAGCTGCATGGATGTATATTACGCATAGGCAGAGCGCCACTTCAAAGATTGACACTTCTCCCAGCCTATAATCATTGTTCTTGTCCACTTGCTTCCTGCCTCCAATATTCCCTTTTGCCACATTATACACCAGAAAGGCCCAACTTTTCAAATAAAATGTTATACATTTTATTATATTAAAAAACATTAAATATTATAATTCGGAACTACTGCCAATATAGATAGCAATGACGAAATTTTCATCACAGAGAAGGAGCCATCTAACTATGTTTGAAAGGCACAAACAGCAGGTTATTTTTGCTAAGTTTAGTGATAAACATATAATTTAGAAAGTTTGTCTTAAAATCGAATTCACACAATTTGAAACAATGAATATGGAAGTGACTTTTTAAACTCATCATGCTATACTGCCACCAGGGAGGTGTTTCGATTGAAACAACGATTCATACCGCTTGAGAAGCAGTCCAAGCGTAAACGTCGGGAGCATCATGCAGCACAGCGCGTCGGATGGGGCGGGTTAAATCCGGCCACCCGAAAGACGACTCACTCGAAAACTTATAATCGTAAAAAGTCCGGACAATGGTTTGAAAAAGAACCATTGTCCGGATTTTGTTTGCTGAGCATGCTTTTCGGGTTGAGCGACGTGGGAGACTATTATGCACCATGAATTCATTTTGCACATTCAAATGTCATAGGAGCAATGGATGCCTTCAAAAATATTATGTTGGGCTTTAAGACTATGTTCAGCTCCAGGCTCGTAACTGAGTTTCCCGCCTTTTATGGCATAAGCCTCCTTTTTGTCGGTCTGCCTGGATTTCCCGGCTTTTTTATCCTTGCCGTCCCCCTGTGCGGAAACTGCGTCTGAAGGTTCGCAGCTTTCCGAAATAGCTGTATCGACTTGAGGGTTTTGAGATTCATTTGATCTGGCAGCCATGTCGTTTTCATGCCTTAGCTTGCTCATAAATGTCGCCTCCATCCAATATGCGCTTGTCTCCTGTATATTATAGCATAATTTGGTAGGATGTACAGCAAATATCTTATTTTTTATAAGATTTTCTAAGTATCCGACAAGAGCAGGATGATTATTCGTCAACCCGACTAATATATATTCTGAAATTCAAACTAATTTTTGTATTATGTTAAAATTATTTTATATATCTTAAATAATATATATTAATGAATATATGAAAATATATCCAAAATTCGTTTTATTCAGAGCTG
>JAISZB010000199.1 GCA_031269465.1 Clostridiales bacterium | reverse complement strand
GCTGTCGGTTCAAATGAATCTCAAAACCCTCAAGTCGATGCAGATATTCCGGAAAGCTGCGGACCTTCAGACGCAGTTTCCGCACAGGGGGATGATAAGGATAAAAAAGACAGGAAATCTAGGCAGGCCAACAAAAAGGAAGCTTTATTCCGTAAAAGGCAGGAAACATGTTTGCTAAACTTGCTTTTAATCATAATAAGGCGTTTTTTTCCAATGCTTATAGAAAACATAAAAAATACAATCGATCCAGTGGATTCTCGATTGAAAAGACTGGATTTGCATATATCGGCGGGAATTTTAGCTGTAGTTTGCCATATTGAGTCCCTCAGGGCGATGAATCAAGTCTTGGACGCTCCCGCAGCTGTGTCGGCGGCCGCCGCGCTTTTGGATTTGGATCCTAATTCCGCAGGAATCTACAGCTCGGCTCCCAGACTTTGAACAACATGCCCGGAGCCGCTGAAACAGAAGATTCGGCGGATATTGCAGGAACAATGCGCAGGCGGCCCTTGTCCATGCCCGTTTTCCAGGGCGGCGGGATCAATGGGGCGCGGCAGCTGCCCGCCGGCGGGACCAAGCTCCTCGGCAAGACGATCTCGCTGAAGGGCGTGGAGATCACTGAGGAGTTCATTGAGGGGCTCGCCCGCGACTATCCCTTCCAAACCTTTAAAATACACCGTTGAGCGAATAAAGAGGAAGTGGCTTCCATAGAATTCGAAATCGCCGCGCTGGAAGCCAAGTTGCTTTTGCAAGGAGAAGCCGCAGTTTCCATCTGCACTGAATTTATACAAAATGACGGCAGTTTATCGCTTCTCCGCAATCGCCTGCTCAAAGGCAAGGGCAAGGATGAAGGCTGCTACCGGCAAAAGCGGGAGTGCGGGATCCGAGGCTTTCGGCAAGCTGGCGCGCAAGCCGGGGAAATCGCTCCCCGGAGAGGTTTTCGGCGCCGCGATGGACAGCCCTGCGCCTGCGAGGCTGCGATGAATAAATGCATCGAGTGCGGCTGGCTTTCCGCAGCCGGATTTAAAGACGGCTCCGCGCCTGCTGTCGCCCGGAAAATTGCTGAAGGCAGGGACAACACTGAAAAGCGCGTGGCGGAATTTACAGAAAAGGACAAAATGGCGTGATTTATACATGCTGCTTCAAGAATGGAGCCGAATTCGGAGAGCCAAGTGCAGACATATCGGAATTGAGGCTGTTTGATCCCGCCCGTCCAAAAGATCATGAATATCCCTCCGCTTTCATCGCCAGCATGTCTATATCCAAGAAATTCCGCCCTATATTATGCAAAGCCTGAAGAAACAGGCGGGAAATTGAGAAAGGGGGCTCAACTCCCAGAAAAACGGAGGCTGCAATGCAGCGCGCGCATTCAGCAAAACCCTGCGCACCCAAATGGCGCACTGTCTTCCCTTCCAAATCGGGCGCGCCATTTGCCGGCTGCTCCCGTGCGCCCGCAGTCTTTTGAAAGAGCTTGAATTGTCCCAAAAAGCGCTGCTTCATCGCCTGCCAGGCGAAATTTTTGGGGCCGCCTTGTCCAAAAGGCGAATCAAGCGCATATATTCGCAGCCTGAAACTTTCGCATTCGCAAATTCCAACTATAATGAACCCTGCTTGGATCCAGGGGCTGAGAATTCGGGAAAGGCCGCCTAGGAGCGCTTGCCCGGCAAAAAGCTTGGCAGCATAAAAATTAGGCTGAACCAAAATTTAATTATTCAATGATAAAACTATGCCTTGAAGTGCTTTATTACGAACATTTGTTCTATTTTATTATATGGAATAAAGTTTCTTCGCCGAACTGAACCATTCATCCCCCCTAGGGTTTTGGAACGCCAAAATGAAGTTGGCGCTGCAAGTTGCCTTGAGGCTTTCAAATCCAAAATTCGTTATTCAGAGCTGATAAGCTTCATTCAAATCCTCGAGCAACAATTTCTTTATGCCTGAAATCATTGGTTTTACTTTTAGAAATTCAGATATCAAGTTCTGGATATTCAAAAATATCACATTAGATTTATTCAATTGCGCTTCAAATGATGGATCCTGACTTATGCTTGTTCCTTCGAAAAGATATCTGGCATCTTAGCCTTTGGTATAATAAGCCGCAAGCATGTTCGCTATCCAGGTCTTTCCGAAACGTCGCGGGCGGCTTATGTAAACATATCTGTCTGAGGTTCCGGCAATTCGGTTCAAATGCGTTATAATCCCTGATTTATCCACGTTAACGATAGACCTTTGAGATGCTTCAAAATTCAAGATCACAGAGGTTGGATTCAAAAAATAACCCATTGTATGATTATCTTCCTTTCTATGCTGATATTCATTAAACATTCCTTTTTTGAAGATTGAATGAATAGGTGCGTTTGACTGCAAGCCTGTATATCATGCATAGAGCTTATCCACAAATTAAATATGCCTGAATAAAGGAATTCTGATTTTTCCAAATACTCCTTTTTTGGAGCTTGACTGTCCATTGAGCGGTGTGACTGATGTCGGCATTTCGCACTCGCTGTATAATCAAGCTTCAAAAAAGGCAGTTGCATATGAAAATCAGCATAGCTTTCAGCCTATTCAAGGATAGCTCTTAGAATGCGTTATGTCTTCATAGCAGCGCTTTTCTTGCTTTTACAGATGATTTGCAACCAAATGCACTGTATTATCCGACCCCAAAATCGGAGCTTTCATATTCAAATCAGCATATCAAAAAGGGTTTGAATAAATCCAGCATGCAGAGGCCCCAGGCTAGCAGGGCATGCTATAGACATTGCTTTCTCCTGCTTCATTCTGCACCTCTTGTAAGTGTCCCACTATATAAACCTGCTGTCAAGATGCTCTAAGATTGTTGAATTTTATTTAAACAGCAAGCTTCAGTTAATTACTCTATTATGAATTCATTAGCTTCTTGCAGGCTTTTGCTTAGCAGGATTGCAACAGCTTAAGTAAAAGCTATTGATCATTTGAGCGTTTACTCATGCCGATATGCATATAAACCCTCTTTTTGGAGTCAACTGCATCACTTGAAAATGGAAAGCCAATGCATCTGGTTGAAAATCTCTCTCAGATAGCCTGTGCAAAAGCTCACTGTAAAGTTAGGTTCAAGGGTCTGGGTATACTGATTTTCATAGAAAACCGCCTTTTTTGGAGCTTGATTATACAGGTAGTGCGAAATGCCGATTCGGCATTTCGTTCCCTTAAATGGATAATCAAACTCCAAAAAAGTAATATTTGAAGAAAGCCGGTATATTTCATGCTTCAGTGGATAATCCGAACCTTAAGAGCATTCAAGCAAAGCGAAGAATCTAAAATAAAGAATACTTTAAAATTCCAAGAGCATTGTCGGAATCTTCCCCCTTTTTTGCATATAAGCCCGATATCTCCTAGTGTAATTTCATTACAGCGAAAAAGCCCTTAGATGTACTGCTGAATTCTTAAGATTGGCAAGCCGGATTCATCTAATGCCCTCCAGGAAGACGGCTTCAATGCTGAAGCTTCTCTGCAATACTCCAGCATCCAACCCTACGCTTTTCACACATGCGTCAGCCGTTCTTCGATTTTGAGAGACTTATATATCAGATATACAAATACCAAATTTCATAATCAATTACAAGAATTGAAGAGCTAAAAGAGTTAGTGTTAGAATTACAAGGAAACGCATAGGTTCGGTTTTAATGTTTTACTGCTCGATGCTATGATTTGCACTTGAAAGTTTCGATTTTGAGGTCGGATTATGCAATGAGCGCGAAATGCCGATATCAGTCGCACCTTGAAAGTGGATAATCCTGCCCCAGCATCGGTATATTTGGTTGCAAATCAGTATGATAGGGAGATGGCTGGAACAATTTTACGCCGGCATTAAAATTCGCTGATGCCTGAAATCTCAAAGAGGTGGGTAGCATGGTCTTGGTTATAGGAGGCGGCCTTTCGGGATGCACCGTAGCGGCAACCCTGTCTGAGCGCGGCATTCCGTCAATCATCCTTGAAAAAAGCGGCCAAATTGGCGGAAAAGTCAGGAGCTACGGCTGCAAGGCCTCCAGTAATTGCAACAACTGCGGTTTATGCCTTGTCGGAGGCCTCTGGGATAGAATTGAAAGCGACAAAAACATAACTGTAGAAACAAATGCTCGCGTTTTGGACATTTACGGCAAACGACCCGATTTTACAGTTAGCTTCTCAGCGGGAGGCCATGAAGCCCGCATTTCAGGAATAAGCGCCATTGCCGCGTCTATAGGCTTTGAACCTTCAAGCCTTTCCGGCGCCCAGGATCAGCAGATTGAAGATCTCTCAGGAGTCATAACCGGGCTTGAGCTGGAGCGCCTGTTTAGCAAAAGGAAAAAGGGAACCGTCTCAAAGATTTTCCCCGAAGGTGTAAAGAGCATCGCTTACATACAGTGCTACGGCTCCAGAGACAGGAAACTCGGCTCATTGTACTGTTCCAGAGTCTGCTGCGCATATGCCTCGCGATCGGCCAAGGCGCTCCGCTTCCTCCATCCCGGCATTTCTCAGACATTTTTCTGCATGGACTTCCAGAGGATAGAAAGCCCAAGATGCTATGAAGAAATGCTTGACATGGGGATTGAGTTTATCAAATGCCGCCCCGTGCGCATTGAAGGCGCGGGCAAGCCTCGCGTCGTATACGAAAAGCTGGGCGGAGCAGGCCTTGACATTCGCGAATTCGATCTGGCGGTACTATCCGAGGGCATCCGCCCTCCGGCTGACGCCGATGGCATTTCAAATCTCTGCTCTTTGATGGTGGATGCGGACGGTTTTCTGCAGCCTGTCCGAGATGACGGAATAACTGTTTTAGGATGCGCAAGCGGGCCGAAAAAGATTGAGGAAGTGCATGCCGAGTCAGTAGCGTACGCTAGAAATTTGAGGTGAAATTGTGAAAATCGCGGTCTTGGGGGACAGCTTCCTATGCGAGAAAATCTCCAGCGCAACAGGAGACGCCCACCAGATTTCATTCTATGGAACCGGTTCCGAGATAGCCTCTATTCGAGGCGGCTTTCAGGAATTCATTGTAAAATCTAGAAGCTCAAGCAGCTTTATTGAAACCAATGCTGATTCTATAATCTTCTCCTCCTATTCCAGCCCAATTGCGCCTTCTGAAAGCGCATGCTCAACTGTCGCATTCTTTCTGGACGCTGATGGGGAATCTTCCGATTCCATAACCCGCAGATGCCTTGAAAGCGCGTCAGCTTTAGCTTTAGTCAAAGGCGAGAAAAAAAAGAGCCGGCAAATACTGTTTTTGGCTAAGTATGTACGCACCGCTGGAAGCGGCATGGAGACGCTTTATAAGACCGCTCGTTCCAATGGGGTTTTGTTCTTCAAATACAATGAAGCTTCCTATAGCGGCGGAGTTCTCACTTTTAAAGACGGCGACGGCGAATACCTTCTTGAAGGCGCGAGCGTTGTGCAGCCTCAAGAAGAAAGCTCCTCTTATGAAAAGCTTTTGAGCCTATGCAAAATGCCGAGCGCCGGATTCTTCCTTCATCCCTCACTCACTCTTCGCAGAGGCGTTTACGCTGTAAAGCCCATGTCTGGGCTCTTTGGTGAAATTGACGCTCAAATAAGCTTCATCCTGGGCGACCTGGCGTCTCAGGCAGAACCTTTGTCCTACGCGCAAGTAGATAAGGATAAATGCGCGGCGTGCCTCACTTGCATGAGAGTTTGCCCTCATGGCGCCATGATGCTGGATGAGGGCGGCTCTTCCATGCGCAATCTGAATAAGAGCTGCTTCGCATGCGGCATATGCGCTGGCATGTGCCCCGCCAAAGCCATCACAATGAAGGCGGCTTCAGCGCCTGCGCTGAAATTGGGAAGGCGAAAGCTGTTCTACTGCGAAAACTGCCTGAATGCCTCCGACATTCCTCCGGAAATCGACGCTGAAGCCTTAATCTGCGGCGGAGGCGTTGAAATGGAAAAGATTTTAAAATGCTCGTCATTATACGATACAGTCTCGGTTGCATCCTGCTTTCCAGAAAGCTGCCGCCATGGCGACGGAAACGCCAAGGCGCTTCTCTTTGCCAGCCGCTGCAGAGAATACCTGCGCTGCGCCGGGGCTGATGAATTCAAAATAAAGTTTTTTAATTCTTCTAAGCCTTTGAGGTGAAAGCGAATTTACTGACGGGCTGTCAAATATTTTGATTTCAGGGCTAGGTTGACCACTTTCTCAAGGCATGCGGTCATGAGCTGGAAAGCTCCGGTTTTTGCGGGATTAAGCAATTAGCGCTAAATGCCGATATCAGTCACGCCTTGAAAGCGGATAATCAGGCAAAAAACCGATGCGTTTGATTGCAAATCAGCATGTGCTGAGTACATGAATTTCCTTTTTAAGGGCTTGATTATCCACATAATCAAGCTAAAACAACTGCGTTTGACTGCGAAACGATCCGCGGCTGAAACCGGAAATGTCAAATGCCAGTCGGCATATACCGATTTTCATTCAACGCTCCTTTTTGGGAGCTTGACTGTCCATTGAACACAGATTAATCAAGCTCCAAAAAAGGCAATTTAGTACGAAAATACATTTTATGGACATTTGTCCATGCCTCAAATACACAAAGGACTTAATATTTTCACCCTTGGCGGTGAAGCATAGCGTCATAGGGGTTTCTATGAAAATCTGTATAACTGGCGTAGAAAAGGGCTGTAAATATGATAATAGCCGATCAAAAGCCTCTGGATGAAGTCCTGGGGTATCTTAAAGATTATAAAAACATTGCAATCGCAGCGTGCGGCACTTGCGTAACAATATGCCTGGCAGGAGGCCTGGCCGAAGCTGAAAATCTGGCTGAGGCGCTTAGAATCGCCAGAGGCGCCTCAGGTCGGCCGGCAAGCGTAAGGGTCTTCTCCTTAAAGCGCCAATGCGACGCGGAATTCATAGAAGAGGCCGACTTGGAGCTTCGGTGGGCCGACGCTATACTCTCGACCGCATGCGGCGTTGGAGTGCAGTTTATGGCGGAGCGCTTCCAGGTCGTCCTGCCTGGGCTTAACACTACATTCTTCGGCGCCTCCAGGGATGCGGGGCTATGGACTGAAATGTGCCAGGGATGCGGAAACTGCGTCTTGGAGCGCACCGGAGGCATCTGTCCTGTAACGCGCTGCTCCAAGAGCAATTTCAACGGGCCCTGCGGCGGCTCTTCAAAGGGAAAATGCGAGATTGACTCCGAAACCGACTGCGGCTGGCAGCTTATATATGAAAAGCTGAAGAGCCTGGGAAAGCTTGAGCGCCTCTATGAGATTCAAGAGATCAAAGACTGGCGGAGCGCAAGGGACGGCGGGCCGCGAAAAAGAGTTGCGCCCCTTTCATGCGCGGATGAGCTGGCAGTGGAGCAGAATGCCG
This sequence comes from Clostridiales bacterium, assembly GCA_031269465.1. Lineage (GTDB taxonomy): Bacteria > Bacillota > Clostridia > Lachnospirales > WQUN01 > JAISWZ01. The sequence continues at coordinate 8,266 of JAISZB010000199.1, read as the reverse complement.
TGGATTGGACATGAGCGGGCTTCAAGAAGCGCTTCTTTCAGGAGCGTTTTCTGTAAGCGCCGAGCTAGGCCCTCCAATGAGCGCGGACGCTGAATTCGTACGCAAGAAGGCGCGGGCTTTAAAAGGCCTGTGCAATGCCGTAAACATCACCGACAATCAGACGGCGATCGTTCGCATGTCAAGCATAGCTGCTTCCTGCCTGACGCTTTCAGAAGGGGTTGAGCCGATTATGCAGATGACGTGCCGAGACAGAAACAGGATAGCGATGCAAAGCGATCTGCTGGGAGCGTATGCCTTGGGGATTCGAAACGTCCTTTGCCTGTCCGGGGATCACCAGGTATTCGGCTCTCACCCAGAGAGCAAGAATGTGTATGACATAGACTCGATACAGCTTGTCAGGGCGCTTTCAGACATGAAGAAGAAAAAATGCTTCATTAATGGAAAGCCGATGAAATTCCCCCCTGAGTTTTTCATCGGCGCGGCGGCGAACCCGTTCGCCGATCCATATGAGCTGCAAATGATCCGCCTTCACAAGAAAATAGAAGCAGGAGCGGAGTTCATTCAGACTCAGGCCATCTACGACTTGGAGAAATTCGAGAAATGGATGGAAGATGTCCGCGCCGCCGGCCTTCATACAAAAGCTTATTTCCTGGCGGGGATTTTGGTAAACAAGTCTGTAAAGTCGATTGAGATGTCCGCGCAAGTTCCAGGCATAGAAATTCCCCAGGAGCTTATGAACCGCATGCGCTCCGCGCAGTCAGCCGAAGAGGAAGGCAAGCGCATAGCGCTTTCTCTCATAGAGCGCATAAGTAAAATACAGGGAGTCTCCGGCATACACATCATGGCCGTTGGCTGGGAGTCAGCAGTGCCTGAAATCATTGAGCGTTCCACACTTAAATCTAAAAGCTGAGGAGGCGGCTGAGCGTGACTGAGTTAAATCAGCTGGACAATACTTTCGCGGAGGCTGTATCGAAGCGCCCAGGCGGCGAAAACATCAGAAATTGCTTCTCCTGCGGCGCTTGTACGGCCGGGTGCCCCATCAGCGCGATAAGGCCTGGGTACAACCCGCGCAAAATCATCAGGCAGACGCTTTTGGGCTTTAGAATGCAGGTCCTGGCTTCGCGGGAGCTATGGCACTGCCTGCAGTGCCATGCATGCGTCTCGCACTGCCCGCAGGATGTAAGATTCGCCGATATTTTAAGGGTGTTGCGTCAAATGGCGGTGGAAGAGGGCTGCGTGCAGCCTGAGACCGCCCGAAAGCTGGATATGGTAAACGATGAGCTGTACAGGCGGAGGATCGAAATTGTCGAGGGAATTTTATGAAAAAACCTGTTCTCATACTGGGCGGCGGCATAGCCGGCATCCAAGCGGCATGCGATTTGGCTCAAAGCGGCTCGCCCGTATTCCTGGTTGAAAAGACGCCTTCACTTGGAGGGCGGATGGCTCAGCTCGATAAGACCTTCCCTACAAACGATTGCTCGGCATGCATTCTGGCGCCTAAAGTCACCGAATGCATCAACCATCCGCTCATCAAAGTCTTTATCAAAAGCGAGCTTTTGGAACTTAAAGGCGAGTCTCCTGATTTTACTGCTGTCATCCTGCGGAAAGCCACGGGAGTAGATCCGGTAAAATGCACAGGGTGCGGCGAATGCGCAAAGGTTTGCCCTGTAAAGGTCGAATCCGAGTTCGATGAGAATTTATGCGAGAGAAGAGCCATATATAAGCCGTACGCCCAAGCCGCACCAAATAAGTTCTCAATCGACAGGAACGCCTGCATAAACTGCGGAAGATGTGAAAAGGCCTGCGCTGCAGGAGCGATAAACAGAAAAATGCCGGATGAACGTACTTTGCTTGAAGTCAGCGCCGTTATAATCGCAAACGGCTGCTCGGTCTCAAAAGAGCTTACATACCATTTTGGGCATTTAAAGTACAAGGATGTAATTACAAGCATCGAATACGAGCGGATGCTTTCCGCCTCAGGCCCTTTCGGAGGCCATGTGCGGCGTCTTTCTGACGGCAGGGCGCCTTCGCGCATCGCCTTCGTCCAGTGCTCCGGCTCCCGAAGCAAATGCTGCGGCGCCCCTTACTGTTCCAGCGTATGCTGCATGTACGCGGTAAAAGAGGCTTCAATCTCCAGGGAGCATATGCCGAAGCTTTCCGCAATTGACATTTTCTACATGGACATGCGCTCATTTGGCAAGGAATTCGATAAATACGTTGATTCCGCCCGCGACAAGTACAAAGTGGGCTTCATCAGATCTAGAATATCCCACATAGAGAGAAACGAAGAATCCGGGCAAGTCGACATTCACTATATAGACGGCAACGGCATGGCATGCGTTTTGCCGTATGACTTGGCCGTCTTGTCCGTAGGTCTTGAAGCTCATGCCGGCAGCAAGGAATTCTGGAAAAAGGCCGGGGTCAAGACCGATAGGTTCGGATTCATCCATACATCTCCGTTTCAGCCAACACAAACCACAACCCACGGAATATTCGCCTGCGGTTCATGCGCGGGACCGTGCGATATCCCCGAAACCGTAACGCAGGCCTCCGCTGCCGCAGCGGGCGCGCTTGTCGCCTCAAGCATGAAAGATGCGCAAGGCCAATGCTATTTTGAGGCGGAGGAGGAAGTCCCGGAAAGAAATACTTCCAAGGAGGCAGCGCGAATCGGAGTTTTTGTATGCCGGTGCGGAAGCAATATAGGCGGCTTTGTAGATGTACCCGCTGTTACCGCTTATGCAAGGGGGATCGACAAAGTCGCGTACGCAAGCGAATTCGTTTTTGCATGCTCAGTAGACTCTCAAAAAGTGTTAAGCGATATATGCGTTTCAAAAAGGCTGAATCGCGTTGTAGTCGCGTCATGCTCCCCTCGCACTCATGAAAAGCTGTTTCAGGGAGCGCTTCAAAAAGCGGGCTTGAATCCTTCCCTGCTCGCCATGGCCAATATCCGCGATCAGTGTTCATGGGTGCATATGAATGAACCCGCATCGGCTACTGAAAAAGCGAAGAGCCTGGTAAAAATGGCTGTCAGCCGCGTACGATTCGCAAAACCTCTGGCTAGGCTGAAAATCGGCGTAAACAAAACAGCGCTAGTGCTGGGCGGAGGCGTTTCCGGAATAAGCGCCGCGCTTTCAATCGCTGATTTAGGGCACTGCGCCGTAATCGTTGAGAAATCTGGCAGACTTGGAGGAAACGCTGCAAATTTGGCGCATGCGCACGATTTACTTCCTGCTCAGCGCAGATTGGATGAACTTATCCTAAGCGCTTTACATCACCCTAATATCACTGTCTTTACGAATGCACGCGCTTGCGCCTCCTCCGGCTATGTAGGAAATTTTGAAACGTCATTGACAAACGGAAAGAAGATAGCTCACGGCGCAACCATAATTGCAACCGGAGCAAACGAGCGCCTGCCATATGAATTCGGCTGGAACGGACTAAATGTCATAACGCAAGCAGAGCTTGAAAGGAAAATCTCTTCTGGAAGCATCGCTGAAAAAAACATCTTCATGTATCAATGCGCCGGCTCTCGCGGCAAAGAGCGCCCCTACTGCTCAAGGGTATGCTGCGGCGCCGCTGTAAAAAACGCTCTCATTATAAAGTCAATCAGTCCAGAAGCCTCCATAACGGTGCTTTACAGGGACATGCGGACATATGGCTCGGGCGAGCTTAATTACCAAAAAGCCAGGGAGGCGGGAGTTTTGTTCATACGATATGAAGCTGAAAATCCTCCTGCCATCTCCGGAAGCTCCATTAGATTTTATGAGTCCGCAACCGGCGCTTTCATTGAATCGAGCTTCGATTTGGTCGTCTTGGCTTCCGCTATCACGAGCAATCCGGATAATTCGGAGACTGCGCAGCTATACAAAGTTCCGCTTACCCGCGAAGGCTTCTTCTTGGAAGCTCACAGCAAGTTGCGCCCCGTGGACTTCGCTGTGGAAGGCGTGTACGTGTGCGGCTTGGCTCACAGCCCCAAGAACTTGAAAGAAAGCGTTTGGCAGGCGAAAGCGGCGGCTGCGAGGGCGATGACGGTCATTTCTAAAAATTCGCTCGAAGCGGAGGGAATGGTTGCAAGGGTCAATCAGAGCCTTTGCTCCGGATGCGCAAGGTGCGAGCGCGTGTGCGCATACCAAGCCATCGAAGTCAAAGAAGAGTTGAGGCGCGGCGCCATTTGCAGGAAGGCGGACATCAACCCTGTACTGTGCAAGGGCTGCGGCACTTGCAGCGTTGCATGCCTATGCGGCGCGATTGACATAGACGGCTTCGCCGACCGCCAAATCATTGCTGAGGTTGAAGCGCTCGCGGCATTGTAGAGCCAACGCCGTTTTATCCATGATTAGCCTTTTTGACTGCATATCCTGATTTGCCGGCCAAAAAAGCCTTTTTCAGGCTTGACTGCCCTCTGGCGCCGCCATTTTTAAATGCGGAATTCAGCGCTTTCAAAGCGAGAAATGCCGATATCAATCGCGCTCTCTGTACATTCAAGCCATGCTGTGTTCTGCACCCTATCCGATTTTGAGGCCTGATTATGTAGAGCGCAAGTGGATAATCAGGCCTCAAAATCGGTGCAATTGGCTGCAACTAAGTATAAATGAGCTTTCATATTCAAATAAGTATAGTCAGGCTCCTAAGCGGGAGAGAGAAGGATGCGCGCCGCCATAAGAAGCGCATTAATTTGAGGCGAGTGATGAGATGGATGAATCAGAATTGAAAATCATAGCGTTCCTGTGCAATTGGTGCAGCTACGCCGGCGCTGATTTGGCAGGCACGGGTCGCATGCAGTACCCTCCCAGCGTCAAAATAGTCCGCCTTCCATGCTCTGGCAGGATAAACCCGCTTTACATTATAAAAGCCCTGGCAGACGGCGCGGACGGAGTCTTGGTGTCCGGATGCCACCCGGGGGACTGCCATTACATCACAGGCAACATGTATGCCAGAAGGCGCTTCGCGGTTTTGAAGAGGCTTCTTGACGATGCCGGCTTCGACTCGGATCGAGTGCAGTTTACATGGATATCAGCCTCCGAAGGCCAGCGCTTCGCAGATGTTGTCTCAGATGTAACAAGCAGGATAAAGCTGCTTAAAACTAAAGGCTGTGAGAAATCGTGACAGAAGAAAAACTGTCGATTATAGAAGCGCTTAAAACTATTTGCGAGGATTTATTTTCCAAGAGAGTGATATCCAGAGTTTTGGCCTTTACCGAAGGAGAGATTAAAGAAATTCCAGTTGTATCTCTCATCACAAATCCAGAAGGCCTTAAGGGCCTCAAGTGGGACGAAAGCTGCAATAAGCCGCTTGCAAAGCTCCTTTTAGGCCTAAAGCCCAAAACCGCCATCATCGCCAGGCCGTACGACGCCAGGGCCGTCGTCATGTACATTAACGAGAATCAGCTAAAGCGCGATGATGTATTCATCATCGGAGTAGGAAAAGACGCATCAGACTTTCCCGTTTTCGACGCTTTCGCTAAAGATCCCTCTCCTTTGCAAAGCGCCCGCGAACCTTCCCCCTCCAGGGGAAGCCTCGATTTCTTTCTTGCTGAGATTGACAGATGCATCCTGTGCTATGCCTGCCGGCAAGCATGCTGGGGCTGCTACTGCCCCTCTTGCTTCATGGAGCGGGGAATTCCGGACTGGACGCCTGCGGGCGTTGGCAGGGAGGCGAAAATCGCCTTCCATCTTGGCAGAACCATGCATTTGGCAGGCAGATGCGTAGAATGCGGCGGCTGCAAGACAGCCTGCCCGTCAGGAGTCAATCTGAAGTACTTGATTGACAGCTTGACTCAGATGTGCTATGAAGAGTACGGGCATAAAGCGGGCATGGAGGAAGGCGCGAGGGATCCCCTCTCAGACTATCGTTGTGATGACGGGCAACCTGGTTTTTTGGAGTAGCGCGCGGGTGCGCTGGCAAGAAGATGGGAGGTTTTGGCATGCTCTTAAGCGCTTCTGTGAAAATATCCAGCGTCAAAGACGCTCTAGCTGCGCTTTTAAAGGACTATGAAGTAGCCGCCCCTGTTTCAGACGGGGCCAATCTTCTTTACTCTTATATCACGGACCCTAATGATGTCGTCTTTTCAGATCAGTTGCCTTATAAGTCCCCTAAGGAGTTTCTGCTTCCGCAAACTGAAAAAATCCTGGCTTTTGGAGAAGATTCAGCGGAAGATATCCAAGAAGCGAAAAAAACCGTTATTTTCGATGTTCGCCCTTGCGATCTCAGCGCTTTCAAAAGAATAACTGACAAGGTCTTCTCCGAAGGGAAATTCAAAGACGGCTTTTACATGCGACGCAGGAAAGCCTCGGCTACAATAGGCATGGCATGCAAGAGCCTCAAGCCCGGATGCTTCTGCAACTTAAGAGGAATAGATAAATCCTATTCAACTGAATGCGACATCTTTTTGACTCCCGCAGGCGAGGATGAATATATCGCGGCGGCGCATACCCCCGTCGGCTGCGATCTTTTGAAAAGCTGCTTCAGATCCGTTCCGGCGGCATTTTCCCCAGAGCCCGCAGAATTAAGCGAAACGCTTGAAATCTGCTCGGAGGAGAAGGATGTATTTGAAAAAGTCAATTGGGACGCCATGTCGGCGTCCTGCATTTCTTGCGGAACATGCACATTCGTGTGCCCTGCCTGCCACTGTTTCGACTTCAAGGATAAAGGAAGCGTCCGCTATCGGGTGTGGGACAGCTGCATGTACTCTGCATTCACCCTGCATGCTTCGGGACACAACCCGCGAGCCGGAAAGCCCGAGCGGTTTCGGCAGCGCTTCATGCATAAATATGTGTACATGCTCAAGAACATAGGGGAATCAGCGTGTTTCGGATGCGGAAGATGCACGAGAAAATGTCCTGCCGGAATAAACGCGAGAAGAGTTCTGGAATGCATAAAGGCGGAAGCCGCTGGAGGAAGCGATGGATAGCATATACCTGCCGCGCGCTTATTTAATCACTGATGTAATTCAGGAGACGGATGGCGAGGTTGATGTAAAAACCTTCAGGCTGGCTGCGAAATCAGGCGAAAGCCTTGACTTCATGCCCGGGCAGTTTGTAGAGCTGACTGTGCCTGGATTTGGAGAAGCCCCGTTCGGCTTCGCCTCTTCCCCTAAAAACAAGGACTACGTGGAGCTGTCTATAAAAAGGGTTGGAGTCGTTACGCAAGCCGTCCATGATTTGTCTCCGGGCGACGCGGTCTGGCTGCGCGGACCGTTTGGAAACTCATTTCCCGTCCGGGAAATGGAGGGCGCAAACATCCTTTATGTGGCTGGCGGTTTGGGCTTGGCGCCGCTGCGCCCGCTGATAGATTATGTCTTTCATCCTGAAAATAGAGAAAAATACGGAAAAACCAAGCTTTTGTCCGCCGCTCGCACCCCTGCTGACTTCATATATAAATATGACGTCGGACGCTGGAAAGAATGCAGAGATTTCGAGATTTTTCAAACAATCGACGCACCATATAAAAGCTGGGAGGGGAGAGTCGGCTTTCCTCATGAACTTTTAAAAACGATGGAAATTCTCCCCGACAGCCTTTACGCAGTTGTGTGCGGACCCCCAATAATGATAAAATATACAGCTAGAGCTTTAAAAGAGCTTGGCGTCTGCGAAAGCCGCATCATCACGACTCTCGAGATGCGAATGTCTTGCGGCGTGGGCAAATGCGGCAAATGCAACATTGGAAGGCGCTATGTGTGCGTGGACGGACCAGTGATGCGCCTGTCTGATTTGGCGCAAATGCCTGATGAGTACTGAATTGGCATACGCCAAGGAGAGGACTGATTTGCTTGGAGCTATACCGCTTTTCATCAAATGTTTCTTTTTTTGTTGATTATCCATTGAATGGTGCGAAATGCCGAAATCGGCATTTTGCACTCGCTGTATAATCAAGCTCCAAAAAAGGTAATTTTATATGAAAAGCAGTATAATAAGCGACATTGAGATCGCGCAAAGCACGGCGATGCTTCAGTGGAAGAGATAACGGCGAGCTGGACGTAGGCCGCAACTATCTGGAGCTTTACGGGAACTGGAAAGTCAAGGTGGACTGCAAGATTTTAGAAGACCTAGAGGGCAAACCCGACGGCAAGCTGATACTTGGCACAGCCATCACGCCCGCCTCCGCCGGGGAAGGAAAGACTATGACAACCGTAGGGCTGGGAGACGCACTTACTTGACAGTCATGAGTTTATTTACAAATAATGGTATATTACATCTAATTTAGTCAATGTCATAAAACTATTGAATTTCTGTCTATTTTCCTTTATAATATTCCCGATATGCATAAT
>JAISZB010000153.1 GCA_031269465.1 Clostridiales bacterium | reverse complement strand
TTTTGCGGCCTCCTTCCGCGCATCCGGCGCATCGGCCGTGATGATTGAACCTTCGGCGTCGGATCCGATATTGCTTAAGGGCTTTGGCATCGCTGCGGTTTCATTGGTTTTTTTCATTGATCAGGACCTGCGCCGGCGCAGCGCCGGTTTTTGAGCCGAATGCGCCCGCAGTGTCGGCTTTTGCGGCTCCGCCGGCTCCAGGCGAGGCGCTCCGCTTGCAGCTTGGCGGGAGAAAACCATTCGCTCTTTCGCGGCGAATCCTCGATCGGCGGGGAGGAGCCCGGCCCTCTCCGCGAAAAGCCGCCGAGCGCCTCCGGCAGCTCGCTGGAATCGATTCCGGGCGGCGTTCTCCGGCAGGCCCCGCGCAGGCTTCGCAATGGACGCCGCGCCGCTCCAGCCAGGCCCCGTCCGCCTTCGCGAAGGAGGCGAAGCCCGAAAAGCAGCGGCATCCCCTGAAAATGGCGGCTGCGGCGATTGCGGCCATGCATGCCGGGCTGCGCCCGGCTTTCCCTTTTTGCCTTGGATCCTCCAATTCTTCGGCTTTTTCCCTAAGGGACTGTGAAATAATAACTGTTACTTTTCACAGTTTATTACAGCCCGAAATATATGTCGACACTCGACGAATAACAATAGAGTGATGTATTATACGCCTGATGGAACACTTTCAACGCAACTTAATTCTGAAGCATTCTACTACTGAACTTAACAATAATATATTTTAAGTGCAATCACATCAAGCAACACCTGGTGAAAAACACTTATTTTAAGTTGGAGCCAAACATCCCTCAATTTCGAAGAGCCATTTGATTGGATGCTTGAATTGGGCTGTCATTGAAGATGCAGGCTCTGCAAGCTGCATGAGCCCAGGCCGAAGGAGGAAGCCATGATCCCTGAATGGATAAAATCGACGCTGATGCGATTAAAGCCGGCATCCGCAGCATTTACTTGGAGATTAAACCTTATTTGAATGAAAAGACAAAGCGTTTATATGTTTCGTCAATCGCCAGGCTCTTGGGATATGGGGGCGCTGAACTGGCCAGCGAAGCCGCAGGGATGTCTAGGCCCGCGATAATCAGGGGCTCGAAAGAGCTGGAGGAGAACTGCGGCCGGACAGTTTGCCTGAAGGGCGCCGCCAATGCGGAGACAGCGGGATCTGAGGGGGACGATGATGAAATTGAAGGTTCCGATGATGGGCAAATGTACGAATTCGATATTTCCGATGAAGATGGCATTTATGACGAGGCCTGCGGCGGGGATGGGGCTGGCGTGGCGGATTCTTGCGCCGGCGTTTCCCAAGGGGAGGCAAAAAGCGCCTCGAATCCATTGCTGCAAATGAGAAAAAAAGGGGGCGGCCCGAAATCCGCTGCCGCTCCAGTGGACAGCCAAAAGCGCCGGGAATATAGAAAAAGAGCTTGCGAAAGAAGGACTCAAGGCTTCATACAGATCTATCCATGCCATTTTGAGGGTGAATTTGGGCTGCAGCCTGCAATCCAACAAGAAATCACTCGGAGGCTCGGAGCATGCGGACAGGGACGCCCAATTCATTTGCATCAACAAGCTTATCCTGGAATGCATCGACAAAGGCTGGCCAGCCATATCCGTCGGCGCAAAGAAAAGGAGGGCATCGGCAATTGCAAAGCGGCCGGGCGAGAATGCAGGAAAGAGAAGAACCCGCTTCTGGCCGAGGATCATGACTTCCCTGAAAACGGCAAGGCAAGCCCGCATGGAGTCTACGGCATCGCCAAGAACGTCGGATTCGTGAATTTGGGGATAAGCTCCGACACGGCGGAGTTCGCCGTGGAGAGCATCAGGCGATGGCATGGCGCCATGGCCGGACTCTATTATCCAAATACCCCAAAATTGCTGGCGGCAGCTGATGGCGGAGGCAGCAATGGATCCCGCGGCAGGCTTTGGAAAGCGGAGCCGCAGAATCTGGCCAATGAATTGGGCATTGAGACAAGCGTGCGCCATTTCCCTCCAGGAACCAGCAAATGGAACAAAATAGAGCGCAGGCTTTTTTCGTTCACAGCAAAAAACTGGAGAGGCGCGCCTCTTTTGAGCGTGGAGATAATGAAGGGATTGATAGAGCGCGCTTCAACGGCAACCGGCCTCACGGTCCAGTGCTTGCTCGGCAAAAACGAATGCAGGACAGGCAGGATGATCCCAGATGCGGATATTGAGAAAATCGGCATTTTCCAAATCAGAATTCCATGGCGGATGTAATTACACGATCAGACCCAAGCATGGCATAGTTTGGGAACCTGCACAATACAGGGCCAAGCCCAAGAAGGAGGCGGCAAAGCAAAAGTCCGGCAATCCTGAAGATGGGGATTCCAAGGAATAAGCCGCATTAGCCTGATTGTCGCATCAGTTTTTTGGACTGCTGGGTTTTCATCTCAACTTCACAATAATATTCTTGGCATGTTTTAGTTTCGCTAAAGTTTTCGGCCTGATACGTTCTTCTGTTTTTCGTCACTACTGGTCAGAAAATTCAATATGTTAATTAATGTAAGAAATAATAGTTATTATTTCACAGTCCCTAAGATCAGACGCTGATTCGGCGAAATCCGCGCCGTCCCGCTTGATTTCGCAGGCGTGCTTTTGCGCCAGATCCACCGGCTCCGGAACTGGAGCTATATCTTTCTCCTCCTTGCCATCAATCCGCCCTGAGATTTCCAAACAGGCGCCGATTCCGGCGCCTGGATCCCCCGGAAGCGCCTCCGCCTCTGCGGGAACCACTTCGCAGGCCTCATCCTTGACTTTGAAGGATCAGCCCTCGCGTTCCTTAAACATTGCCAAAGCCCCCTTTTTCCGTATGATTTTGTGGAAATTATACAAAACAGCACGGGAAAATCAACGGAAAAATTATTGCAGGCTTCTCTATGATTCGCCACTACTCGTCGATTCCATGCGCATTTTAGAAAACGCCACGGGTGGAGACTCACCGGGCGCTATTCATCATTTTAAACAATTTATATGAAATGCTCATTTGAAGATTACCTTTTTTGGAGCTTGATTATACAGGTAGTGCGAAATGCCGATTCGGCATTTCGTACCCTCAATGGATAATCAAGCTCCAAAAAAAGGTAATTCTATATTAAAATAAACATCTCTCAAATGCCTAAACATGCCATGCCAAGAGGCATCGCCAAAATGTTTGTCACGCGCCCCGATTTTCATCTTCAATATGCTCAGCCTAAAATCAAGACTAGCCAGTGAAGCAGTGAAACAGCTCTGCACTTGCGGATTGCGAGGGCGATTTATCTCTGCCGCGATTGAGAGCGACGCAAGTGTTCTGGTTCAGGCTCTCCGTTAAATTGTCATGCGCGTCATGTTGACTTTGCGACTAAAACGACTCGTGAACGCCCGCGCCGATTGCCGGGATTATATGCCTATAATGCTGATTTGAATATGAAGCTGCTTGACTGTAAGGCTTCTCTATGGATAATCAAGATCCAAATAAATGCATTTGACTGCAAATCAAAATAGTTGCAGTTGTACTGATTTTCACCCAAAAGTCCGTATTTAGGGTTGGATTATGCAGTGAGTGCTGAATTGTGATATGCAATGCATGCAGCTGTCAGCCGATATGAATGTACGGAAAATCAAGCTTCATAGGTAAATATTACAGCAAATAGGCATGGCCATACTAAATGCATACTCTACATAATTCAAGCATAAATTTGGCACAACTTCAAAGTGCCAAACTTAAAGCTTTTTAGCTTGCTATATCTGAACGCAGAGTTCTATAATTAAATTAGGTTAATGAACGGAACATAATCTAAGGGGGTTAGTTGCTATGAAAGAAAACGTACAGAAGGCCGGACGCTTCTTAAGCGGAATGGTGATGCCTAACATGGGTGGCTTCATCGCGTGGGGGCTCATCACGTCTTTATTCATTGCAGCCGGATGGCTGCCGAATGAAAAATTTGCAACTTTAGTCGACCCAATGCTCAAATACATGCTGCCGCTCTTAATCGGATATACAGGCGGCTATGCAATGCACAAGCAGCGCGGTGCGGTCGTTGGGGCAATCGCTACGATAGGCGTAATTGTGGGCGCTGAAATTCCGATGTTTATGGGGGCGATGATTGCAGGGCCTCTTGGAGGATACGCCGTAAAAAAGTTTGACGGATTGGTTGAAGGAAAAATCCCCGCGGGCTTTGAGATGCTAGTCAATAATTTCTCATCCGGCATAATAGGAGCCATCTTGGCTTTGGTAGGACTTGTAGCCATAAATCCTGTGTGTCTTGCAATTACATCGTTGCTTAGCGCAGGCGTTCAATTTTTCGTTGACAGGGGCTTGCTTCCACTTACCGCGATTTTCGTAGAGCCAGCCAAAGTTTTGTTTTTAAACAACGCCATAAATCACGGCATATTCACTCCTCTTGGGATAGAGCAGGCAAACTCGCTTGGAAAGTCCATATTCTTTATGATTGAATCCAATCCCGGACCTGGCATAGGGCTTCTGCTGGCATACATGTTTCTTGGCAAAGGCACGGCCAAGAGTAGCGCTCCAGGCGCCGCCATATTCCACTTCTTCGGAGGCATTCACGAAGTTTACTTCCCGTATGTGCTGATGAATCCTCTGGTAATTGTCGGCACCATAGCAGGAAACGCAAGCGGCATTTTAGTGCTTCAGATTCTAAACGGCGGGCTTGTCGCAGCGGCTTCTCCAGGGAGCATATTCGCCGAGCTGATGATGACTCCCCGCGGCGGATTTGCCGCCAATATTTTGGGCATACTGATTTCCGGCGGAGTATCCTTTGCCATATCCTCTGTAGTCCTTAAGTTCTTCGGAAAAGAAGAGGACTTGGAAGCTGCGCAGCAGAAAATCAAAGACATGAAAGCCGAGTCCAAAGGATTGGCGCCCGCATCCACAGCGAATGTTGCCGCGGCGCCTGAGGAAGTAAAGAAAATCGTTTTCGCTTGCGATGCAGGCATGGGTTCCTCAGCCATGGGAGCGACGATGCTTCGAAAGAAGCTGAAGGCTGCAGGCATTGAGGACATTGAAGTCGTTCACGCGCCCGTAAGCGAAATACCAAGCGACGCGCAGGTAATCGTCACGCACAGGGAGCTTTCGGAGCGCGCGGCGAAGAGCAAGCCTGGAGCGAAAATCGTCGCGATAACGAATTTCATGGGTGCTCCGGAGTATGAGTCTTTGGTCAAAGAACTAGTTGATGCGCGATCTGTTCTGAAAAATTAAGGAGGAAGCCTTATGAAAGAGCTTGAATACACCATCCGCGATCCCGCAGGAATCCATGCAAGGCCGGCGGGGCTTCTCGTAAAGGAAATGCAGAAGTTCGCAAGCAAGATTACTCTTGCAAAGGACGGCAAAACAGTAGATCTTAAAAAGCTGTTCGCGCTTATGGGGCTTGCGGTCAAGCAGAACCAGACTGTGCTAATCAGAGCGGAAGGCGAAGATGAAGACGCGGCGATAGAAAAGGTGAAGGCATTCATGGAGGCGGAAGGGATGTAGCAAGCCGCTTTTAAGTATTCACGGCTTACATAGGAAGCGCTTTATAACGCTCAAGTTTGCGCAGGCGCCTTTGCGCAAACTTGGGTTTAAGCCGTTTCTTAAAGCTGCTCCAAATCCTGGCATTTTAACTTTCAAAGCATTTTATCACTCAAAGCATTTTATCACTCAAAGCATTTTAACATTTAATTTTGCCCTTTATAGGTTTAATATGCAAAAAAGCGAAGCACAGCCCCAAATCATCTTTAAGAGGAGGTGAGGCCATGCAGAGCATTTCGCCAAGGCTCAGCCTTATTCTGCATATTCTCCTGCGCACCAAAAAGCCGATTTCAGTAGGCCTTCTTGGGGAGCAAATTGGGGCTAGCCGCCGCACTGTCTTCAGAGAGCTCGAAAGCGTCGACAAGTTGCTGAAGCCTTACGCGCTAAAAATCGGAATCATCACAGGCAAAGGAATTATTCTGGAAGGCGCCGCTGAAGGCAAAACCCGCCTTCGTAGCGAATTGGACAACAGAGGCGTCCGAGAGCCTGCCAGCTGGCAGGAGCGGCAGGATAGGCTTACGCTATCCCTTTTGCTTTCGAGAGAGCCTCAAAAAATCTATTATTTCGCTCATATGCTTCGCGTCAGCGAAGCTACTGTAAGCAATGACTTGTCAAAGATTGAGACTTGGCTTCGCGAATATGGAATCTCATTGGTCAGAAAGCCCAGCTATGGTGTGTTTATTGAGGGAAGAGAACATAATATACGGAGGGCTTGCATTTCACTGATGCGAAAAAATCAGAGCGAATACCGGCCTGGCAGCCTGTTTCCCAACAAAAAAATCGCCGAGGGCATGGAAGCCATTTCAAGCAGGCTGGACAAGGCATGCGAATGGATGACTCCTGAATCCAAGTATGCCCTGAATCTTTATATTTCAACGGCAGCCGCAAGAATCCAAGATGCCTATATCGTTGACGCCGCGCAAGAGGACGCTCGCTTTTTGGTAAAAGCCGAGGAAATTTCTGAACTGATGGAAAGCGCTTTCGGCATAACCTTGCATGAAAGCGAGAAAGCCGCTCTATCCGTCGAGCTTTCAGCTTGCCGCAGCAATGCCGTTTCAATTCCGCGGATGGAGGATGAAAGAGACGCGTATCTTCTTCGCCTCAGCCACCAGCTGATAGAGGCGTTTGATCCAGCGATGGCGATGGTTCTCAAGTTGGATGACGCGCTTATTGACGGCTTGGTCGTCCATTTGCGTTCGACAATAGTTCGGCTCAAAAACCGAGTTGAGCTGCAGGATGAGCTGATGGAGCAGATTGCAGACAAATACCCGGACATCATGATTAGGAGCGAGCGGGCCGCCCAGGTGCTGGCGGCTGAAGTTCTGGCGCCGGGCGACGAATGGATGCCTGAGAGCGAAATAAGCTATCTTGCAATTCACTTCGGAGCGGCTTTGCATAGGCTCAAAGAGCAAGGCGCCTATCGTCGCATGGTAAAAATCGGCGTCATATGCCTAAACGGAATAGGAACGTCGTACCTGCTGGCAGAGCAAGTAAAAAAGCATTTTGAGGCCGTAGCCTTCATAGAAGTGGGAGATTGGTGCGAACCCAGCCAGTGGAGAAGATATGATCTTCTCATAAGCACAGTGCCTCTCAAGCAAGCGCCGCTTCCTGTGATAGTAACCTCGCCGTTTTTAGGGGAAGAGAGCATAAAGCTGATAGGCGAGGAGATAGAGAGGATTTCAGCCTCAGAGCGAAATGAAGCTCCATCCCAGCGCACTGACGGCTCATTTGCCAGAAAGCTGTCGCAATTAGGAAGTCTATGCGATGACATGCAGGCGCTGTTGCTTCATTTTAGCGCGGCGGAAATAGACTCAGGGTGCGCATTTGAACGCCTGGCGGAGTTTGCGGGGGCTTTTTGCGGGGCATCAAGCCATGCGGCGCTTCTTATAAAGGATGGCTTAATTGAGCGCGAAAGGCTGTCTACGCAAGTAGTTCCTGAAATAGGCTTCGTGCTTTTGCACTGCAGGACGGATGGGGCGGAGATTCCGAGGTTCGCCTTGATTTGCCCGAAAGGCGGGAAATTTACTGATCCTCATTTCAAAGGCGCTAAATCATGCGCCTTGATGCTTATGCCTAAAGCTTCATCAAGAGAGCGGCTGGAGATGATGGGCGCCATCAGCTCCGCCATGGTAAATAATGATCAGTTTCTTGAGGCGATGCTCTCCGGCGCTAAAGAGCAGACGTATTATCATCTTGAGCTGATACTCCAAAATCATCTTATTGATTTCATGAAAAAGAATTGGAAGGGTTGATTGGCATGCAGATCATAAAAAAAGAAAACATAGTTTTAGGGCTGGCTCCAGAGAGTCATGAGGACGCTATTCGCAGATGCGGAAAAATGCTTGTCTCGAGCGGATACGTAAATGAAAAGTATATTGAAGGGATGCTGGCTCGCGATAAAAGCTTCTCAACCTCAATCGGAAACGCCATCGCAATCCCGCATGGAGAGATGGAGTACAAGAAGGAAATACTTAATACAGGGCTGGTCGTATGCACATATCCTAAAGGCATTTCATGGAATGGGGACAAAGTGAAATTGGTTATCGGGATCGCCGCCAAGGGCGATGAACACCTTGAAATCTTGGGGAAAATCGTAGACGCGTTTGAAGATGAGAGCGCGGTGGATGCGATTGCAACAGGAGGGAGCGTCGAGGCTGTGTACAAGATCCTCGCGCCGAATGGAGAGGAATAGGCATGATAATAACCGTAACATTGAACCCGGCGCTCGATAAGACTGCTGAACTTGGCGAACTCAAGCCTGGAGAGCTGAATCGCCTGAAAAATGTCATAACGGATGTCGGGGGCAAGGGCGTAAATGTTTCGAAAATGATCGCCGCTTTAGGAGGCCGCTCCATAGCTACCGGATTTGTCGGAGGCGGAAGCGGGGAGCAAATAGTAAAAGCCCTTGAAACTATGGGAATAACGCCTGATTTTGTAAGGGCGAACGGAGTAACCCGCACAAATTTAAAGGTTCTGGACAGCGGCTCAAGGCTTACAGAGCTTAATGAGCCCGGCATAACGGTAAGCGCTGAAGAAGCTGGGCTTTTAGAAAAGAAATTGTCTGGCTACGCCAATAAGGACGCGATATTTGTATTGGCAGGCAGCCTTTGCCAAGGCGTAGGCCCGGATTTTTACGCCCGATTGATTAGCATGATGCACAAGAGCGGAGCGAAAGCCTTTCTTGACGCTGACGGCGCCTCTTTCAAAGAAGCGCTCAAAAGCGAGGAGAAGCCTGACTTCATAAAGCCCAACTTGCATGAGCTGAAGGAGTATTTCGGCGTATTCAAAGACCTGAGCCTGAGCGAGATAAGAGATCTATGCTTTAGATTCGTTGACTTGGGAATTCCCAGGCTGATTTTGTCTATGGGAAAAGACGGGGCGATGTTTATAAACGGGAAAGAGGCCCTGTATGCCAAGGGGCTTAAAGTAAAGGCGCATTCAGCGGTAGGCGCGGGCGACAGCATGATGGGGGCGGCCGCCTACGCGCTTGACGCGAAGCTTGATTGGGAAAAAGCATCCGCGCTGTCTCTTGCGGCTTCAGCAGGAGCTGTCGCAACCATAGGCACAAAGCCTCCGTCAAGGGAAACCGTAGATGAGCTTCTAAAGGAAGTTGAGCTTGAAGCTTTATCCTAGAAGCTTATGAGTAAATATTCTATTTGCATATAAAGCTCCTATTTTAGCTTGACTGTAGAGCGAGCGCGATTGATGCCGCCATTTCACGCCTTGAAGGCGGATCTGCTATCAGCATGGATTGAAAGGCTGCTCATTGCCGCTCGCAACTTCAAAGGAACTTTAATTTCAGGCGCTTAGCCTTATTTACGGATAAGCTCTAGATGGCAGGGAGGAAATAAGGATATGAAGACAAAGGCGGTGCGCCTCTACGGCGCGGACGATTTGAGGCTCGAGGAATTTGAGCTTCCGGAGATCAAGGACGACGAAATACTAGTCAAGGTAGTAAGCGACAGCGTGTGCATGTCCACGTATAAATTGCTCAAGCAAGGCAAGGCGCACAAGCGCTGCCCAAAAAATGTGGATACCAATCCGATAATCATCGGCCACGAGTTTGCCGGGGACATAGTCAAAGTCGGGAAGAAGTGGCAGGGCGAATTCAAGGCGGGCGAAAAGTTCGCCCAGCAGCCAGCCCTAAACTACAAGGGTAAGCTGGATTCACCCGGATATTCCTACGAGTTTTTCGGCGGCGCCTGCACGTACTGCATAATCCCCCAAGAGGTCATGGAGCTTGGATGCCTGCTGCACTTCAGCGGCGACAGCTACTTCGACGCTTCGCTGGGAGAGCCCATGTCCTGCATAATAGGAGGATACAACGCCAATTACCATACGAACAAGAAGAATTACACCCATGCGATGGGCGTCAAGGAAGGCGGCTCGGTGCTGATCCTTGGAGGCTGCGGCCCCATGGGGCTCGGCGCCGTTGAATATCCGCTCGCCATTGAAAGGAAGCCCGCCCGCGTCGTCGTAACTGACGTAGACAATTCAAGGATTGCGCGCGCAAAAGAAGTGGTTCCGGTTGAAAAGGCAAAGCAGGCCGGGATTGCTCTCCACTATGTCAATCCGAATGAAGTAGAGGATCAATTCAAGCTTCTTATGGATTTAACGGGCGGAAAAGGCTATGACGACGTTTTCGTCTACGCTCCGATACGGGAGCTTGCGGAGCTTGGAGACAGGCTTCTTGCCTTCGACGGCTGCATGAACTTTTTCGCCGGCCCGTCCGACAGCAATTTCACTGCGGGCATAAACCTGTACAACTGCCACTATACCAGCACCCACATAATGGGAACTACCGGAGGCAACACCGACGACCTCAAAGAAGCCCTTGACTTGTCCGCTCGCGGGCAAATACACCCCGCTGTGATGGTAACGCATATCGGAGGCATAGACAGCATTATAGAGGTGACGTCGAACCTTCCCAATATACCTGGAGGCAAAAAGCTGACGTATACCCAAATAGATTTTCCTCTGACTGCCATAGATGATTTCTCCAAGCTTGGAGAAAAAGATCCACTGCTAAAGAAGCTGGCTGAAAGCTGCGCCAAGTTTAACGGCTTGTGGAATGCGGAAGCTGAGAAGATTCTATTGTCGCACTTCGGCGTCTGACAGGCTTGGCTTCAGAGGCGGCATTTGCCTGCCGCCTCCGGGCCGCTTCAGAAAGGATGGGAAGCAATGCTCTCAATCAGTGGAACAAGCGTTTTTTCAGGAGTGGCATTCGGCCCTCTCCGCTTTTTAAAGAGCGGAGAGCGCAAGATATCTCGCGTAAAGATAGAAGATGTAGATGCGGAAATAGAGCGCTACAGGCAGGCTACATCCGAAGCGGTGCAGGAGCTTGCTGAGATTTACGAAAAAGCGGTTGCCGATGTAGGAGAAGTGAATGCGGCGATTTTTGAGATTCATCAGATGATGCTTGAGGACGAGGACTACCAGGACTCTGTAATAGGCATAATTCAAACTCAAAGCGTCAATGCGGAATACGCTGTAAGCGTGACCGCCGAGAACTTCGCTCAGATTTTCTCATCAATGGATGACGCCTACATGAAGGGGCGCGCCGCCGACGTCCATGACATTTCCGAAAGGCTTCAGAGGCTGCTTGATCCAGACTCTTATGAGCCGCTTGTTTTGAAGAGGCCGGTTATCGTCGCGGCCGCTGATTTGGCGCCGAGCGAGACTGTCCAACTCGAGCGCAGCATGATTTTAGGAATGATTACCGCCGAGGGCTCCACAAGCTCGCACACGGCAATACTTGCAAGAACCCTCGGAATACCGGCGGCCATCGGAGCGGGCCCAGCCGTAAACGCGTCCCTTGACGGCAAGCAGGCCATACTCGACGGCTTTACAGGAACTTTATACATAGAGCCTGATGAAGAGACGACCGCCCTTATGGCCAAAAAGCATGAGGAGGACGTAAAGAGGCGCCAGCTTCTTGAGACTCTTAAGGGCAAGCCGAACGTCACTTTAGACGGCAAGGAGATTGACGTATTCGCCAATACGGGAAGCTTGGGCGGCATTGTTGACGTCCTGAAGAATGACGCGGGAGGAATAGGGCTTTTCCGGAGCGAATTCCTCTATTTGGAAAGCTCGGACTATCCCACCGAGCAGGAGCAGTTTACGGTTTACAAGCAGATAGCGGAAAGCATGGGCGGCAGGAAGGTAGTCATTAGAACCCTTGACATTGGCGCCGACAAGCAAGTTGCTTATTTCAACCTGCCCAAAGAGGATAACCCCGCGCTTGGAATGCGCGCGATCCGCATATGCCTGACGCGGCCTGAAATTTTCAAAACCCAGCTCAGAGCGTTGTTTAGAGCTTCCGCATTCGGAAACATCGCCATCATGTTTCCCATGATCATATCCGTTGGGGAAGTCGAGCAGATACTTGAAATCGTTGAAGAAGTGAAAGTCGAGCTAAGGGAGATGGGCATGCCCTTCCGCGAAGACTTGGAGCTTGGAATTATGATTGAAACGCCCGCAGCCGTGATGATGAGCGACGAGCTGGGGAAGCTTGTTGATTTTTTCAGCATCGGCACAAACGACTTGACTCAGTACACCCTTGCAATAGATCGTCAGAATCAGCAACTGTCCCAGTTTTACAGGCCGGAGCATCCCGCTGTGCTGAGGCTGATTGAAATAGCGGCCGCCAACGCCCGCAAAAACGGAATCTGGGTGGGAATTTGCGGAGAGCTCGGCGCAAACTTGGATTTGACGGAAACATTTTTGCGAATGGGTATAGACGAGCTGTCCGTATCAGCCGGAATGATACTTAGGTTGAGGGAAAAAATCAGATCGTTGGACTTGAGTAAGTAAAGAGGCAGTATGCCAAAATGCCCATACCGGCCGCCCAGTATTTTTCTTTGTGAAAAGCGCCTGCCAAGCGCGGTAGGAAAGGCGGCTTTTGAAGGAAGTCGGCGCAGTGGCTAGCTGCGCCGATTTTCTTTTGATCAGGCTAGTGCAGACAGTCTTAATTGCGCTACAGTCCTATTTGACTATAATTAAGCATTTTATAGGCTTAAAGCATGTCGCGCAATTAAGAGCGACAGCTCTAGTTATGCCCTGACAGCTAATGGCTGCTGATTTTCTGAGGCATGATGGCTTGAGAGGTTGTTTGAACCTAAAGGATATATCCCAAAAGCCAGCGCGGTTGATATATAAAATGGTTCTAAAAACTTATGCGTAATGTAATATCGCTGCAATACTTAAATCTCAGCATTTATACCGATTTTCATTCAATGTTCCTTATTTGGAGCTTGATTATCCATTGAGACACTGTATAAACAAGCTTCAAATAAGGTATTTAGTACGAAAATACATTTTGTGGACATTTGTCCATGCCTCAAATACACAAATGGCTTAATATTTTCATCCTTAGTGGTGAAGAGAAGCTTCATAGAGGTTTATATGAAAATCAGCATAGAAGCAGGAAATTAAGATCCTTTCTTTTGCTCTCAAGACTATTGCTATTGTGTTTTCTTTGTAGTACATTGAGTTTATTAATATTAATGGTAATTTATTTTATTGGATGTGGCTATATGCTATTTGCAAAGAGGATTGGCATATCTGGACTCTCCGCCATTTATCACAAGCTTCGATAAACGGCCTGCTCAACAGCTCTGAAAGGACTTGCATGAAACAGCATACTTGATGGAGTCTGGTTTGGGATGTACCGATGGTGCTGTAGGTCTTCGCATACAGAATCCATATCTTTTCCTTGCAGTGTTTTTAACACTCAATTCCTAATGTGCATTTTGAAAAATCACAAAATATCTAACAATGTAAACGTGACTTTTGAAATCAGACTTTAAATTAATTGTGAAAAGTGTATAACAATCCAAGTAGCAAAGTCTGTATTA
>JAISZB010000147.1 GCA_031269465.1 Clostridiales bacterium | reverse complement strand
TTCTCCAAAGGCTTGAGTTTTTTGCGGCCGGTTCCAGCGGACAGCTTTGCTCCGTCCAGCGCGCGCACGTCGAAGCTTCCGCTTGAGCGCCTCCCGAAAATGAATCCTTTTCGCCTATCTGGCATTTGGACTCTGTCGAACAGCTGAAAACCAAATGCATATTTCGGGGCTTGGTTCAATTTCCTCTTTCCACCCTTATTAATAGTCGCCCTATGGAGCTGACGATTGCGCTTCCCAGCCGCTTTCTGCATATAGATTGCGCCCAAAGGAATGGACTTCGGATTTCCGCCGGTGCATCTCGCGCCTGCCGCATGATCTTTTTCCAGGACGTTTCTAATTCTTGTGTTTTTAGCGGTATAGCCGTATGCCGCGCCCGCATCCGCGCATTCTTCCTTTAGCCTGTTGCAGAAAGCCCAGCGCATAATCCCCATAAACGCGGCGTCTCTGAAGGATTGCCCTCTCTTGATGTTCAGCTTCAACTTACCCGCGTGATGCCGAAAGCGGCACCCCGATGCCCATGGGCATCACGATAGCCGCTGTGGCAATCTTCGCATAATGCGGCTGGATTGTTCGGAGCGCCGCCTCCTATTTTGCGGCTTTCTATGCGGCGGACGTTCAGTATGGGGTTCTTGCAATTCTTCCGTCCATCGCGCACATATCCATCGCGGAACAAGACATATTCCCGAACATTCCAGAAACCAAGTTGATCATCTTGTTGACAGTCCTTTCCTGATGCACCGGGATTTTTGATTTTCTGCATGTCAAACGAGGCAGCCTCAACTTTTGTTTTAGCTATCGGCAATATCTTATGTACGTTGGATGCTGTTTTGATATGAGTCTGGATCTTGCTTTCTATAGATGGAGCCAGCCAACACTTATGTTTCGAGCGGACGCGAATGCTGAAGCGCGGCTACCTATAGCGGGTTTTTTCTGTTGCGCCTTGCGATAGGGCGCTATTTAGCTGCGCCTTCAACGACTGAAAGCTCTTCTTGCCGAAAGCAAATCCACTGTATCAGCCCTCAGCTCCGCTTCGGCGGCGTACAGCTCTTCTTTTTCCGCAGTCGCGGAAATCCCAATAGTCTTGCCTCCCGCATCTACTCCCAGATTTATCGGCTGAGCATGCTCCGCGCTATCATACAGCAACTGGATTGCAGAAGGCTCAAGCTTTGCAGCCTTCGCTTCTCCGTCTTCTAATAGACGCCCCGCTTTCCCACGTCGCTTTGCAGGCATAAGAGGCTTGCCATTCTTATTCAGAACATAAGCCATATATCTTCCTCCTATGCGCCGCTGGCGCATAAATCCCTATCTCTAAAGCTGGCTGCCCTTCGCCAATGCTATTCCAAGGTTTTGTACGCCTGCAATACTGTCCCTACCCATCAGGACTGTTCAGCCACAGGCCGTAGAGTCCGGAGCTGGAGCAAACACCCCGGAGGTCGAGCAGGCGAACGCCTCGCGGCATTCGCCCCTGCGGATCCACGCATGCGCGATTCGCGCGCGCGGCTCCCCGCAATCAGTTCAATGAGAATGTTTTAAGCATTCTCTCTAAGCCATCCCAAGCGCAGCTTTTCTTTCGGCTTCTCCGGTCGGGCCGTTTAAACGGCATCCGCTTGGCGCAGCGGCCGAAGCCGCCAAGCTTGCCTGCAGTTGTCCGCTGCGCCGCAGCATTGACAGCGTCCGCGCAGTTTGAGGCTGACCGCAAAAAGAGATCCTTTAGGGGAAGATGCCGGCTGCGCTCAGCCCAGATGTTCATTTCCGCAAGTTTAAACCGGAATTTTCCGCATGCCGCTTTTCGTTTCGCCCTGAATTTTCCATTTTTACTTTTTGGGCGTCATTGTGCAGAACCCAGAAAATCGAATGCTTCAGGCTTTCCTTGCCGCCGCCGCTTCAGGTTTCCCCCTGCGAATCCGCCAAATTCCGCCAGCCGCGTTTTCGCCTGCTCCAATTCCAGTCCAAATAAGGCGAATCCGTCCGCAATCGCCTTAAGAAAACGCTCGGCGCCGTCTTCGCGCTGAAATGCAGCCTCGAAATCGCCCGCGCAGACGGCTGATCCGCATTATCCCCTGCGCGATTGCCTCTTGAGCGCAATGTCGAGCCATTGGGCCGGGGCGCGGCGCATGCAGATATTCGCGACTGCCGGCGAAGCCAAGCTTCCTCGCCCCGAGCCTTTCCCGGTTGCGCGCCATTTCCCGTCAGGCGGCTTGGCTCCTTCTGGTCGCCATGGCATCCCGGCCTAGGCCAGAATCCGAACATACGCCCGCGAGGCTTCGGCTCGCAGGCAGCCTCTAAAGCTCGCTCAAGCGCGAATTGCGCGAGCTTGCCTTCGCATGCGGCCATTCCCGGCGGCCTTGGCTTTCCATCGGCCTTCGGCATGCAGGCGCGCAGCGGGAGTTGCGGCTTGCAGCCCTTGCGTTTGAGGCGCTCCGCCAAGTCATTCAAGCTTTCGCCTAGGCTGGCCCCGCGCCCGGCTTTCGCGGCGTAATCCACGCCGGCCGCCTTCTCGCCGCCGAGCTCCTGACGGCGCTCTCCAAGCAAGCCCATGCTTATGGGGCGGCGCAACGGCGCGGACGCCATTTGGGGGTTTTGAGCCGGCAGCCCGCTTGCCCCTTCCAGCTTCGCCGCCATTCAGCCGCCCGTCCCCGGGCATGGCGGATGCGTCCCTTGGCCGGAGCCCGATTGCGCGCCGCCCTTTCCTGCTCCGGCGCCGCCCGGCATTATCGGCGCCGCGGCGGCGTCCGGCTCCCAAATAGTCTTTTGGCTTCCTCCGCTTGCGGCGCTGTACGCCATGCTTCCAGCCGTGGAAGAGCAGCTTGGGCCTCCCGAGCCGCCGCATTGTACGTCATGCCTGGCTCTCCGGCCCCGGGCCGCCGCCGCCCGCCTGCCTTGCCGCTTCGCGGCGCATCGCCTTCCGGCCGGGCGAAGCCGCCGGCGCGCTCCGCGCCCAATTTTTTCGGGGCTCCATCACTTTCAGGCCCAGCGCCCAGCTGCCGGCGCTTAGAACGCTCCGCTGCTGAAGCGCCTCCACGACTCGCTGCCAGCGGCATGCCTCCGCCTTCCTGAACGGGGCTCCCACCCGTTAATGCGTGCGGCATTGCCCGGTCGCTCCGCCTATATATTCTTGGATAGCGTAGCTTCTCGATGGAAGCTTAGGCTAGTCAATCAGGACTTATTGCTAAGCTCCTACTAGCTTTAGCTATGGGGTGATTGACTATCTCTTATATTTTGTACGCGCGTTTCTGATTCCAGAAAAATGTTTACCTTGTTTTCAGTTGTATTTAAGCACCCTTATCCTCCATCTGCCTTTGGAGGTCTCTCCAAGAATCTCCGCTACATGAATCCTTCCCATCCCTCTGACACTCATAATGTCTGCTTCCTTAACCGTCTTTGATGGATCGGAGGCGGAAGACCAATTCACCGAAACTTTCCCGCTTTTCACCAATTCCAATGAGGCATTTCTGGAAACTTTGAACGCAGCGCTTATTACCGCGTCAATCCTAAGCGATGAGACTACCGCAAGCATCTGAGTTGAGTCGTCAGGACGCAATTCAGGGATCATCTCCCAAATAGGCGATGCCGACTCAGGCATGATTTTCGCGGAAACTCTCGAACGTCCTACCTTCTCCAAGTTAGCGCAGATGAAGCCCAGCTCGTTTGCGCATGCGAATACTTCAGCCTCTCCACCTTTTATCAAGATGTCTCCGATTTTTCCCCTGTCTAAGCCCAGTCCCAGTATTGAACCCAGAAAGTCCCTATGCCCTAGAGACGGATTGAATTTTTCGCTGTATTTAACAAGCAACCTGCCGATAGGAAACTCCGAGGCCTCGAGCGTTTCATATTCCGGCGCAAACCCCACCATCACACGCTCGCATTCAGGCGCCCCTCCATAAATCATAATCTTCTCATTAATCCGGCGTTCCAGCAATCTCTTCATTTTATCAGCGTGAACAGGATCTATGAAATCAGTAAAGGCTTTCCTGAATTCTTTTTGGCAAAAAAAAAGCCGGTCCAAAACCTTTGAGAACAAAAGCTTTTCTTCCGGCGTATTAAAGCTCTTCAGCAATTCCTTTTTATCCATTCGGCTAAAAATCTCCCAATTGTATTATGCAAAAACAAACCAAGAAGACCAAAGTTCAAATCCAGATTGCGATGCTTCTTCACTTAATGATTTCAAGCAGAATATCCTTGACCAGGCTAATAATGAAAAACGCGGCCAAAGGAGATAAATCCAGCATCATCCCCGGCCCTCCCAAAGGGGATTTCCGAATCACATTGCGGATAGGCCCTAGAATCGGCTCAGTCAATGCATAGACCAGATTTGTGAAAGCATTCTGGTCGCTTATTCTGAGCCATGACAAGACTATTCTAATCAATATCATGAGATTCAGAAAGTATGAGAAATATTCAATCACAATTCTCGCAGTGGACAGCATCAAATACCTCCATAGCCCACGTGCATCAAACGGATTGAAACGCTCATCTTAACGTTGAGGCAATCCATGGGAGTATGTTGCTTGCGGACTCCTCTTGCATTTCACCATTGATGTGCACGTTCGCGGGCGCAATTACAAAAATGTTGTTGTTGATCCTTTCAATCTCCCCATTGATGGCATATGCCGCGCCGCCGAGAAAATCAGCTATCCTTTGAGCGACCGCGCGCTCAACGCCCTCAAGGTTTACGACGCAGACATTTCCGTCCTTTACATGATCGCATACCGAGGACGCTTCCGCAACCTCTTTGGGATAGGTAATCATGACTTGCATCTGAACTCCGCTTTTGAAATTGAGGATTTTGCTGTCGCTCTTCCGATTGCGGACAGTGTCGAGGTTTGCCACTTCTTTGGCTCTGCTCCTGGTGTAGTCAGGCATCTCATCCTCCTCCTCAGGTACTTCCTCGTAATAATCTTCGTATATGTCCTCTTCTTCGAACTCCGGCCCAAGGAACATTTCACGCACTGACTTCAATACATTTTTCATTGAACATTCTCCTCCTGTTGGAGATGACGGATAGAAATCAAATTCATAGTCCATCATTCCCTCTTTACACAGACTATTATGGCAGAATCGAATGTTTCCCCTCAACTGGAGCTTGCAAACCAAGCTCACAACCGCTTGCCTCTATTCGCCCATGTCTGCAGCGCCAATCTATTTTTGGCTTGCGCCAGGCGCTTTGCATGATATGGGCTATCCAGCCTTCGCCGAAAAAACTCGCGGTTAAATGATAAAGCGCCTTTCCGATTAGCGGATGACGTTTTCCGAACAGCCTTTTGCGCTTGATGCGCCAGCTTATTCGGTTTAATTATGAAGCAATCTCTTTTTGGCCGGCTCTTGCATTATGTCTTTTCATGCACTATAAAAACCAATTCTCAGCTTATGGGAGCACATCACTAGAGGCTATCTTCCACGATAGAAGTTTGCTCATTAAGCTTAGAATAAAATATGTCATTTAAACATAAAACCTTTCGCCGAAGATGCCTGTCCCAATCCTAACCATAGTTGCTCCTTCTTCGACGGCTATCTGAAAATCATTGCTCATTCCCATAGACAAATGCTTCATTTCTTTATTATGAAGAATTGTACCGTTTGCGTCAATAAAAAGTTGCTTCATTTTTACGAAGTAATTACGATTTTTTTCCGGATTATCGACATACGGAGCAATGCACATCAAACCGCAGACATGTATATTTGTCAAATATAGGAGAGAGTCGATGAAATCCAGAGTTTTTTCAGGTTCAACCCCTTGCTTGGAGAATTCCCCGGCTATGTTTACCTCAATGAGAACATCCATGATTTTCTGAACGGACTTTGACCTCTTGTCGATCTCCTCCGCCAAACGCAAGCTGTCGACTGAATGTATCATAGAAGCTTTGTCTATTACAGACTTGACCTTATTCGTCTGAAGATGACCTATGAGATGCCAATGGGCGCAATCTCCCAAAACGGCATATTTGCCGCAAAGCTCCTGGGGCTTGTTTTCACCCAGGTTAACGACTCCAAGATCCAATAGCGCCTGAATCCTCGGGATGTCAATTGTCTTTGTGACGCCCACGAGCGTTACATCCTCAGGCGGCCTTCCGGATTTTGCGGCTGCCTGTGAGATGGCATCCTGTATGCGCCGCACATTGTCAACTATATAATCCATGCCATTCATTCCCCTGCAATTAAAGCGGATGAACTATCCAAGATCAAACACGTACATTATACCACAGGTGTAAAATTATTACAATCCTCAAGGCAAATCCTGATGCGTCAAATTATCAAACTTTCGACGGCCAAGCGCTCGCAGCTTAGTAGATAATCTGCTCCTCCTCGACTGATGAGGCGTCATAAACAATGAGATCATAGGCTTGAATGGTTTTATTCACAGCCGGATCCAGAATGTAGTAGCCGCTGTTTTGAGAAATGCCATCCAAAATTACGCGGCGGAACTCCGCTGTGCCGTAGTTGGTTCTGTAAACTCCTGAAACCTTTGCGGTTTCAAGCAGCTTTACGCTTTCCCCGCTTTCATTTACAAGCGCATCCCCAATCGCAAGGCGGTTTGCAACCGGCGGGGCATAGAAAGCTCCTTCATCAGAATATACCGGGAAGATTTCCAGCTTTTCCTTTTCTCCCTCTTTCTGAATATAATCAAGTTCGCCTTCTACGACAAAATTCTTCGGTATCCTAATTAGAGTCTTCTCTGTTATGGAGCTTGCCGGAATCTTGTAGCCGGTACGGACTCCGTCGACAGTTTTGAATTCAATCGTCCTGGCATCCATATAGTCGATAATGCCCCTTGTGCTCTTGTAGAGGATGAAGCTCTCCCCGTCTCCCGGAACAATGTTTTCTATAGTCACGGGCATGGGTTCATAGATGTCATTCTTATTCAAGTATATCGTCTTTTGCTCCCCTACCTCTAGGCCTTGCACCAATTCGTTAGGGGCGTATGCCGCAATATGCCATTCATTTGAGGTTACAATCTTGAAAATGCTCTGATCAGGCGCAACCTCCTTGCTATAAGAGAGCTTGCCGTAATCGACCTTGGCCAGCACGTCTTGAAGGGCAAGCGAACCCATCGTTTCAGGCGTCATCCGCTCCTCATACCCGTCAAGTATATTGCTTAGAAGTCCGCTTTCAACCGCTTCGATACGAACCGCGCCTTGGCTTGGCTGAGATTGGCCGCCCAGCATCTGCCCATCCAAGCTGTAGCTTCCGCTTGATTCCAAGAACATGTTGTTTCTTATGTTGATATTTTGGAGCAGAGCGTCTTTAAGAGAATACGCCTTTTCCATGTCAGAGCTTATGAAGTTTATCACTTGGCTGTCAATCAGGTTCTTCAGCTGCAGATTTATTTTCTGCTGCTCGGAAGTGAATCCAGACTGCCTTATTTTTTCCTGAAGCTTTAAAAGGTTTTCATCAGCTCGCTCTTGCAAGTGAACATCCTCAGAGTCTTCAATAACGCAGACCGCGCTTCCCTTTTTCACCCTCTCATTGTTAGCCGCCAGATAAGTTACAGTCCCTGATGCCGGACTTTTGTAAACGGACTCTTCGCGGATTATTATTCCGCTTATTACCTTTGGGACGTCTAAAGTCCCGTACTGGACCCGCTCCTGCTTGATTGTCTTTTTCATTGCGAAAGCTACGATAAACTGAACTATGTAGACCAGCACGAAAGTGAAAAACAGGGCGCTCACCCAAGACAGCGAGCGGTTTCCAGATGCGGCTCTATAGGAGCCGCTACGCCTGCCTCCGCCTGGCCGCCTCATTCGTTCATGATTGGCTCCAGCCGTTCGCTCGGCTTCTTGTTTCCTTTCCGATGGCGCAACTGCGGCAAAGCCGCTCATTCCATGGCGATTCAACCCTCTGATGTCCGCCTTAAGCCTTAGCCTAGCCTTGGATCCGCTTTTGGCGGGTTTGATTGCCAGTTTCCGCTTTGTCGCTTTCACCTTCCGCCCCTTTTTCTCTCCAGGAATTTCGAAATCATTGCTGGGCTGGACTGATCTGCCGCTTCGCGCGCCGTAGCGCGACAGGGGCTTTGCAGAGCTCGCCTTCGCGAGTACGGCTTTTATTATCTTTAGCATATTAGATCCTTCATTCATTTGCTGGTTTATTTTGAAGAATTTCAAATTATTTTGCCGCTTATTGTGATAAATAGCCATTTTGTCGAATCCTGGATGTCGAAAACAGCCGTTTTCAAGAGTGATTCTCCTCTCAAATAAGCGTAAAAAATATAATCCATTCTTCAAACTCTGCATTTACTTGTCCCATATTCATTATAACTTAACAAAATATAAAATGCAACACTTATCTTATTTAGAATAAAATTAATATTTTTGAGATCAATATACACGAATCAAATTCCTAAAATCCTTAGAATGCTAGACATTATATTAGAATATATCAATAATGATTTAATATACTATTCATGGATCTCTTGCTTTAATCCCCTCTTTCAATTCCGCGCAAACGCGCTTCGAATGGATGTTATGACATGAATAAATACTCGAATAGAGCTGCATCAGCATTATTAGTCTCGGCGTTGACAATTCTCATGATATTTCTGATTCTGGCTTATCCGGCCGAAGTCATATCCGCCTCCTCCGACGGCCTGTTGCTGTGGTTCAATCAGGTTCTGCCCACGCTTCTTCCATTTATGATCGGAGTCAACATCCTATCCGGCGTGGGCTTCATAAACTTCTTGGGAAAGCTCTTGTCCCCTGTCATGGAACCGCTGTTCGGGGTTCCTGGCGAAGGAGGATTCGCCTTGGCGGCCGGCATGACTTCCGGATATCCCATGGGCGCCAAGATAACGGCGATGCTCAGAAGCGAGAACTCCCTGACAAAATATCAAGCGCAACGCCTTCTCAGCTTCTGCAACAACTCCGGTCCGCTCTTCATTCTAGGAGCTGTCGGAGCCTCAATGTTTAAAAGCGAAAGGGCCGGATGGTTTTTGATTTTCGTTCATTACTCTTCCGCGCTGATTGCCGGCCTCATATTCAGATTTTACAAGCGCAGGGAAAGAGCTTCGCGAAAGCCGCCTTCTTCCGCCAAATTAGGGGTTTTGTCCCAGGCGATGATCAGCATGAACCAAGCCGCCCTAAAAAACGGAAAGCCTATAGGCGCAGTCCTGGCCGAAAGCGTGCTGGGAGCTCTCGAGACCATCGGACTCATCGGCGGATTCATCATATTCTTCAATGTGCTTGTGCGTACATTCACAATTCTCATTCCTATAGGAGATCCAGATGCCCGCGCCATCGCGACAGGCATAATAGAGATCACAAACGGGGTTAACGCCTTGTCGCAAAACCCGGGCAAAATGCAGCTGATTGCTTCCGGCGCTTTGATATCATTCGGAGGGATCTCCATTTTCTTTCAGACTCTCTCATTCATTGCCAAGACAGATTTAAGCGCTGGACTGTACCTGCTAGCCAAAGCGATTCAAAGCGGTTTGTCTGTAATAATAGGCTTGATCGCTTACCCGCATTTCGGCATAATATTTGATGAGTCTGTGTACGCTTCCTCTTGGGCTGGATACAGCTTCGCCTACAGGCTGACCCATTCAACCGCAGGCTTCGTCTCTATGATGGGAGTCCTTGTGTGCCTCGGCGCGACAATCTACTCCTTCAGGCGCCTCCAGACTTCCCGATAAGCCTCTTCAACGCCGCCGAGGCTTCTGCGGAAGCGATCCTTATCTAGCTTTTCGCCGGACTCCAAATCCCAGAGCCTGCATGAATCAGGCGTTATTTCGTCAGCTAAAAGAAGTTTTCCTTCGTCGTCTCTGCCGAATTCTACCTTAAAGTCAACCAGCTTCAGCCCGATGCTTGAAAAGAGCTCAGTTAGCGCGCCGTTTATCCTACATGCAGCCTCTCCAATCTCAGAAAGCTCCTTTTGCGACGCAATCCCTAGAGCGACCGCATGGCTCTCGCTAAGCATCGGATCACCTAGAGCATCGTTTTTTAAGCTGAATTCCAATACAGTGCATTTTAGCGGGGCGCCTTCAGCGACCCCGTATTTTTTTGAGAAGCTGCCAGCGGCGACATTTCTAACAATGACTTCAAGAGGTATGATGGAGACTTTTTTGACTAAGCTCTCCCTAGAATTCAGATCTCTTACAAAGTGAGTCTTAATGCCCTTGGATTCTAAAAAACTGAATATGAGTCCTGTTATTTCATGGTTGATAATCCCTTTTTCATTAAATGAGCCCCTTTTTTCCCCATTCAGGGCTGTCAAGTCATCTCTGTGCTCCATTATCGCAAAAGACGGGTCGTCTGTTTCATAGATGTCCTTTGCTTTCCCGCTGTAGATTTTATTAAGCTTCTCCATAACATCTTCCTTTCCTGCTTTTTAAGAATTGCTCGCAGCCCTATGCAAAAAGCGCCGCATGAGCATAGTCTCAAGCAGCGCCCTAATTATTCTTTTAGACGCATGCAACTTATGCTTCTTACTTAATACTACCTCAATCTGAGATAAAAGCAAGAAGAATTTCATGCCGGTCCATATATAAGGTTTGTTATAAACAGCGCGGCGACTATTCCAACAAGATTCGCCAGAAGCGCTCCAGTAAGGGTGTATTTCGTCTTTGTAATCTTAACGCTCATGAAGTAAACGCTCATTGTGTAGAAAACAGTTTCAGTGCAGCTCATCATAATAGATACGAATCTTCCTATATAGCTGTCAGGCCCGTATTTTTTGAACAGATCTAGAAGAAGCCCTGTTGAGGCTGATGAAGAGACAAGCCTCATAAAAGTCAGAGGCACCGCTTCTTTGGGGTATCCCAGCCTGGTCGTCAGAGGAGCTATGAAATTGGAAATCAGATCTAGGGCTCCAGACGCCCTTAGTATCCCAACGGCCACCATAAGCCCCACAAGCGTTGGCAATATCCCCGCAACAGTGGACATCCCGTCTTTAGCGCCTTCGATGAAGCTGTCATACATGGCGACTTTTTTCCAGTATCCATATCCAAGTATGAGAAGAAACATCAAGGGGATTATCAGGTTAGATGCATAAAGAACAGCTTTCATTCCCAGCTCCTCCGTTCAGCTATCTTGCAGAACATGACGCCGGCGATGGTTGATAGTATGGTTGTGATAATCCCGGGCGCTATTATCTCTGAAGGGTTCGCAGAGTTGTACTGCGCCCTGTACGCGAGTATGTTCATTGTAACCAGCTGAAGGCTTGACATGTTTATTATCATGAACATGCACATGGATTTGCTCGCTGCGTCCTTGGAGGGATTGAGGCTCTGAAGCTCTTCCATGGCCTTTAGCCCAGCCGGGGTTGCGGCCCAGCCCAATCCGAGGATATTGGCGATGAAATTTGTTGATATGTGCTTAAATGCGGTGTGATCGCGGGGTATATCCGGAAACAGGTAGCGCAGCACCGGAGCTAGCTTTCCCGAAAGCATATCTATCAGGCCTGACTTTTCTGCAATTTTCATAAGCCCAGTCCACATGGACATGATTCCCAGCATTGTCACGCACAATGTGACTGCCTCTTTAGAAGAGTCTATGGCAGCGTTAGTTATCTCCATTAGACGTCCATTAATCGCTCCGACGATAAGGCCGACAATAATCATCCCGCCCCATAAATAATTTAGCATGCGTTGAGCCTCCTTGGGTAAAAGAAACAAGCCGCTCATTTCGCTGCGCATTGCAGGAAAATAGCAAGACGAGCCTGCATAACTATGCAAATGTTAAAAATACCGTCAAATTAGGAACAGGATATAGCAATGAACATAGATTCATGCCGATATCGGCATTTCGCACTTGAAAGTGGATATCCAACCTCCAAAGTCCTTGCGTTTGACTGCAAATTGCCATATGAAGCGGTTCAATGACTAATCCGGTTGCTAAATCGGGCGTTGGCAAGGCAGAGCGCGCTGATTTCAACAATCCTTAAGCATAATATATTCTTGAATGCCATGCCTGATTACTTTTGTTCTTGATTTCCAGCATTCTATTCCAGAGCGAACTATTCCCCTCCCCTTTTTGAGATTGATTGCTGAACCTGGCGTATTCTATACTGATTTTCATAGAAACCCCTATGAAGCTTCGCTTCACCGCTAAGGATGAAAATATTAAGCCAGTTGTGTGTTTGAGGCATGGACAAATGTCCATGAAATGTATTTTCATAGAAACCTCTATGAAGCTTCGCTTCACCACTAAGGATGAAAATATTAAGCCATTTGTGTGTTTGAAGTATGGACAAATGTCCATAAAATGTATTTTCGTACTAAATTGACTTTTTTGGAGCTTGATTATACAATGTCTCATTGGATAATCAGGCTCCAAAGAAGGAACATTGAATGAAAATCTGTATAACTGTTATAGGCCCTTTCCGCCCTGCAGGCGTAAAACAATTGCCATAATCAGCTAGACTGATTGAACCCTGCCTTTTTAGAGCTTGAAGGCTCCATGAATAATCGGGCTAAAATATATATGTTACTGCAAATCAGTGCAATCATCTTAACTAAAAATATTTTCATTATTGCCAAGCTTTTCTTAGGCTGAATTATTATGCGTTGCCAAGCCGTAGGCCTCTGCTGCAAAATAACCCCATTATTACTACTTAGAGCTTATTTTTAAGAAATGCTTTTGAGGCTTTCAAAACGCATTTGGAGATTCTATGATGATTTGCATCAGCGGCAAAGCTGTTAGGATAAAAAGATAAAATCATTGGGAAGGGAGCGCTCAGAATTGTCTAAATAGGATATAGCTTTGTTTGCGGCATTCAAGGAGCTGAGGGGAGAAATCTATTCTGATCTTTAAGCAATCTGATTTTCATATGAAAATAAGGTGCATTTGATTGCAATCGCCATAGCCCATCAAGTCGGCTTTTTGAAACCGCCAAGCGGCGCAGATTTCAGGGGCTGTAGATTTTATTTGCAATAAATTAGATATTAACTCCTAATGTGCATTTTGAAAAATCACAAAATATCTAACAATGTAAACGTGACTTTTGAAATCAGACTTTAAATTAATTGTGAAAAGTGTATAACAATCCAAGTAGCAAAGTCTGTATTA
>JAISZB010000131.1 GCA_031269465.1 Clostridiales bacterium | reverse complement strand
AATCTATTAAGGAGGCTGTCGAGAATTCAGGCGAAAGAGTTGCGGCTTAGCAATATTCACTAATTTACCGCATAAAAAGCTAAGTGTGATAGTTCAATATTTTGCAATGCCAAGGGGGTGCTATGCCTTTTTTCAAAATTGCCCGATTAAGTTGAAAGACCCCAAAATGTGAGCGTGCATAATTGTCCGAGCACTTTCACCAGACCCTTTTCGTGTAAGGTTCCGAAGCATGTTCACTTCATCGTCGCTCAGGTTGACTGAATGATTAATCTTTGGCATGGCTATCCCCCCTATTGAGATATGCCATGAGTATACTATGATTTGCTAAGTTTTGGTACAGTTTTAAGCTTTACAAGGCACTAGTCATAAGCGCTTCAGCGAGCAAATCCTTCAACAAGGCATTGAATAGCGAGCACATGGCAGACGAGTTGATGAATGATTTGTCGTGCGCGGGGGGAGCTCCAACTGATTCCAACTGATATTAAACAGAAGTAATTGACGCTTTCCACGAAGATAGCGAATGCATTGCTGGATATCCGCATCACATGCTCCACCCGCTAAATTGATTGTTACAACTTTCGCCAATGTTCAGGCAGTGACCTCCGCAAGTACGTTCTGCACATTAGCCAGACTAGGGGTATCCAAGATTGAAAAGCCTGCGGCGACAGGGATTCACTGAATAAAATGCAAGCCGCAAACGCCAGAGAGAGGAAAGCTAAATGAAAGTACTAGTGACAGGCGCCGGAGGAATGATCGGCTCTCATATGGCAGAAATCCTGCATGGCCAAGGGCATGATGTCTGCGGGACATTCTACAGGCCCACAACGGACATTAAAAAGTTGAGGCCTGAAATCAAGATGAAGGAATGCGACGTGAGGTACTTTCAATCCGTCTACAGGATAATCGCGGAAAATCTGCCGGAGCAGATCTTCCACCTCGCAGCGCAAAGCTATCCGGCTGTGTCTTGGGAGCAGCCGCAGGCTACAACCGACACAAACGTCACCGGCACTATAAATGTATTCGAATCCGTCAAGGCAGTCCGGGCGTTGCGCCCGGATTACGATCCGACTGTCTTGGTGGCGTGCTCCAGCGCGGAGTACGGGCTGACGCTCGAAGAGTTGGATGATCCGGCTGTGAAGGAGACGGCTGCGTTGAAGCCGCTGCACCCATACGGCGTCAGCAAGGCATGCCAGGACATGCTTGCCTTTCAATACTTTGTGAATGATCGCATTAAAACCGTGAGAGCCCGGATTTTCAATACGACTGGGCCGCGGAAGGTAAATGATGTCACATCCGATTTTACCATGCGGGCAATTGAGCAGGAAAAACTTGGGACGGAAAAGCCGACCCTCCGCGTAGGCAATATTGAGGCCAAGCGCGCCATAATGGACGTTCGAGACTTAGTCAAGGGGCTTATCCTCCTGGCGGACAGGGGCGAGCGCGGCGACGTCTACAATGTTTCATCGGAGAGAATCTACCAAATCAAGGACATCATAGGCATCATCGAAAAGCAGATGCGCGTCAGGTACGAGCTGGTTACGGATCCAAAGCTTCTAAGGCCGACTGACGAGAAAATCATAGCGGGGGACGTCAGCAAGCTAAAGCGTGATACCGGATGGGAGCAGTCAATACCGCTGGAAACTACTGTCGCTGAGATGCTGAGCTACTGGCGAAGCGTTCTGCAGTAGCATTTTCACGCACGGAGGATTCATATGCCGCTGAATCGCATGGCTTTCATGAACACGCTCATGGATAACGCAACGCTTGAAGAAGTGGTCGCGCATATTGAGGAATGCATAGCGGAAAGGCGCGTGGGGCAAGTTATTACGCCGAACGTCGACCAGATCGTAAGGTGCGAATGGGATTCCTACTTCAAGGATATCTGCAAGAGCTGCGAGCTGCTGCTCGTTGACGGCCACCCGTTGATCTGGATAGCGAAACTGTACGGGAGGCCATTCAAAGAGAAAATATGCGGCGCCGACCTGATCCTATCTCTTTGCGGCATCAGTGCGCAGAAAGGCTATTCGATCTTTCTGCTTGGAGCTGCGCCGGGCGTAGCCGCGCTTGCGGCTGAGAAATTGAAAGCCAGGCATCCGGGGCTGAAAATTGCCGGCGCCTATTCCCCCCCGCTTGGCTTTGAAAAAGATGAAAAGGAAATCGAAAGGATGAACAGGATCCTCTTTGAATCGAAAGCTGATCTGCTGTTTGTCGGGATGGGCGTGCCGAAGCAGGACATCTTTATTTATGAGAATATGCACAAGTATCAAATCCCGCTGTCATTCTCAGTGGGCGGGGCGATTGATTTCATCGCCGGAAAGCAAAGAAGGGCTCCAAAGTGGATCGGCAGATTAGGGTATGAATGGCTTTTCAGATTTTTTTGCAATCCAAGAAGGCTGTTTAGGAGGTATTTTATTGATGATGCTAAGATTTTATTTCTTGCTTGGAAGTATAGGAATAACTGCTGGGATGCTGATAAGTGAAACGATATGGCATTCTTTGAAACTGGCTTAACCTGAAATGGAATCAGAGATTACTATTAAAGGAGGCAAAATGGAATATGCCTTATTCAAATATTTGTGGCTGGCAATTATTTTGCCTAAGATAATCCAGTTTATTATCTTTGCAGGGTTGTTGCTATTACTGCTGCGCAAGAGGAATTTCAAGGTAAAAGTCGACAAAATAGTTAAATGTGTGTTGCTTTACGTGGCTTTGCACTTGTTCTCCATTATTTTCAATATGCCTGAAGCACAGAGCGGCTATCGCGTAATGGCGGCATTCAATACAGCCTTCATCTGGGGGATAGCGGCTTTGTACTATGCGTATTACAAAGAGAATCCTATCAGCATGGGGCTGATGTGCAAGTGCATGTTCACCAATGCATTGATTCTCATTGCGCTGTCAATGCTGACGCTTGCCTTGAATTTCTATGGCTTCGAATCATTCAAGCTATTTAATATGCCCTTGTATGTAGGGGACTGGCTCATGGGCGTAAGAAGCTACAGGCTAGTAGCATTCATGGATTTCTCTAATTTGGTATGCTTATTTTACTTTCTCGTTTTTCCCTTTGCATATCATTATATTCTGCGCTATTCAACGCGGATGAAGCCCCCCTTCCCCCAAATATTCTTGATGCTTGCGCTGGTTCCGGTCATGCTTTCGCATTCCAGGCTGGGAATTGCGCTGGCATTCCTTGCGACGGGATTCATTATGGCATATAAGGCGAAGAGACTTGCGGCAACTGTCATCGTTGGGTTGACAGTGCTGTACATGATCCTGCTTTTGAATGATGCAAGCGAAGCTGAAGCTTTATTCGATCTTGCGGCAAGCTTTATCAACGGTCGCCAAAGCAGCACGGATACGCGCTTCGAACTATACGAAGCGAGTTTGAGAATGACGATGCAAGAATCTCCAATCTTCGGCATGGGCATAAAGAATATGCTTAGAGCCGCCCCACTGGGCTCGCATTGCACATATATCGGAATTTTTTACAAAACGGGTGTTTTAGGTGCTTTGCTTATAAGCTATGTTTTCTATGCATTGATCAGTCAAATGCTCAGAGTCTATCGTTGCATGGAGAATCCCCATCTTTTTGCAGCCTACTTTATTGCGTTTTTTCTTGCATTATCCACGGAAGACTTGGATGGCGACAATTGGTTGATCATCCTTTTCTTTTCCATGACGGCCATTCTGTTAAGCCGTATATCATCAACACTGAAACAACATAAATTAACATCTAAGCAACTAGAGGATTGTCCCAGAATTCTGGCAGTCTGCTATGATGTGGAGGATTGCGAGGCATGACAGACTGCATTAATGCCAGAGGAACGGTGTGTCGGCTTTAAGTTGTAAATCCTCGAAGACGAAAGTTGTTGATTGGCTGTTGTAAAAGCAGTTGCAAATTGCCTATGCGAAGGGAAGGGCATAGGTATTCTGCGTCACAAAAATGATATCTGCGTGAAGATTGACGCTCTGACTGGTGCGGGATAAACGTTCTGAAAGTGGAAAGCGTATAAGAGCCAAGAACTGCGGTTGCCGATATGCCCGCTTAAGTGTCAGGCGGGTTGAAGAGGGGGTCAAAGAGTGAGCATAAAAGCTGTCATAACGGCGGGAGGCAGAGGCACACGAATGGCGGGGATGAATTCCGAAGCGCCGAAGCCGATGATAAAAGTTTGCGGCAAGCCAATCCTTGAGCACCAGATCGATTGCCTCAAAAGCCAGGGCGTAACTGACATTATCCTGATCGTCGGGCACTTGGGGCAGGTTATCAAGGATCATTTCGGAGACGGAGGGCGGTTCGGCGCTAGCATCGGCTACATCACCGAGAGCGAGCCGCTCGGCACGGCGGGCGCGATTTACTATCTCAAAGGCCTGCTGGCGGAGGATTTCCTGTTCATAAACGGCGACTTGATCTTCGACATACACGTCAAGAGGTTTATGGATTTCCACAAGGCGGCTGGAAAGACCGCTACGCTGTTCACGCATCCGAACAGCCACCCTTTCGACAGCGCGTTGGTCGCAGCGGACGATAGCGGCGCGGTGACGGCGATTCTCAGCAAGGAGGAGAGGCGCGGTTGGCGCAGGAACCGGGTAAACGCGGGGCTGCACATCCTGTCGCCCAGGATATTCGAGCTTTTCAAGGAGCCGCGCAGGGCAGACTTGGACAGGGAGGTGCTGCCTAAGCTGGTCTCAAGCGGAGAGGTGCGCGCATACAGCTCGCCCGAATACGTCAAGGACGTCGGGACGCCGGAGCGGCACCGCCAGGCCGGGGACGACATCAGGAGAGGCGTAGTGAAGGCGAAGAGCCTGCTGAACAGGCAGTCCGCGCTTTTCCTCGATCGCGACGGCACGATAAACAAATATGCGGGGCTACTAACCGATATAGAAGATTTCGAGCTAAACGCCGGAATTGCCGATATCATTAAGGAGGCGAACCTAGGCGGCAGGCTTGCCATAGTCGTTACGAACCAGCCGGCAATCGCGCGCGGGGATATTACGTGGGAGCAGCTGGGGGAAATCCATGGCAAGATGGAAACCCTCCTGGGCGGGCAGGGGGCGTACGTGGACGACATTTTCGTTTGCCCTCACCACCCCGACAAGGGCTTCGAGGGAGAGAGGACCGAGTATAAAATCAACTGCTCCTGCCGCAAGCCGAAGCCCGGGCTCTTGCTCCAAGCGGCCGAGAAGTACAACATTGACTTGGGCAGGTCGCTGATGATCGGCGACAGCGAGGCGGATATGGAAGCCGCGAGGAATGCGGGGTGCGAGGGAAGGCTGTTTATTCCCAAGGCAAGGACTGCCCGTCAGCAGTGTGGAAGAAAGTAACCTGATTTATATATGAATTTCATGTTTTTGAGCTTGATTATACTGCCTCCATGGACTATCAATCTTTTAAGCAGGTGCATTTGACGTTGCTCGGTTTATATTCAGACTTACCTTAACTTATAAGAACCTGACAATCCCGCATTCCGGCAATTTTGCGCAGGCTTCTCCAAGCCTTCCTATGGGGGTGCTCTCTTGTCGATTGCGTTCTGGAGTCCTCAGTGAGGCATCATCCTTACAATGGTGGACTGCAGCGTTTCTGGTGGATAGATCGAGGTAGCACTCCAGTCACTTCGGCAGTCTTAAGTTTAGGGGATGACTATTTAACACTCGCTTTGATAGGGATGGTGTGTTTATCTCAGTTCTCCAAACAGATAGAAACTACTATGCATGATATATTTTAAGTTTATATATTTTAAGGAGACAAGTTGTGAAAGTACTATTTGTTGATCAGACTGAAAACACTAACGCTAAAGTTTCTTTAACTTGTTGTAAGTTTATAAATAAACACAGAGACATAAGCGAAAAATCATGAGAATATTAATTGACTTAACCTCATTAATATACCATATCACAGGAATTGAACGTTTTGCTATATGTGTTTCCCAAAAACTACTATGTATAGATAAAAAAAACGAATATGTATTACTCTTTAACAAAGAAATTCATAAGCTTTTATTGCCTTTAGTAGATAATAAAAGAATTTTTGCTTATGTATTTAATTGTAAGAGTAAATTGTTTCTGTTTCAAGTTGCTCTACCTATATTGTTATACCTAATTAAAGGTGATAGATATTTGTTTTTCGCTTTTCCCTGTCCTATGTTGTTTAAAAGTAAAGGCGTTTTCAGCACTATCCATGATATGGGACCCTGGGAAGCGCCATATGCTTTCAGTTACCTGCAAAAATTGTATCTAAAAATAAGTACTCGCTTTGCTGTTTACAATTCTCAGGGTATTATAACTGTTTCACAATTTTCAAAGAATAGAATAAGTGAGATATTAAGAGTTAAGACAGACAAAATAAATGTTGTTTATTCTGGGGTTAACGATAGATTAACTGAAAACTGGGATTTGTGGGAAAAAGTAAAAAGCAATTATGTGTTGCCTGAAAAATACATTTTAGCATTATCTACTTTCGAGCCAAAGAAGAATCTTCTGTTACTGTTGTCCGCTTTTTTGAATGTAGAGGAGTATGTAGACTATGATATTGTTTTAGTTGGACGGAATGGATGGAAAACGAAAGAGATATTCAAAAGCATAAAAAACGAAAAGAGAGTTCATGTAACAGGATTTGTGGAAGACAGTTCATTGCCTGAAATATACCGACATGCCTTGTGTTTTATCTTTCCGTCAAAATATGAGGGCTTTGGTCTTCCTCCCGTTGAGGCTTTGTCATTCGGAACGCCTGTTATAGCATCCGATGCAGCGTCAATACCTGAGGTCTTAGGACAACAGGCTACTTATTTTCAGAATGATAGCATTGATGAGCTTTCTAAACTTTTATTAGATTTAGAAAAACTAGTTCCACATATGGCAACATGTCTTTCTCCTAAACAAAGAGAATTATATGATTTCAATACTGTCGCGAAAGCAATATTGGACATTATTAGTCGTGATTTTTCTGACAAATAGAAAAAATATAATCAAATTGCCATATGTAACCAGTTGCCTTTGATTCAAAGCATGAGTAGCCGCTCAAGAAAATCAGTATAAGCCATTGAATACTGTCGCAACTAGATTGCTAAGGGATTTGGATTTTTAAAAAATGTAATTAACTAGACTAAAGCGGGAGTCTATCATTAAAATACATGGTCTTCCTTTCTGCCTTTGATCCGCAAATTTTCCCTAAATCATGCTTTTAGTCAATAAATTTCGCCTAATCTTTCATGATTTTGTCGGTTCCTTTTTAATCAAGCCCGTCGGCTCCGGAATTGGAACTATATCCCTGTTCATTTGGCCTTCATGCTACGCCGAAATTTCCGAGTGTGATGCTGCTTCCGACGGTTGGATCCGGAAGCACACCGACCTCCACGGGAACCCTCTCTCCGGTTGCCTTCTCTGCATTTGATCAGCCAGACTGCAGTACTGAAGCCTTCTTCCTTGATATTTTTCGGATATCATTCTAAACGCCAGAGGAAAAATCCATGTCGAAATTCCTCCGACACAAGATTAATCTGTCCTAAAATTTTAGATTAGTATTTTCTGGGCATCGATCCAGCATTCGTAATTTGATATCTTCCTCAGTCTGTATATTATAGAGTGTTTTTAAAAATTGCACAAAAACGCTTTGCCAGACTGCCAAAAATTCTTTTCATGTGGAGAGCCTGTATTGAAGCCTTTGAGCGCTTTGGACGCATAAGAGGATAACTACAGCCTGTATGAACTATACTATAAATTACCATTGAAAAGCAGTATATCCGATAGTTTCACCACACTTGGTCTTCATGCGGAGAGCATGACTC
This sequence comes from Clostridiales bacterium, assembly GCA_031269465.1. GTDB lineage: Bacteria > Bacillota > Clostridia > Lachnospirales > WQUN01 > JAISWZ01. The sequence goes on along the minus strand of JAISZB010000131.1, from coordinate 6,449 downwards.
GAGGAGAGACTGATGAATAGCCAAATAGCGGTTGTTTTAGTTAATTACAATGGTTACCGAGATACTGCCGAATGTATTGACAGCATACTCAAATCTTCCATAAATTCCGCCATAGTAGTAGTTGACAGCGCGTCAAAGGAAAACGAGGCCGAGAAACTGCGATTGGCGTATCCTATAATCGCGGTCATCCAAAGCAATGTAAATTTAGGCTTCGCCGGAGCTAGCAACATCGGCATACGCTTTGCCTTGAACAATGGCTATGAATACGTTTTATTGCTGAACAACGATACGGTGGTCGGTGCAAAAACTATCGAAGAACTAGCGAGCATAGCCAATGAAAATATAGTAAGCACTGCGCTTATATATCATTACGATGAGCCGTCGATGATTTGGTACGCCGGCGGAAGCATCAACAGGCTTACAGGAAGGGTTCGGCATTTTGAGCGCGTAGCTTCTAAGCAAAATCAGACTTTCGCTTCCGGCTGTTGCATGATGGTCAGAAGGGAAGTATTTAGAGATGTGGGAATTTTAGATGAGTCTTATTTTATGTATTGCGAGGACACGGATTTTTGCATTCGCCTGTTGCAATCCGGAAAAGAGATAAAACTCAATACAAATGCTGTTCTGTGGCATAAAGTCGGTAGATCTGCCGGAAGGGCTTCTGACCTTGCCATCTACTACAACATCAGGAATATGCTCAAGTGCGTGGCAAGCCACAGGGCGTATTTTTATTTTCCAGCTTATTCTTTTCTATTAGTTATCACAACTTTAAAAGCTCTGAGATATAAACTGTCAGGGAAAGGCAATTATAAAGCCGTTTTATTGGCATTTAAAGATCATTTTAAAAAAAATTATGGCCACAGCAGATTCTGATCAAGGCATTTAACGCCGTATGTGCAGGCTCTACATATGAAGATTTGTTAGGTGATATTCGACAAGTTGACGATTTTTTTAAATATTTAGGAACATTCAAAGATGGACGGCCTGAGGAAGGCATCGAAGACCGCCTGGTCACCTTGCCCCACGCATTTCCCAGAATTCGCACCGATTCAGCGAAACAGGCCTGGATTCCAGGGATTGATGAAGCAATTTTGCAGTGGATCCACCAGATATTTTGCAAGATATCCGCAAAATATCCAGAAAGAGAGATTCAGCAAGGTATACAGGACGCGAAGGCTGGTCGCTCAAGATAAATAAGGAGACCAGCGAGGGGGGATCCAGCAGAAGCCCCCTGATAAACCAAGAAGGCAAAAAAAGACTCATATTCAAGCATCATTTTCGTACGGCAAGACAGAGGGCAAAAACCTGCTCATAAGAATGATCGAAAGATAGGCTTCTACTGCGGGCGCAAGTCAATGCAAGTCAATGCAAGTTGCAAATTACGCCCATGACGCCAGGCAAGTGAAGTTTCGCAAACATTCACATAAATATAATCTATTAAGGAGGTCGCCGAGAATACAAGTGATAAAGATGCGTCTTGGTAATATTCACTAATTTTCCGCATAAAAAACTAATATCCAATACACTAGAAATGCTAAGGGTATATTATACTTATTTGGAAAATTGCCCGGCTAAGTTGAAAGACCCATTTTAATATTTTAACGCCATATCTTCAGCTCTCTCGCGGGGCATCTTTTTTCCAAAAGCGATCCAGGTGCTTTTCGGCCATGATCAACTCGTCTGTCGACAAAGGATCGATCTCAGCACCGACCGCAACTTGGTTGTATATGCCGCAGATAATCGAAGTCAGCGCATCTTTGTCCGGCTACTGGCATCCGAATGCCGATCCGGGCGCTTCAACGGCGGGAAGAGGGATTCTGCACCTGTCGATCGCCAAACCCCTGTAGCCATGCCATGTTTAGAATCGTCCGCTGTAGGCGGGTTCGACCGTAGCGCCAAACAATCATTCGAACGCCTCCCGCTTTATTTTCGCCCCGGCTTCGCGGAAAGACTGCTGAGCCTCCTCCAAATCTGTGCCTTCGCCAGCGAATATCCGTCGGATCTTCACGGATGTTCGTGCGAGAAATGCATCTATGCGCGCCGATCGATCGAACGGTAGCTTCCCGCTGTTTCGTGCAGAATCGGCGTGTTTCATCCTGGCATGCCCAAAAACTCTTCTTCCAACAATATTTCCGTAGTCTTGCCTGTGCAGTCGATAAGCGGCATGCGAAGCACGCCATCTTGAATCGAAAGCATGCCTATGTATAAGCCTCCCGAAGTCGGCTATCGATACTTCTTCTTAAGCGTAGAAAATTTGGAAATTTTCGCTTCCTCCGTACAGAAGCACTGGTGCGTTGAAGAATACCACTTCCAAGTCGACACAGCTATGAAAAACGGCGAAGATAGGACGACGGCGGGTTGCGGATCATTCCAGCCCACTGAAATAAAGAAATAGCTTTTACACTTCTTACTATTAGATGAATTTAACTGAAATCCAGCGAAAAGCGCCTAATGAAAAAATCAGCTGCAACTGCAAAAAATACCTGGCGCAAATATTAGGCTTCTTGGGAGCGGCGACATTCAGGAATAATGTCGAATATTTGGCCGGACAAATGCCATTCGACATTGCCTAAATATAAACTTAGACAGGCAAATAATGAAAAAAGAGCTGAATGCATCAAGAGAATCTTCTTTAGAACTCTAATTCGAAATCGTTTTGGCATCTGTTGAGCTTATGTTAAGGGTGTTAAACTGTCCTGATAAGGAAAGTCAGCTTCTAAATTTGCTTTCATTCATAATTAGGCGCTTTTTTCCAATGCTTATAGAAAACATAATCGATCCAGTGGATTCGAGCATGAAAAAACTGGATTTGCATATATCGGCGGGAATTTTACCCGTAGTTTGCCACATTGAGTCCCTCAGTGCGATGAATCAAGTCTTGGACGCTCCCGCAGCTGCGTCGCCGGCCGCCGCGCTTTTGGATTTGGATCCGAATTCCGCCGGAACCTGCAGCTTCGACTCCCAGACTTTGAACAGCATGCTTGGAGCCGCTGAAACAGAAGATTCGGCGGATAATGCAGGAATAATGCGCAGGCGGTTCTTGTCCATGCCCGTTTTCCAAGGCGGCAGGATCAACGGGGCGGGGCGGCTGCGCGCCGGCGGAGCCAAGCTCCTCAATGAGGCGATCCAGCTGAAGGGCGTGGAGATCACTGAGGAGTTCAGTGAGGGGCTCGTCCGCGACCATCCCTTCCAAACCTTTAAAAAACGCCGTTCAGCGAATAAAGAGGAAGCGGCTTCCATAGAATTCGAAACCGCCGCGCTGGAAGCCAAGCTGCTTTTGCAAGGAGAAGCCGTAGTTTCCATCTACGCTGAATCTATACAAAATGACGGCAGTCCATCGCTTCTCCGCAATCGCCTGCTCAAAGGCAAAGGCAAGGATGAAGGCCGTCGCCGGCAAAAGCGGGAGTGCGAGCCCGAGGCTTTCGGCAAGCTGGCGGGCAATCCGGGGAAATCGCTCCCTGGAGAGGTTTTCGGCGCCGCGATGGACAGCCCTGCGCCTGCGAGGCTGCGATGAATAAATGCATCGAGTGCGGCTGGCTTTCCTTCCGCAACCGGATTTAAAGGCGGCTCCGCGCCCGCTTTCGCGCAAAAAATAGCCGAAGACAGGGACAACACTGAAAAGCGCGGAGTGGAATTTACAGAAAAGAGTGAAAATGCCGCCATTTATACATACTGCTTTAAGAATGGAGCCGAATTCGGAGAACTCAATTCAGACATATCGGAATTGAGGCTGTTTGATCCCGCCCATCCGAAAGGCCATGAATATCCCTCCGCTTTCACCCAATATTAACAGGTTAATGGATAATCGACAAAGATATGATAATTTACTTAATTTAACAATGTCAATTTAGAACAGTTAAAACCGATAATTGCAGAAAGTTAAATGCTTATTAGCTATATGAACTGAACCATTCATACCCCCTAGGATTTGGAAGCGGTTTAGGATCGAATACCCACCCGCGAATTGAAACTAACCGTTAGGAATTCTTCCGATTTCCTGAGTGAAGGAAACTTAAAGATGAATTGGGTGATTTATATTCCGAAAAGGGCCAGAACTATATTTATAGTCCATGAATATGGAGATAGGAGCCATTTTAAAGCTTTATACGATTGCTCAGAGAAATGCGGACTCAGAGCCAGCCCCCAAATCATATTGAAAATCTCCAGAATCCTAAAGTTATTCTATATAACTCTGATATGGGAGCATAGAATTTACGAGGCAGTCTTCAATCTATTCATGAACTTGTACAATAGATCCAGACTCTATTTCCTGAAAAATGAGATAGTTGTCGTAGGCATTGCGCCGTACAGCAGGTTGCTGAACAAAAACGCAAAGTATTTCAAGAGGAACACTTCCTTTTATTTTACTTCATGGGATGCATGGGATGGATCAAAGTTTCCCAACGAAGGCATCGACAATATTGAGGAATTCGAAAGACATCTTAAAGAATGTTTTCTAGGAGCATTTTGCGTTAGCAAGAAATCAGCTGAGCAATTAAGGAATGTTCTTGACGCTGACATATCAATTGTCAATCATGCTGTAAATTGCGAGCTATACAGAAAAAGAGAGGATAGTAATTTGAAATGCAATAAGTACATATTTGTCGGCCAGTATATAAAGAGGAAGAACATAGACTTAATATTGTCGTGGCTTGAAAGGAACAAGGATTGCGATTTAGAAGTAGCTTTTGTGGGGAGAGGACCTTTGGAGCGCGAAATAGATTTGTCAAGCGAGAGAGATCATAGAATTAAGAATCTGGGCTTCTGCTCCAAAGGGAAGTTGCAGGCTATTCTTTGCGAGTATGATTTCCTTATTTTGCCGTCTGAGTCAGAACCCTTTGGAATTGTTTTAATAGAGGCTTTGGCTGCTGGCACTCCATGCATTGCATCTAGTACAACAGGAGGGACAGAGATTATACATGACGGCATTAATGGATTCATATTTGACTTGAATGATGCTGAATCGGCATTCGATCTTGCGATGAAAAAAAGCATGTCCATGAGCGCGGAGCAATTAGCAACGATGAGATACAATTCTGCTAAAAATGCTTTAGAGTACGATTCAGGCCAAATAATCGATAAATGGATGGATCTTATAAAAAAATGCTTTTAGTTTTAATCCGCTGTTTTATGACACTTGTCTGTACAAGTTCGCGTTTCAACTGTTTTTTACGTACACTGTTTTAATCGCTAAATTATAGTGTATTTCATACAGACTGTAATAGGTCTTTACCCTATGAGCTCTCGGCAGGGCGGAAATCATCTTGTAGCTTATGCGAAAATACATAAAATCAGAATAATTACCAGCTGAAGGGCAACTTCTGAATCTCTTCAAACAAGAGTTCTAAACAAGGCTCGTTTCAACTCAGCTCTGAATAAAACGGTATTTTGAAAATATTTTCATATATTCACTAATATATATTATTTATGATATATAAATTCATTTTAACATATTCCAAAAATTAGTTTGAATTTCAGAATATACTGGAGGAGCCTATTAAGCGGGTTGGAACAATTAGCCTGCTAGCTTTATTCAAAATCAGGAGCTTATTTCAGACGCTCATATAAGACATAAAAATATAATCGATCCAGTGGATTCTCGCATGAAAAAACTGGATTTGCATATATCGGCGGGAATTTTAGCTGTAGTTTGCCATATTGAGTCCCTCAGGGCGATGAATCAAGTCATGGATACTCCCGCAGCTGCGTCGCCGGCCGCCGCGCTTTTGGATTTGGATCCGAATTCCGCCGGAACCTGCAACTTCGGCTCCCAGACTTTGAACAGCATGCTAGTGCTGTCGCTCTTAATTGCGTGACACGTTTTTAGCCTATAAAATGCTTAATTATAGCCAAATAGGACTGTAGCGCAATTAAGACTGTCTGCACTAGGAGCCGCTGAAACAGAAGACTCGGCGGATATTGCAGGAACAATGTGCAGGCGGCCCTTGTCCATGCCCGTTTTCCAAGGCGGCGGGATCAACGGGGCGTGGCAGTTGCTCGCCGACGGAGCCAAGCTCCTCGGCGAGGCGATCCCGCTGAAGGGCGTGGAGACCGCTGAAGAGTCCTTTGAGGGGCTCGCCCGCGACTATCCCTTCCAAACCTTTAAAAAACGCCGTTCCAGGAAAAAAGAAAAATGAGTCTCCAGTTTGATCAGTTTTTTGATTTGATAAAAAATTCACAATATTGTTTACGGAATTTTTAATGATTAAATTTAACAATTACATATAAATACAGAATATTAGTAGGATTGCTAAATATCGTCTGCTCTTTGGGAGGCGTCTGAGCGCACTGGCCCCTTGTTTGAAAAAAGGCTTTTTTTGAGAGCCGAAACCGCATCAGGCGACGAGTACCCTGAGGATGATCGTCTTGGATGAAGCGCATGCGCTGAGAAGCCTGAAAAAGCCCTGGCCTTTAAATTTCCTTCGGTTGAAGCGATAGCAGAATTCATT
>JAISZB010000107.1 GCA_031269465.1 Clostridiales bacterium | reverse complement strand
GGAATCAGCTGCAAGAAGCTCAACCTCTTGTCCGGGAGAACTGCCATCCTAACTGAAAAGGAGGACATGCGGCTTCCTCCCCATGCCTAAAGGCGGGGGTATCCGCCGCATAACAACTGTGGATGAAAAAAGGGCAGTACTCTTTAAAAGCTTCACGTTGAAAATTAATGCGTTGACGTCTGAAATCCAGCGCTGAATGGATAATTGGAAATAAAAGCCTAGAAAGCAATTCATGCCAATTTGCCGCCAATTGCATCTAAATGAACTATTTTGGGGATTGACTTGTCCACTCTCATGCTTGCAGTCAAAATCCATAATAGAAAATTAATATGCATATCACATAAGTAAATTAGGAGGCAGTTATGAACAGTTTTTTGGAAGCGATAGAAAATCGCAGAACGATATATGACTTGTCAAGTACCTGCGCCATTCCAGATGATCACATAGAAAGAATACTTGAAATCGCAATCAAGCATTCTCCCTCGGCGTTCAATTCGCAAAGCAGCAGAATTACACTTCTGAAAGGGAGGGAGCATAAGAAGCTGTGGAGCATAGTCCTTGAAACGCTGGAGAAAATTGCAGCGCCGCAGGCATTTGAAGGAACCAAGAAGAAAATAGGCTCTTTTTCCGATTCATATGCTACGGTTTTGTATTTTGAGGATCAGGAGACGGTAGAAACCTTGCAGAAGAACTTTCCTTCATATGCAGCTAATTTTCCCATATGGTCGAATCAGGCTTCCGGAATTTTGCAATTCGTTATCTGGACTGCTCTTGCGCAGGAGGGGTTAGGAGCAAGCCTGCAACACTACAATCCGCTTATCGATGAAAAAGTCAAAGAAACATGGAGCATTCCGCAGAACTGGAAGCTGATCGCACAAATGCCCTTTGGCGATCCTGCTGGCGTGGCAGGCGAAAAGACTTTCTTGCCCATTGATGAGCGACTTAAAGTGATAGGATAGTTTTTGCCAAATTCGCTTTATACCTCTTTTCATCAAATGTTACTTTTTTGGAGCTTGATTATCCATTGAGTGGTGCGAAATGCCTGTATCGGCATTTTGCACTCGCTGTATAATCAAGCTCCAAAAAAGGTAATTATATATGAAAAGCAGTATAACTGTGGTGAAGCGAGATTTGGATTTCAGGGGAATTCAAAAATCATCGCCTTCAAATTCGGTTTTTTACATGTTTATCAGTAAAATAATCACAACACGCCGTAGGCGCTTTAAAGGCGCCACGGCGTGTTTTGCGTAGGAGCATACCTAAACGCGACCTTTTATGCTACGGGAAACTGCTCGGCGCAGAAAGTCGAATGCATTTATAATTACGTTTAAAGCTTTTCAACTCCCGAAACTGCGCGGCTTGCAACCCCAAGGCTTTTGCATGAGAACTAAGCTGCCCTTGATTTATACAGCTTTGCAGTCAAGCGTATCGGAGATAATCTGAACTATCATGCAAATCAGCATATTTCAAGACCTAATTTGCGGTTTTTCAGCCCTATCTACTTAAAATGGCGCAGACAAATCTGAATCCTGAAGTTTGAAACAATATCGGGGGACCCTCGCTCTCTAACGGACTAGCTACGGGAGAATAATGGGCGAATAAGCAGTGCCGATTCCTTTGCAAGCTCGCTGTAGTCCGCACCTTCTTTGAGTTGCTTAAGAATGCAACCGCTTGCCCTAAATTGATCTTCATTGAATATCCTGCATTCGACGGGAAATCCATCGGAGTGCGAAATTGATGCACATAAAGCTTAAAAATCCGCCATCATATGCTTGAACGGCACCGGCACGACCGGCTCGGCCGAGGACGGCCGCCAGGAGCTGAAGCCCTGGTCCAATGCGCCTGCAAGGCGGAGCGCAAGCGGGCGCCGCAGAAATGGAGCGCCTGCTGGAGGGGCGGGAGGAGCCAGGAATATCAAGAAAGGCGCCGGCTGCGGAAAAACGCCCGGTTCAAGCGGCGTTGCATTCTGCAGCCGCCCCGCCGGCGCTCCGAGGCGATCCAAGCGGTCAAGCGCGCCCTAAAGATGGCAGTCATATTAAACAATTACATGAGGTACAAGGGTATCGCGCTAAAAAAAGAGAACGATTACATTCCTTTTGCAGACGATGGCAGTATTGGCTCGTGGGCTAAAGAAGCGGTAACTGACATGAAACTATGCGGACTGATTGCAGGCGTAGGGGATAACAGATATTCTCCCTTAGATACCGCTAACAGAGCCAGCGTAGAACAGATGTTCAAAAACTTCATTGAAGCCTATATCAAGTAACATCGCAAAAGAATAAAAAGACCGGCTGTTGAGATTACTCAATAGCCGGTCTTTTTATTCTTTTGCGAATTAGACATTTACCCTTACAGGCGTCGGCGTGCTGATCTCAACCGCGCCGCCTATTCGGAAGCAGTCGCTCACGTGCCTTTTTTATGAAATGATGGATACTCCGCGTATTTTTTGCGCATAGCCTTAATACTTTCGCCTAAACTGGCTATAGCCTACTCTATCGCACATAAGCCTGCTTCATAAGCAAAAGGGCAATCCTCGCCGTTGACGCTGTCAAGCCGCGCTATGATAACAGTGTTGACTCAACCTGAAACCGGGGGAAAACACTTGATTAACCATGCGTTAGGTGTATTATTGATGAGGAAGCCTATTATCAGATTGAAGGGAGGTTCACAATGATATTCGGGGGTAAGCGCAAGGCCGAAACAACAAAGCCAGATCCGGGCAAAAAGCCCGTAATTCACTCCAGCATTTGCACGGGCGAAAAAGTTGCGGGTTTTAAAGATTTGGCTACCGGTAAGTTTGAGGACATTATGCTAATTCGTAATAATAAGGACTTGGCAACTTTTAGCGAGAAGTTTGGCATTGATCCGTCTGAAATTACGAAAGAGTGGTAATATGATCGGCTACTGGCTATTTTGCATTTCTAGCAGTTTTAAGGATTTGCATATGAATCTGCCAATTTCGGAGTTTGATTATCCATTGAACGGTACGAAATGCCGATATCGGCATTTCGTACCGTTCAATGGATAATCAAGCTTGCGCCGACGCTAACGTCGGTTCGGTTTCGCGCTGGGGAAAATAATCAAGGATCTGCGGCAGAGTCCGCGAGACGCTTTGTTGCAACGTGGAAAGCACCGCAGGCGACAACGGCCGGGAGTTCGCGGGGCGGGGCGGCGCCGTGGAGCGCGCCGTCTTTTTCCGCCATCCCCGCTCAAGCTTCGAGAAGGGGGCCGGCGAGCGCCGCAGCGGGCTTCCGCGCCGCTTCGCGGAAAAGGGGGGAAGCGCGGACGCCATGCCCGCGCAGCTGATCTCCAAGGCGGCGGACACTGGAACAGCAACCTTCCCAGGAAAATTCTGGGTTGCAAGACTCCTGCGGAAATGTTTGAGATAGAGATCCTTAAAACAGCGCAAAGCGCGACGCAGCGCAAGGGGCGCCTTCGCCTCCACCCGTCCCCTCTATTTCCGCTTGTGAAGAGGAAAAAATCCCTATGGCATCCGTTGCATTTGATATTGCAATTTATACTCCTAATGTGCATTTTTCGATCTAGTAGAAATATTTTCAATGTTCTATGCTTTTTAAGTATAATGAACTGAATTGCAACTATAATGCAGACTTTACTACTCGGATTGATATACACATTTCATAATTAATTTTAAGTCTGATTTCAAAAGTCACGTTTATATTGTTAGATATTTTGTGATTTTTCAAAATGCACATTAGGAGTTTATATCTAAAATATTATTTTCTTGGAAATGACTATGCACTTGACTCAACCAAAAAAATGCACAATATTAAGCAGGATGAAAGAATATCCAATGACTTGACCTTTGATGAATTTGCAATACGGTTTAACACAGAGAAGCAATGTCGTGGCCATCTATTTATGTTGAGGCGGTCGGATGGCTTCGTCTGTCCCGATTGTAATGGAAATGAATTTAAAATCCTTCGAGACCCACTGCTTTGGCATCCGCAATACAAACATCAAGCATCCGGTGCCGATGCAATATTTCAGGGTGCCCGCGCGCCTTTAAGGACATGGTTTATAGCGACATGGCGGATTGCAGAGCGAGATTAAGCGGCGCCGTTGAAGTTGATGAAGCCTGCATCGGCGGTGAAGGGCATGGCGAAAGCTCAGGAAGGGGTGCGGGGAGCAAAGCGCTGCCGCCATGGCTGTTGAGCTGCAAGAGCTTGGAAGCGGCAAAAAACAAGGGCTGAGGAAAATCGGGCGTATGCGACTCGCTGCTGTTGATAATGCGTCCGGAGGGCCTTTAAAGCCATTTGCTGTTGAAAAGGGCGGTGAAATAGCAACTGATGGCTGGCTGGGGCATTCATTTGCAGAAAATCCTGGCTATAGGCACGCCGCCCACGTTCACAGCAAGAAAAAAGAGGGTGGAAATCCCTTAACGGAGGCGCGAATTCATGAAGGGAATAATCCTAGCCGGCGGTTCCGGAACCAGGCTCTACCCCGTGACGAGATCCATCACCAAGCAGATTTTGCCTGTGTTTGACAAGCCCATGATATACTATCCGCTGTCTGTGCTTATGCTTTCAGGCATACAAGAGATTTTGATAATTTCAACGCCTCGCGACTTGCCTCTCTAT
>JAISZB010000106.1 GCA_031269465.1 Clostridiales bacterium | reverse complement strand
TTATGCATATCGGGAATATTATAAAGGAAAATAGACAGAAATTCAATAGTTTTATGGCATTGACTAAATTAGATGTAATATACCATTAATTGTAAATAAACTCATGACTGTCAAGTAATTGAGCGATGAGCGCTAAATGATGCTTTGCATACAATTGCTTCTGCATAGGCTTGCTGTTTCACTTTCAAGTTGATAAATGCTGATATCGGCATTTATACTGCTTTTCATATAAAAAAAGAACATTTGATGAAAAGCGGCAAAGCACTCTCTGTGCAGTCAGCTTTAAATATAAGAGATTTAGTACGAAAATACATTTTATGGATATTTGTCCTTACCCTAAACACACAATTGACTGAATATTTTCACCATTGGCGGTGAAGCGCAGCGTCATAGGGGTTCATATGAAAACATTTAGATTTCCAGTCAACGGCCCTGTGTTAGATTGACTGTGACTTGCGCTGATACTATTAAGAGCGCAATTAAGCGCCTTCACTCTGTACGGCGGCGCTTCAACGGAATTTTCATGCCGTAACTCGCATTCGCAACTCTCATGCATTATGGATTTTGGCATAAGCAAATGTCAAGAAAGAAGAAGCTCTTTAAGCGGCTTAATGAACTTAAACTTAAATAGGGGTTTACATTAAAGCCGTCTCGGAGCATCGTTCCTTAAAACTGGAAGCATCTAGGGATTCTCGAAAGATTGCGCGCTATAAAAATGTGTTTAGAATATGCTGCTTTAAGACGCTTTTCTAAAAGTGCAATAGCGCGTCAAGCTAGCGTGTTTTATAATGTTTGGCATAATCGCTGCTCTTTTTTTCTCTTATTTGGTTTTACAGCCTTGACTCTGAATTAAATATTGCTTATAATGTGTATGCTGAAAAAGATGATTGTCGTTCATTTATGAGATCCTTAGGCTCAAAGAAGCATCTTAAAAATCTGGATTTTCAATTGCAATGCCAGCTTTATGCTAAAAAAGCAGATTCGCTCCCTCAATGCCGCAGTCACGGCGAATCCTAGGGTCAAAATTGCGGGCAACTCAGGAGGTGGCGTCTAAATACTTGGGCATGCCATTAGAATGCATTTTCTATTCCTCTTTCGTCTAGAGCCTGGGCAGATTTTGCAGCAGCATCGGCTTGATTGCATTCTATTCCGTTATGCCAACAAGCAACTTAAAGGAGGTGCAGACTATGAAGCGCACGTATCAGCCAAAAAAACGCCAAAGAAGCAAAGAGCATGGTTTTCGCAAGAGGATGAGGACGTCTGATGGACGCAAGGTTTTGCTGAGAAGGCGGAGGAAAGGCAGAAAAACTTTATCTGCATAGCTTTGGATCAATTCTTTCAGATGAAAAGAGATTGCAAAGGCGCGCCAGAAAATCAAACGCCTATGGGGTTGCGGGGAATTCCGCAAACTTTTTAAATGTAGGTTTTTCAAACGCGCCTTCAGAGCTTGCCCGCTAGCAACGGTTGCGCGGGCAAGGGATCAATCTTTCGGACGCTCGATAAAAGCCCGCAGACCGTGGGCTTTCATTTTATACACCGCTTTTCATATAAAACTGCCCTTTTTTGGAGCTTGATTATACAGCGAGTGCGAATTGCCGATATCAATCGCACCACTCAATGGACAGTCAAGCTCCAAAAAAGGAACATTTGATGAAAAGCGGTATAGCGTAATGCAGCCCGGGATCCTGTTTTGCGAAATATGTTGATGCGCATTGGCATGCAGCGATTTTTAGGCGCGATAACGCAGCGCCGCCGATAGAGTCCATAATCCGGCCCCAAAATCGTTGCATTCGGCTGCGCAAGCATTGAGGCGGACTCCTAGACCGGCTGGAAATTGACGCGCATCTGGCGGGGCAAAGCCTTGCGGCAGGTATATGGATGGACTTCAGCCGCGGGCTTTCGCCAAGGAGGAAGCACATTGAAGTTCACGCAAACCCTTAAGAAGAACCGGCAGTTCAGAAATGTATACAGCCGCGGCAAATCTTGCGCAAATTCCGAACTGGTACTGTATGCGCTGGCAAATGATACGAATGAGAACCGTCTTGGAATATCTGTAAGCAAGAAAGTCGGCAAGAGCGTTGTAAGAAGCAGAGTTACAAGGCTTATACGCGAAAGCTACCGCTTGTCAGAAGAAAGGGTGGCGGCCGGCAACGATTTGGTGTTCATAGCGAGAAAAAGCGCAAAGGGCGCGCCTTTCGCCGCGGTGCAGCGCGCCATGGTTAATCTTTTGAAGAAGCAAGGCCTTCTAAAGCGGGCCGAGCAAAAAACGCTAAGCGCTGATAAGGCGCCAATGTGAGCTTCAAGCTTCGGAAGGAATTAAGACATGGTAAAGAAAGCCTTGCTTGCCGCATTGGCATTCTACAAGAAATTCATATCGCCAGTACTTCCGCCGTCCTGCAGATTCACACCCACATGTTCGGAATACATGTATGAGGCTGTGGAGAGATATGGAGCGGCAATGGGAATGCTCCTTGGCGCGAAGAGGATTTTGCGTTGCAATCCATTTTGCAGGGGAGGATACGATCCGGTTCCTTGAAATATTTGATATCTAATAGACAATCTCTGCTTCGCGACGCTTTTTTGCATTCATTTCGCCCCAGACAGGTTTTAGGATTTGAAGAATGCGCTCGCGCAAAAAATATGCAGGCTGCAAAGCCCGGAAGGGCATTTTAAAGCAGGAGGGAAGCAGTCTAGCTTAAGCGGAATTAAGGCAATCGCCGGGTGCAGAGCAAGCGTGGGGAGGAAATCAGATTGTTAGTGCTGCTAAGTGCAAATGCAATGATTCAGAAGGATCCGGGTGTCATCATCGGCCCTATATCTCAGTTTATGGGCTGGATTATAGATTTTGTCTTCAATTTCGTTTATCCGATTACAGAAAAGAATTCTCTGGGAATATCAATAATAATACTGACTATAATCATGCGTTTGATTATGGTTCCTCTTGCCATTAAATCCCAAAAATCAATGGCAGTCATGCAAAAGCTTAATCCTGAAGTTGAAAAAATAAGAAAAAAATACGGAGATTCAAAGGATCCCGAAGTTCAGCGCAAAATGAACACCGAAATTCAAGCGTTGTACTCGAAGAACAAAGTAAATCCTCTGTCGGGGTGCCTTCCGCTTCTGATACAGATGCCTATATTCTTCGCGCTGACCTATCTGATGAATCAAAGTTTTCTATTTATCGCTAAGCTACGCGACGTTTACGGCTCGCTCGCCCAAGCGATCACGCAGGTGCCTCACTGGACGGGGTTTACAATGAACGTCGGCCTTGCGCACATTCCGACATCCATTGCTTCTAGCGAGCCTAACGGAGTATTTGATCTAGATCCTCTGGCAACCGGCAGCTTTCATAACTTGGAAAAGGTTCTAAACAAGCTCTCTGCTACGGACTGGGATAAGCTTTTGCACGGAGATCCAGCCGCCCCATTGGTTGAAAGCGTAAAGCAGCTGGCTTCGCCGCAGGCGTATGAGAACATTGTGCAGCTTCTCACCCAGAAGCAGAATATGGAGAACTTTTTCGGACTCAACCTTCTAGAGGCTGCAGGCATCGGTTTTCCCGGGATTATAATACCTTTGACGACCGCTGTCACAACGTTTCTGAGCAGCTGGCTGTCGATGAAAATGACCAACCAGACTAATAAGGATTCAAATGCGGTAATGCAGCAGAGGATAATGATGTTTGCCATGCCTCTCATGATGGCATTCTTTACAGTCAATTCTCCGGCAGGCGTTGGCATTTACTGGATCACCAGCAACATTTTCCAAGTGGGGCAGCAGGCCTTCTTGAATAAGTATTACGGCATTCACCTTTCCGCTAAAAAGGAGGATTCAAAATAGAATGTTGGATAGTATTGAAAAGACAGGCAAGACGGTTGACGAAGCTGTTCAGGAAGCCTTGAAGGCTCTGCGCTCTTCCAGGGAGGATACGGAGATAACTGTATTGGATCAAGGCGCCAGAGGCATACTGGGATTTGGCAGCAAACCTGCGCGGGTGCTTGTGAAGATTAAGTTTGATCCCGAAAAGCTGGCGAAGAATTTTCTGCGCGAAATAGCTGCCGCTATGAACCTGCCCCTAACTGTGACAACAGCTCTGAAGGACAAGCAGCTCATGATCAACCTGGCTGGAGATGACATGGGAATCCTTATAGGCAAGAGGGGCCAGACTTTGGACTCTCTGCAGTATCTGGTGAATCTTGTAGTAAACAAAGGCGAAGCTCCGTACATCAACGTTACATTAGACACTGAAAACTATAGGCAGCGCCGCAAGGAAACTTTGGAGTCGCTTGCCGTAAACCTGGCCAAAAAAGTAAAGGCTACAAGAAAAAACGTAGTTCTGGAACCCATGAATCCATACGAACGAAGAATAATACACGCGGCGCTTCAAAACAGCCGCTTTGTAACCACTTACAGCGAAGGGGTGGAGCCTTTTCGCTATGTGGTCATAGCGAACAAGTAGCCTGAAAAGCGGGAATGCGTTATGGAGAAAAAAGCGCTCATTTAGGCGGATGCGAGGCCATGAAACCTTGGATAATGCGCAGGCTGACGCCTGCGCATTAGGGACTCGGAAAGAGAAGCGGCATTTTCCGCGCTTTTCTTTCTGAACTCCGGCTCCAAGGCTTTTTGCTTTTCTATACCGCTTTTCATCAAATGTTCCTTTTTTTGTTGACTGTCCACTGAGTGGCGCGATTGATATCGGAATTTTGCACTCGCTGTATAATCAACAAAAAAAGGCGGTTTTATATGAAAAGCGGTATATGAGGCGCCTGCGCGCATGGGAGAGTTCCGACTCCAGGCGCATTGGCTGGTCGCCGGTATAAAATAAGGCTATTAAAGGAGCAGGAAATGCCGCTGACAGATACGATAGCAGCAATATCCACGCCTTTGGGAAGGGGCGGGATAGGCATCGTCCGCATATCGGGAAGCGAAGCCCTTGGCATATTGGACAAGATTTTCATCCCCAAGGGCGGTAGAAAGCCGAAATCCTACTCTATGCGGTACGGATTCGCGATGGACGGCCAGACGGTGATAGACGAGGTTCTGGCAAGCGTGATGCTTGGTCCGAATTCTTACACAACTGAGGATGTAGTTGAGATAAACTGCCATGGCGGTATGAGAGCGGTGAGATCGGTTCTTGAACTTGCTCTTAGAAGCGGAGCGAGGCTGGCGGAGCCGGGCGAGTTTACAAAGCGCGCTTTTATAAACGGCAGGATAGACTTAATCCAGGTGGAAGCGGTGATGGAGCTTATAGACGCGAAAAGCCGCAAAGCTGAGGAAAGCGCCGCCAGGCGGCTGGCAGGAAGCCTATCACGGAAAATCTCATCAGTCCGGGAGAGGATTCTCACCCTTCAGGCAAGAATTGAAGTATCCATAGATTATCCGGAGTATGAAGATGAGGAAATAGGAAGCCTTGAAGTGAGGCGTGAGGCGGAGGCCGCCATGGAGGACTTGAAAAGCCTCATTGCTTGCTTTGAAAGGGGCCGGGTGTTTTCTGAAGGGCTGAAGGTTGTTATCGCCGGTAAGCCGAATGTTGGAAAGTCCTCCCTGCTAAACGCCCTGATGAATGAAGACAGGGCGATTGTCGCCGACATCCCCGGAACAACGAGGGATGTCCTCTCAGAGGCTGCAAGCCTGGCGGGAGTGCCTGTGAAACTGATGGATACGGCGGGACTGAGGACTCCGGAGGATGCAATTGAGAGCTTGGGAGTGGGAAAGTCAATTGAGGCTCTGGAAGACTCAGATCTTGCCATTTGGGTTGTCGATTCTTCAGAGGCGCTCTCGGAGGAAGATGCTGAGGCATGCGCAAAACTTGAAGGCAAAAAGGTGATTATAGTTGCCAATAAAAATGATCTGCCGAAAGCTGCGTCTATGGATGAGCTTAGAACGCTTATTCCCGAAGCTCCAATCGTATCTGTATGCGCTAAGGATGGATTGGGCCTTGACGGCCTTGAATCTGAAATATCAAAGATGTTCCTTTCAGGGGAAGCCGAGATGGACGACAGCGAGATTTATATAAACGCGAGGCAAAGGCAAAGCGCCGCGAAGGCGCTTGAAAGCCTGGAAAAAGCCGCCCGCGCGGCGGGCGAAGGGCAGGCTGTCGATCTCATATCCATTGATTTAACCGATGCCTGCGACAGTCTGGGAGAGATAACCGGAGAGACGGCGGGAGACTCGCTAGTTGACAAGATATTTAAAGAGTTCTGCGTCGGAAAATGAGAAGCGCAGCGTTTGCTTTTTTAGGAGTGATTTCATGCGTAATAAAGGCGAATGGGACGTAGCGGTTGTAGGTGGAGGCCATGCGGGCTGCGAAGCCGCCCTGGCCGCCGCGCGATTGGGGATGCGCACGATCTTGTTCGCCATCAATTTGGACTCCATCGCGATGATGCCGTGCAATCCTAATATCGGAGGCACATCCAAAGGGCACTTGGTTCGGGAGATAGATGCCCTGGGCGGCGAGATGGCCCTTAATATAGACCATACCTTCATACAAAGCCGGATGCTGAACATGAGCAAGGGGCCGGCAGTTTACTCTCTAAGGGCTCAAGCTGACAAGAGGGCCTATTCTTCGAGGATGAAGCGAGTACTGGAGAATGAGCCCAACCTTGCCTTAAAGCAAACAGAAATAACTGAGATTGAAGCTGTAAGGGACTGCGGAGGGGAAAAGGGCAGAATCACGGGAGTTATATCCGAATCGGGAGGATTTTACGCGTGCAAGGCAGTTGTGCTTTGCACTGGCACATATATGAAGGCTCGGTGCCTGTACGGAGATGTGATTGTTGAAAGCGGCCCCAACGGATTGAGGGCTTCCAAGCGCTTGAGCGACTCGCTCAGGTCTTTGGGGATTTCGCTTTTGCGCTTTAAAACCGGAACGCCTGCTAGAGTGGATGGAAAAACCATTGACTTTGCGCGCATGACAGTCCAAAATGGAGACAAGGACATAAAGCCGTTTTCATTCAGGACAGACCCGGAGACGATTAAACGGCCTCAAATTCCTTGCTATTTGACTTACACAAATGAAGAGACTCACAGCGTCATAAGGCGAAATCTCGATAGATCGCCTTTGTACAGCGGCGTCATAAAGGCTGCGGGGGCGAGGTACTGCCCGTCTATAGAAGATAAAGTCGTGAGGTTCTCGGACAAGCCGAGGCATCAGGTCTTCATCGAGCCCGAGGGCGAGGACACCGATGAGATGTATATTTCGGGGATGTCCACGTCTTTGCCTGAGGACGTGCAGGAGGCCATGTACCGTACGCTTCCCGGAATGGAAGGCTGCAGGATTTTAAGAAACGGCTACGCCATAGAGTACGACTGCATAAATGCCTCCCAGCTCAAGCTAAGCTTGGAGTTTAAAGCGTGGAGCGGGCTTTTTTCAGCAGGGCAGATAAACGGGAGCTCCGGATATGAAGAGGCGGCCGCGCAAGGCCTTATGGCAGGGATAAACGCGGCCAGGCTGGCGCAGGCGAAAGAGCCGGTGATAATCAAGCGTTCTGAAGGCTATATCGGGGTTTTAATAGATGATCTGGCAACAAAGGGAGCGGCGGAGCCGTACAGGATGATGACATCAAGAGCTGAATACCGCCTGCTCCTGAGACAGGACAACGCTGATTTGAGGCTTTCGGAAAAAGGCTGGGAAGCCGGCCTTGTTTCTCAGCAGAGGTGGGCTCTCACGCAGGAAAAGGCAGCGAGGATACACGAGGAAATCTCCAGGGTGAGGAAAGTTTCGCTGCAGCCTTCAAAGAGCCTGAACCGCTTTTTGGAAGAGAATGGTTCTTCTCCAATCACAAGCGGCGCTATGCTCTCGGATCTGATTAAGCGCCCTGAACTTGGTTACAGGCAGCTCCAAGCCTTTGATGAATTAAGCCCGAGCCTGCCCGAGGATGTAAAGGAGCAAGTGGAGATTCTCATAAAATATGAAGGCTATATTAAGCGGCAGCTGGCGCAGGTCGAGCAGTTCAGGAAAATTGAAAGCCGCATCATCCCAAGGGGCCTAGACTACAGCTCGATTTCAGGGCTTCGATTGGAGGCCAGGCAGAAACTGGCATTGATGCAGCCTGAAAATCTCGGCCAGGCTTCAAGAATTTCAGGCGTTACGCCTGCGGACGTTTCAGTATTGATTGTTTACTTGGCAGCGGCATATAGCTAGCTTTTTAGAGCGCGTTAAGAACTTGACGATTTCTGGGAAGGCTGGTTTGCGCATGAAAGTTCCTCGGTACATTTGACTGCGTATCGGCACAGCGATATAAAGAAGGTTCAGCTGTCATTCACAACGATAAATCATAAAATGCATTTTTCTGGATATTATAGTTCTTTCTCATCAAAGATTTTGATATTTCTTTGAAAATGGATCAGTGATACACCTTCCATGTTTCGCATGAATATAGTAAAGTAGAATGCCTTGCGGCTGCAAGGCTGAATTTAGCCGAGTTATACTGATTGGCAAACGGAGGCGCCATATTTTGAGCTAGATTTTTCCGCGGCGCCATGGGCAGCCAGGCTCTAAAACAGGAAGTCTGGCTTAGCTTTAGAACCCCCTGAAAACAAGCTGGATTTGCCTCGCATGGTTTAAAAAATCTTAAGAATTGAGCTATGCCTATGCAATCACTTGAGTCTATTGTGGAGCATGATTATCCATTGTTCAGTGAGAAATGCAGATAGCAATCGCACGCGCTGCATATGCCGCTTTTCATCAAATATTACTTTTTTGGAGCTTGGATGTCCATTGAATGGTGCAAAATGACGATATAAGTTGCACTCGCTGTATGATCAAGCTCCAAAAAAGCCATTTTTATAAGAAAAGCAGTATAATCAAGCTCCAAAACAGGATCTTTCATATACAAATAAGCATAATAAAGCTGCCGCAATACAAGCCAGGACAATTGATACATACGCCCCTTAAGAATGATGGAGCCGATAATCTTTTAAACGCATATAAATCTGATTTTGCGGCTTTAAAGCATGCAAAGCCCGATTTGCGGCGCTATCGGCGCTGAGATGATAAACCCCCGCAAACTGCGGATGTTTTCATTCCAGGCATATTGACGCGTTCGACCGCGACGATTGAACATCCGAGCCATTCTTAGTCAAGAGCGCGGTTTCGCTCTTTCTGCGTTCCACCTGGGGCCAAAAGCTAAAACAGCGTCTGCGCTGTTAGAGGAGGAGATATTTTGTCGTTTGGTTTTTATTGGCAGGTAAAAAACTATGGATTAAGGCCGGTTAAGATACCCGCAAGTCACGCGGGCTATAGTGACGAAATAATCAGCAAGACTGGCGGCCCTTTTTTCCATATAATGACTGAAAATAGTACAGTCAAGCTCTTTTTGGACGCTGTGGCGCAAAATACAGAGGAAGCAAGATGCTTTTTAAGCAAAAACTGCCTTAAAACGATAGATCTAACCGAATTGAAGGAGACCTTTGAGTTCGGGAACTATAAATACTTAATCCCCGCCGAAATAAGCGGCGCTAAGAACTGCAGAACCAACACCGTCCTGCTGTTCAACCGCTCCGAAAACGAAAAGATAATACTTCGCCTGTATATGGTGAAGGAGCCCGACCAATTCGGGCAGTGGAAAATATTTAATGTCGAAAGGGAATAGCTGTGAACGAAAGCGACTTGAAGATTGAAGCGGCGCGGCTGGGAGTTTTTCTTAATCCGAGTCGGCTTGCCGCGTTCAAAGCATATACTGAGATGATTCTGGCGTGGAGCAGCCGCATGAATCTTACGGCTGTCAAAGCGCCCGAGCAGATAGTAACTAAGCATTACGCTGATAGCTTGTCGCTGCTGCCGCTGATTGACGAACATGCGAAAACGCTGATTGATGTAGGAACTGGCGCAGGATTTCCAGGTTTGCCTCTTGCGATAGCAGCGCCGCATATCCAGTTTTTTCTCATAGACTCCCTAAACAAGCGCGTAAATTTCGTCAGGGAGGTTGTAAAGCAGCTTAACCTGAAAAATGTATCCTGCGAGCATGCAAGGGCGCAAGAGGCTGCGCCCAGGCTGGATTGCTTTGAGAATTTCGATGCCGCAACCGCGCGCGCGGTTGCGTCGATGACTGAAATTTCAAAATGCTGCCTGCCGTTTGTGTCACCCGGAGGTTTTTTTTATGCAATGAAGGGTCCGTCCGCCTTAAAAGAGATTGCGGAAGCCGAGGCGACGATTGAGTCGCTGGGCGGGAAGCTTAAATCGGTAGAAACGGTGAATCTGAAGGGAAGCTTTGAAGGCGGGGACATAACTCACGCCATTTATGCCGTAGAGAAGATCAGAAGCGTTCCCTATAAAAGAAAACAGAAATGCAAGCCGCCTTCGAAGGCTAAGGCGCCTTGAAAGCCCGCTTGCGCAGCAAGCGGGCTTTCAAGGGTTTTAGAAGCGCAGAAAATGGAAAGGATCTGCACTGGTACTGATTTTCATGGGAAACTGCCATTTTTTGTTGATTATGCGGCGAGCGCGAAATGCCGATGTCAATCCCGCTCGTTGCGCAGACAAGCTCTGGGGGAGATGGACATCAGTATAAGATAGAGCTGCAAAACTCTGCGCACTGGGAGGCTTTCTTAAAAACGAAGCCATTTATGCCGAGCTTTTCAGCCGCTTCGACATTTTCCAAAGTGTCATCGATGAAAAGGCACTCGGAGGGTTCAAGCCCCAATGAAGACAGGAGGAGGGAAAATATCGCGGGATCAGGCTTAGCAAGCTTGACTTTGGAAGATATGATCATTTCGTCCGCAAGCTTCCAAAAATCATACGCTTCCTGCACCCAACCGAAGCCTTCGCTTGAAAAATTGGAGAGCAGGCAGATGCGAAACCCCTTAGCCTTTAGATCTTTCAGCAACTCGATTGATTCAGGGATGGGCTTTATAAGCTCCAGGAAGCTTTCCTTTGAAATGAGCTTTTCGACATCCAATGAAAGATCCGGCCTTAAGCCGGAAAATGCCTCTTTGGCTTGACTAAAGTCCATTAGTCCTTGATCCAGTTTCCGCCAGCAATCGCTTAGGTAAATAAGCTCAAGCAGATCTCCGGCCTTCTCAGAGCTGAACCGGGATTCCAGGTATTCTTGGGGCTCGTAGGTCAATAGCACCCTTCCGATATCGAATATCACGCATTTAATCAATGGTTTTCATCCCTTCAGTCAAAACGCGGCGGGTTTCTCCAGGCGCGGTTTTTTGCGAAAGCTTTGGCGCTGCATATAATGATTCGCAATTAAGCTGCGCATTTTGAACTTGGCCGTACTTAGAACTCGGTTGATATACTGCTTTTCATATAAACCTCTATGACGCTGCGCTTTACCGCCAAGAGTGAAAATATAAAGTCAATTGAGTGTTTGAGGCATGGACAAATGTCCATGAAATGTATTTTCGTACTAAACTGCCTTTTTTGTAGCTTGATTATACAGCGAGTGCAAAATGCCGATATCAGTCGCACTTCTAAAATGGATAATCAAGCTACAAAAAAGCAGCATTTGATGAAAAGCGGTATATCTGCATTTCGCGCCTTGAAAGCGCTGAATTCCTAATTTAGGAATATCGCCAGCGGACAGTAAAGCTCCAAGATGAGAATCAACCTGCGAATCGGCATGGAAAAAAGCCGACGTTTTGACGACGCCGGCTTTCGATGACCTGTAGGGGATTCGAACCCCTGTTACAGCCGTGAGAGGGCCGTGTCTTAACCACTTGACCAACAGGCCGAAACTTTAAATATATTACCACACTTCTTTATGGATTGCAAGTATTGTTGAAAATTTTTTTCTATGTTATAATCATTCGAAAAGAGGTAAATCCGCACTCGTTTTGTCGGTTTCGGCAGAATGCGGATATGCTGGCTGCTCTATAAGATTTAAATGTCGAATAGAAATGATTAAAGTAAATTCAAGTCAATGTTGCAGGGTGCGGGAAATCCGCGTCAGGAGCTGCAAACATGCAGTTGCGCGTTTCATATACTGCTTTTCATATAAAATTGCCTTTTTTGAGCTTGGTTATACAGCGAGTGCAAAATGCCGATATCAGCATTTCGCACCATTCAATGGATAATCAAGCTCCAAAAAAGGAACATTTGATGAAAAGCGGTATAACTGATGCTCTATGGGAAAGCTTCGAATAGAAACTGGATTCATTCGCTTTCACGCTGTATAATTCAGCTTCGAAATCGGTGAAGATTGTTGCGCTTAGGCATGCTTATCATACTGATTTGCTAGAACAGCCTATTTATTGGCATCATGCGCAGCGAGCGCGATTGTTGATGTTCATAGAAAAATGCCTTTTTGGGAGAGTGATAATACAGCTGGTGCGATTGATATCGGCATTTCGCACCGCTCAATGGATAATTGCGCTCCCCAAAAGGCGCCTTTGATGTAAATCGGCATTTCGCGTCTTGAAAGCGCTGAATTCACGCATTTAAGAATATCAGCGCCAGTGGACGGCCAATCTCCAAAATAGGAACATAAGACTGCAAATCGGCATATCGCGGCTCCTTACAAAAGATTTGGCGGTAGGATGGTGGAGAAAAAGTGAAAGGCAGAACATTAAGCGAATTGTTTCTGCAAACAGGGCTTCTTACGGAAGATAAACTCAAAGCCGCAAACAGCAAGCGGGTACTCACTGGAGCGACGCTCTTTGAAGTCGTGATGTCAGAGAAGATGATAGATTACCTAACAGCGGCGGAGCTTTTAAGCAGGCATTACGAAATAAGCTCGGTTGATCTCAGCAAAGCTGAGTTCGACAGGTCGGCGGTCAATTTGCTGGACTATGCGTTCTGCTCGAGATACAAGGTCATCCCGATCAAGCTCTCGGGCTTCAGGCTTGTGGCGGCAATGAATGATCCGCTGAACCAGCGGATATTGGATGACATATTCGTAAGGACGGGATGCCGGGCGGAGCCTGTATTTGCCAGGGAAGAGGAGATTCTCTACTTCGCCTCTCAGTTTTACAGCCCTGAGCACATAAAGACTCTCGCTGCATCATACATTTCGGATGAAAAGTTTAAAAACGACCTGATCTCATCGAATCCGGATGTGCACACTGTCACTGCTACAGAGCTTATTGATGTGATCCTGGAAGCGGCGGTGTCGCTGTTTTCAACAGATATCCATTTCGAGCCGTTTCAGAGCGAGATGCGCGTGCGCGTACGCACGGACGGGAAGCTTAGGGAGCTGCAGACAATCGACATATCGCTGCTCTCAAATGTCATCGGCCGCTTAAAGCTGATGGCGCGCATGGATACGACAGAAAGGCGCAGGCCTCAGGAAGGCCGATTCACTCGTACTATAAACGACATGGACGCCGATTTCAAGATAAGTACAATTCCTACCATATTTGGCGAGAAAGCGGTAATTCGAGTAGTTTACGGGCACATGCCGGCAGAGTCCAAGGAAAGCTTGGGCTATAAAGACTCCGATCTTGCGCTTCTTGACAGGATGTTTTCCGCAAGCAGCGGGCTTGTCATCGTGACGGGTCCTGCGGGAAGCGGAAAATCAACTGCCATAGCAAGCTTTATGAGAGCTATGAGCGCTGACATCAATATAACCTCGATTGAAGATCCAGTTGAATATATACTGCCCGGCGTGACTCATATATCAGCAGCCGGAAAAAGCGGGCTTGAGTTTTCAGAGGCGCTTAGAAGCGCGCTTAATCAGGATGCGGACGTGATAATGCTTGGAGAGGTGCCTGACTCTCAAACGGCTAAGCTTGCAGTTCAGGCGGCAGTAAAGGGAAGCTTGGTAATTTGCGCCATGAGCGCCAGAGACTGCGTATCGGCTATCAGGCAGCTAATTGACATGGGTGCGGATCCCAGCCTATTGGCAATGTCTATAAAGGGAGTGGCATCGCAGCGTCTGGTGCGCAAAGTCTGCCCCAACTGCAGGGCGGGGGTCAGGATAAAGGCTGATCATGCCAAGCTCTTAAATCTCATGGATGACGAGCCTGTTTACGCTGCTAAAGGCTGCGGAACTTGCGCGAATACCGGATACAAGGGCAGATTTCTTATTTATGAGCTCTTTGCGGCGGACGAGGCTTTAAGAAGCGTCATTGAATCTAATGGCTCCAAGGCGGACATGGAAAGATGCTTAAAGGGCAGAGGCTTTAAAACCCTTGCAGCCAATGCCGCAAGGGCTGTGCAAGACGGTTTCACCACTGCCGATGAAGCCGTTCACGCGGTTATATTATAACTTGAAAATTTTTGCGGATCTGGGGGGTTTTTATGGCGATGTATTCTTATCTCGCCGCTGACAAAAACGGAGGGAAGGTCAAGGATACGGTTGAAATCGGAACCGAAGCCGGGGCAGTTGACTATATAAGGAGCATCGGGCTTTTCCCTGTGAGCGTCCGCGAGAAGAACGGATTCAGGCTGTGGAGGACAGCCCTGAGAAGCCGCTATTCTGATAAAGAGATGCGAATGATGTGCGCAGCGCTTTCATACATGTTCGAAAGGGGCTTCGGGCCTGAGCAGGCCTTTGAAGCGCTGTCTGGCTGGAGCCTTAAAAAGAGGGCGAGGTCGGCTATCCGGTCGGTGCATGGGCGCTTGGCAATGGGGGAGAGCCTGCATGACGCTTTCCTTGCGGACAGCAAGTTCAAGAAGATCATTGCCAAGGCTTCAAAGATTGGAGAATTCAATCTCAAGCAAACATTTTGCGAGCTTGCGCATTTTTTTGAAGATGAAGAAAACTATAGGAAAACATTGGCTAGCGCTTTTATATTTCCCGCAATTTCAGTTGCAATCGTGGCAATTGCGTCATTTTTCATGCTTAAGTCTGTTTTTGATCTGTACAGCAGGCTTGATATAGGTCCGGGAATAGGACAAGTCTATTCCGGCATTGCCGGACTCGGAGTCGGCCTGGCATGCGTGGCGGTTGCAACTGCGCTTTTGGTTGTTTTGCTTCCGAAAACAAAATCTGGGGATGCGGCAATCTATTTGATGCTTACCCGCATTCCGGGCGTCAAAAAGCTGGTTAGGCGCCATATGAGCTTGCGATTTTGCTGGATTGTCCGATCATCGAAGGCGGCGAAGTGGGGGTTTCGAGATATTATAGACCTTTTCGCGGGAACCCTCGGAAATGATTACTTGGAAGAAGTTTTTGAAGGCATGGAGCAGGAGCTGGATGAGGGGCGATCCATCTGGGCTTTGCTGGAGTCTGGCGCTTTTGACCCAAAGATGTGCAGGATGCTTCAGGCGGGGGAGGAAAGTGGAGATCTGGCAGGGGCGGGAGAGAAATTCGCGGATATTCTTGAATCATCAGAAAGCCACGCTCAGATTGGAAGGATTGCGGATGCCGCAGCGGCGGCGATTGCAGGATTGGTTGCGGCGATTGCCATAATAGCCGCAAGCAGCTATTTCGTCTAGGGGTTTAAGGCATGCTGATTTGAACATGAAACTTCCTGGAAATGCCATATGCTGACCCTGCGCGTTGGAATGCTGCGATTTTGGAGCCGGATTATATACCGCTTATCATCAAATGTTTCTTTTTTGGAGCTTGATTATCCATTGAGGGTACGAAATGCCGAATCGGCATTTCGCACTACCTGTATAATCAAGCTCCAAAAAAGGAAATTTTATATGAAAAGCAG
>JAISZB010000058.1 GCA_031269465.1 Clostridiales bacterium | reverse complement strand
CAGTTCTCAGCTTTTCGGCGATGGCGGCGTTTGCGCCCAGCGCGATGGCGGCGTCCAAAGTGACGGTCAACTACGACTGGCGGGGCGGCACCCCCCTCGACAAGCTGAGCGGGACGCGGGCGTTCCCCATTCGCGGGGACTGCACGGCCAGCATTACGCTTCCCGCCCTCAAAAAGGGAACGGCGGTATTGGCCTACTGGGACATATACGATGCGGGATGGAACAAAATCAAGTCCGTCGGGGCGCACAATTACAAGATATACGGCTACAGGCCCACCAACTTCAACCTCACTTCTATATCCCCCTACGTCGACAGGATGATTTACGCCGTAGCCAGGTGGCAGTAGGAGCCTGGCGCGGCATGGGCGGAGGGGGAGCCTGGCGAAGGCTCTCCCCCGCTTCATATATGGAGTACCCACGGCAATGCAGGAAGCCATAGACTAATCTTAAGAATGTTTAGATGAAAGCATTTGACTGAGCTGCTTTTTTGCGATTCCATTGCTCTCTCCGCAGAACCCTCCAATTTTAGGCCATTGATGGAGGACTCAGGGGAAGGCTTGAAAACGCTGGGTGGCGCGTGCCTTTGTTGAAAGCGATCCCTTCGCACTCCCTGCAGTTGATGAGATCCTCAACATCATATTCGAGGAGCAAGCTGCTTTTCGCCTCTAGCTAATGCGGCTTGCGTATAATGCGAGATATGCGTCCCTGATTCCCGTTGTGAAAGTCTTGAAGCTGTTTTCAAATATGTATCCACGCAGCTTGCAATCTCGCGCCGCTGGAAGTGATTGCACAGACACTGTTACTCTCTGGTGCTTTACTCAGATAATTCAAGCTCCGCAGTTCTTCGGTAGGCGCCAAGGCGCAACAGCCCGCGCTTGGCTTTCTAAAGTGCGAAGCCTCCGGACAACAGTATTTCACAGGTGAGCGCTTTGAGCGACGCACATGCGCCGGACAACCCGGAAAAGCCACAGACTTTTGAGTTTTTACTGATGAAGCGGAAACGGAATTCACTGGGTCGTCCTTTGCAACGCTTGCTTACTAGGCCCCTGGAAGCGGCGCTGCTAAAGCTCTTGGAGGAAATTCTAAGCATGGCTTGTCGGAAGTGCAATTGGCAGAAAATGCGCTTTCCGGGAGCATGGATATTGTTTCAGCCCGTTTGATATGTTAAAATAGTATCCACTCGATATTCTGGGTTCATGCTTTCTATTTATAAATCACATTAAAGGGGCCAAGAAAAAATGCGAAAATTCCTAGATTCTGATTTTTTGCTGCAAAGCGACCCCGCAAAGGTCCTATATCATGAGTATGCCGAGAAAATGCCGATTGTTGATTACCACTGCCACATAAGCCCCATGGAGATAGCGCTTGACAAGCGCTATGAAACCATAACCGAAGCTTGGCTTGGAGGAGATCATTACAAATGGCGCCTTTTACGCGCGCACGGCTATCCAGAGGAGCAAGTCACAGGCGCCATTAATTCTGATCCGCTTGGCTTATTCAAGCGCTATGCCGCAGTGCTGCCGCGAGCTGTGGGAAATCCGCTCTATCACTGGACATATCTAGAAATGAAACGTTATTTCGGCATAGAAGAAATTCTAAACGAAGACAGCGCCGAACGGATTTATGCAGAACTGAACTCCAAGTTAAAGGGCATGAGCGTCAGAAGCATAATAAAAAGCTCCGGCGTAAAGCTTTTATGCACGACGGATGATCCTGCGGATACCTTGGAGTGGCACGATATGATAGCGGCTGATGAATCATTCGATGTAAAGGTTCTGCCTGCCTTTAGGCCGGACAAGGCCATGAACTTGGAAAAGCCTGAATTCCCGTCTTACATCGAAAAACTAGAGAAAGCTTCTGGAACAAGCATACAAAGCTTCTCCGGCTTAGTCGGCGCATTGCGGCGTCGGATAGATTTTTTCGCCTCCAGAGGCTGCCGCGCTGCTGATCATGGCATTGACTTCGGACTGTACGAAGAGTCAAGTGAAGACGAACTTGATCTGATTCTTAAGAAGGCCCTTGAGGGTTCTGCTCCAGATTCCCTGGAAGCCGAAAAATACCGCACTGCGCTATTTAGAGCCTTGGCTGCTTGCTATAAATCTTACGGCTGGGTAATGCAGATTCATTTCGGCGCCCTTAGAAACATTAACACGAGGCTATTGCCAATAACAGGGCCGGATTCCGGCTTTGACGGCATGAACGGAAACGGGCGCGTAGAGAAGCTCTCAAAGTTCCTTGACAGTCTGGATCAAGCAGGGAACTTGCCGCGCACCATTCTATACAGCCTTAATCCCAGCGAAAGCCAGCCTCTGGTATCAATCGCCGGTTGCTTCAACGCCGATGCCGGATGCCCAGGCAAAGTTCAAATAGGAAGCGCTTGGTGGTTTTCAGACACAAAGGACGGCATGGAAGCTCAACTTGCGGATTTCGCCAACGGAACTCTTATCGGAAACTTCAACGGCATGCTAACCGACAGCCGTAGTTTCCTAAGCTACACTAGGCATGAGTATTTCAGGAGAATTCTCTGCAACTACATCGGCCAGATGGTCGAAAACGGAGAATGCCATGCAGATTTCACGTCGCTTGGATCTATAATCCAAGATATCTGCTGCTACAATGCCATAAGGTATTTTGGATTTAAGCTGTAGAATGTTCAAGAGCCTTTCTAGCCTGCATGCATTTTTCACTCGTATCTTCCCAAAACGTTTTGGTAAGTATCCATTCCTAAATTGCTGATGACTCAAGGCGCTGTTTTGCTCCATTTTTATGTGATTAATCGCTGAAAACCAATTTTGAACAAAAAATATCCTTTCATGGCAACTCCTTGAATCCGGCAAAATATGCGGCTTTCAGAGACGGCACCTTCCCGCCGCATGAAAGACCGAGTTGCAGGCCGGCGGAGTCGGATTGGGCGGAGGGCAACGGATAATCAAGCTCCAAAATCGGTACATTTGACTGCAAATCGTCGTTATAGAACTAATATCTATGTTTTGCTGATTCCAGCAGCAAACTATAAAGCCAGTAAAGCCTGTATATAGCGGCTTTACTGGCTTTGTTCACTCAAAACCCTCAATCTATCCCAACGCTAGATTCATCAGAGTTGTTATGCGGCGGATACCCCCGCCTTTAGGCATGGGGAGGAAGCCGCATGCTCCTTTCCGTCAATATTGTTTTGCGCTTCTCTAAAGGCTTGAGTTTTGCGGCTGATTCCCGCAGACAGCTTTGCTTCGTCCAACTTGCGAACGTCGAAGCTCCCGCTCGATCGCCTCCCGAAAATGAAGCCTTTGCGTCCGTCCGGCATTTGAACTCTGCCGAACAGTTGAAAGCCAAATACATACTTTGGAGATTGATTCAGCTTCCTCTTTCCTCCTTTGCTTATGGTAGCCTTATGGATCTGGCGATTGCGCTTCCTCACTGCTTTCTGCAT
>JAISZB010000340.1 GCA_031269465.1 Clostridiales bacterium | reverse complement strand
ATCTGGATCGGCGGCAATCTGCAAATCAAATTATAATGCAATGCAAATCAAATTATAGCAAGTTTTGGGTTAATTGTAAACAGCTCTAGCCTCCAAATCCGTGTCGATTTTTCTTAACCTGATAGTATTGGGGCAGAGCCCCCCAACGCACGCTTAGTCGTTCCAGTCGCAAATTATGCCGCTTTCATCCCACAGGGCACGCCAGTCGGAGGCACCCTCCCACAAAAATACGTGACCCTTGACAAGACGGCAATTTTTGTCCGCCTTGCTGATTAAATCCATCTCCGCTTGGGTTAGCGGATTGGAGTGGACACATCCGTAATTGCTTTTAATATTCCGTTCACTGCATGAGAGCGGAATGGGCGCAATCCCCTTTTGCGCCGCCCATTTGAGGCACACGCTGACAGGGTGTATGCCGTGGGCGTTGGCTATTTGCACAATCTCCTGCATTTCGGTGTCGGTGACATCGTAGGGCGTTTTGTCACGATCGGGACGGTTGGGTGAGCCTATGGGGCAGTATCCGATTGGAAATATGCCGCGGTCTTTGCAGTATTCAAGCAGTTCGTTCTGCTGAAATGCCGGGTGAAGCTCCATTTGGTGGGCAAAGGGCTTGATTCGGCATTTGGGAAGCACAGCTTCGAACTTTGGTATCGTCATGTTCGACATAGCGACTTCCTTTACCAGACCCATGTCGTAGAGCTGTTCCATCTGCCGCCACACGCCATAAATTCCTCCTCGAAAAAGGGACGGGAATCGGCGTTTCTGGCGTCAACCGAGCATCCCGGGGCGTGGTAATTTGGGAAGGTCCAATGCTCAAAATATAGGTCAATTCGCTTGATGCCCTTGATCATCCCTAATATGCCAGGCTCGAGGCGGCAGCCGAAGTTTCAGGCGAGGATCCGCGAAAATTCGCCGTTGGCGGCGCCGCGCCCGGCTCGACTATAAAAAGCGATGCATTCAGCTCTTATAAAAAGCTGCTCCATGCCGCAGCAACAAATGCAAAGGCGTCCGCCGACGGCGCCTTCCACGGCCTCGGACGAAGGTGCCAAAACCTATCGGCGGTAGCTTGCTTATTCTACTCATTAAATTATCATATCTCTTTTCAATATTATGTTGGCATATATCGCCGTTTCGCCGGTGGCAACCACCGTGCACGCCTTTTTCGCGCGCTCGTAATGCTCGAACCTCTCCATCGAGGTTGCCGCCGCATCGCCTTCCCCATTTCTGCGGCTAAATAAGGATCTTCCCCATAGGTTTCGCGTCCTCTTCCCAAACGAGGATCACGGAAAATATTGTTGTTTGGCTTGCCTTCTCCTCCAAGGTCATTCGTGACTCCAAATCCCGCGCCCTATCATCAAACGTAAGCTTTTTATCCAAATATGCTTTGTATTCCATCGTTACACCCCCATTAGCATAAATTTTTTACATATGATTAAATACAAACGCTAACAGAATTTTTTGTTTCATGTGAGAAAAATGCCGCTTCCATAACCTTCATCACTCGCAACGCCTGCTTTGGGGTAATCGTAAGCGCTGCTTTTCCCTCAACCGCGTCTTTTCGAGGTGGGATGAAATACATATCGCCGCTATGCTGCAAAATAAGTTTAATAGTCAGGACTTTCTGCAAAATGTCTCAAACGCCTGCGCGCTGGCGGAATGGAAATTCGGAGCAGGAAAAGGCTGCAAAAACATGATTTTCCTAACCTTCGGCACAGGTATGGGCGCGGGGCTGATTTTAGACGGCAGATTATACAGCGGAACCAACGATATGGCAGGAGAGGTAGGTCATGTGAGAATTGCCGAGGATGGGTTTGCGGGATACGGGAAAGCGGGTTCCTTTGAGGGGTTTTGCAGCGGCGGCGGCATCGCTCAGTATGGCTTCGGAAGTGCGAAGGATGTTGCGGCGAAGGAAAGCAAGGTGATTTGAGAGCTGCCCGGATTTACCGGGAAGTGTGAGAAAATCTGGAAAAGGGTTTAGCAATGCTTGTCGATATATTAAATCCCGAGGTAATAGTCATAGGCAGTATTTTTGCAAGAGATAGGGAATTGATGGAATCGGCAATGTTTGAAGTGCTGCAAAGAGAATCCCTTAAACTAAGCATGGAAGTGTGCAAAATACTCCCCTCTGAATTACAGGAAAGCTTGGGAGACATTGCTGCGGTGTCGGTAGCCGTAAATGGCATGCAAAATATCAACTGTTGCTCCGACAACGATGCTGAATTCACACCCTGATGTGTTCGTTTAAAACAGCGTAATTTTGGGGGCCTGCACGTCCTTGCTTTCTCATGCTCGTTTTAAGTCCGTTGATAAAGGTAAAGAAACGATGGTTCTTGTTAGTTGTAATGTCTACTTCGTTGTTGAAGCAATACAGGCGACAGCAAATGTTTTGCGGCCGTCAATTCCGCAACAGATGGGATAGTCGGTTTTTGACGAAAGTATTTTGTCCTCTGTATAAATAATCGAGATAGGCAGGCATGACTGATTGTTCCGCAATAAACGTATAATCTCATCTTGAATATTGGCTGCGATGTTTATCCGAGTGCGGGTTAAAAGAATTCCGTGCTTACAGCCGCAGATACCTGAATCGCCGGATTGGAGAGTTTTGGAAAGAAATGCATTTGACAGAAGGTCGCAATACCGGGTTCCGCAAAATAGGCAATGCTCTGGTTCTGATGTCGCCAGTCCTCTGAGTCATCACTTCATACAGCTTACTGCTGGCAAGCATATGGAAGCTCATAACCCTATGGATGTTAAAGCTGTACTTTGAATGCGATTCAGTTGGCAGAACCTGATAAAATAAGTTGCGCTTGGTGTACTGCAGATGCCCTGACACTCTCAGGATTTATATATTCTCTGACAGGGGATTGAATCTCACGATGTCTGCAGCGACATCGAAAACTAATGACGCCTGTTGCCTGTCGGATACCGTGCTCACCTTCATCCTTGGCGTCATTCTCTGCAGTATGATGAACTTCAGCCGTAGCCGGCAGCCTGGCCGGACTTACGCACACAGCAAATGCTCTGATATGTACGCAACGCGTATCTTGCGCCAACTCATTAGCGTCTGAATGCTTAAGGAATGTACCTGTCATAGTGCAGTCGAAAGCCGGGGATGCTCTTGCGGCCGCTGCCAAGAAGAATGATGAAAATAGAACAACCGCAGAATTCGGCGAGCGGTCGCGCCGGCTCGCCTGCGGTTTCCGAGATTTGTAGAATCCTATTGATTTCTACGATGTCGCTTTAAGCAACCCTACTTCCTGATCCTATTTCAAAAAGCGATTTCTCTGAGAAGTTGAAAACTTGAGCTTAAACAGCTTCACACCCCCGGCATTCGGAGAATTCCATGATCCTCAGCCATATCTGGAATGCGCGGAGATCTTCAAGGGACGTTGCGCCTATAACCCTCATGAGCATTGCTTGCTGATGAATTGGCCATGACGCGGGATCAAAGGTGGTGAGTCCGTATTGAGCCATTAGAGAATAAACGTGTAGAGCGACCCCGCAAGGCCGCACACTTTAGCGGGTGGAACCCCTGTTCGGAAAAGTACAGGGTGCGCCCTCGCCCAGGTCGGCCGGCAAGCAGCTTGCAACTTGCAGGATCAAAAAATTCAGCTTGAATAGATACAAAGATCAAATTAGGAGTTTTTCCTTTGCATCTCTATATCGGTGCGCTTATGCATCTATAAATATATCCATTTCTCATAACTGTCTCTGCACTGGCGCCAAAGTGGATAATCAACCGCAGATGTTTAAAAGCTTGCAACGAGTCTATACTTTAGGTGAGGCGCAGGGCGCCTCTTAAGGCCCATTTCTTTAAAATCTTCCTATAGCTGAGGATTCAGGAGAAAAGCCCTGATATTGCGGCCAAGCCAGAGCATTGAGCCCCTCTTTGCCGCGTCGCTAATATATTCTAAGGACTGTCACAAATGATTTGCAGTTGCATAAATCTATTTTATGGAGTAAATTATGTGTACAGGGTAAATGGCTAAAAATGAGTGCCTCCGCTCTGTCCAAATAAGATCCCCTGCAATCTTGGCAGAGGCTTCGCGATACGAAGCCGCAAGGCGGGTCGAGAGAACTTAAGCTGAAGGCATAAGCTCTTCGCCTTTGAAGCTGGCAGGCGGCGCCATCCAGGCATAATGGCGATTAAAGCCTAGCGAATAATTGTTTCTTTTTAAGAATTATATTTTAGAAATGGGGAAGCCAGTTAATGAATTGCGTTCATTTTATCGGCATTGGAGGGGTCAGCATGAGCGGCCTCGCAGAGATTCTACATAACAAGGGAATGAAGGTTTCCGGCTCCGACATGAAGGCGTCGGATACAACGAGACACTTGGAGGATCTGGGAATTCATATTTCAATCGGCCACAATAGCGAGAATATTCATGCAGGGCTGGATCTGGTCGTCTACACTGCAGCCGTTAAGAGCGACAATCCGGAGCTTGCGAAAGCTAAGGCATTGAGGCTTGGCATTATGGACCGGGCTGAGCTTTTAGGCAAGCTTATGGAAGAATTCAGCTGCCCTATATGCATTTCGGGGACGCATGGAAAGACGTCCACCACTTCCATGGTGACGGAGGTGCTTCTTGCCGCGCAAATGGATCCGACAGTATCTGTGGGCGGGCACTTGGATTCTATAAACGGAAACTTTCGCATGGGGAAATCCGGTTATTTCGTAGTTGAGTCATGCGAGTACTGCGACAGCTTCTTGAAGTTCTATCCAAAGATAGCAGTCATCTTAAATGTAGACAGGGATCATCTGGACTATTTCAGCTCGCTTGAACAGATAGAGGATTCCTTCGCATCCTTTGCCAGAAATGTCAAAGATGAAGGAACCCTTGTGATTTGCTCCCAAATTCCGTCTATGAAGAAAATAGTCGATGGGCTGTCTTGCTCAATTGTCACGTACGGCTCGCAAGACTCAGACATTCAGGCGAAGGATGTGGCGTATGATGAGCAGGGATGCCCGACATTCAGAATAGTCGCCTTCGGAAAAGACATCGGAGCCGTATCTCTGAAAGTAAGAGGAAGCCATAACATTCTAAACTCCCTTGCGGCAGCTGGAGCTGCGCTTGCCTCAGGGGCGCCGGAAGAGGCTGTAATAGCCGGACTGTCCCGCTTCGGCGGCGCAAAGCGGCGCTTTGAAATCAAGGGGAGCTTCAGCGGCGTTATGGTAGTAGACGATTACGCGCATCACCCTGCTGAAATAGCGGCGACGCTGGCGGCTGCGTCAAAGATGGATCACGGGAGAATCTGGTGCGTATTCCAGCCCCACACCTATACTAGGACCCTGGCGCTTATGGAAGAGTTCTCTGAAAGCTTTGGCGATGCCGATAAAGTCTTGGTTCTGGACATATACGCCGCCAGAGAAAAGGACGCCGGCGCCGTCCATGCGAGCCAATTGACGGAGCGCTTGAGAGAAAAGGGGAAAGATGCGATCTATTTTTCATCATTTGGAGACGCCCAAAGCTATCTAAAGGAAAATTGTATCCCCAGGGATCTGTTGATAACTATGGGAGCTGGAGATGTCTATTTAGTAGGGGAAAACCTCGTTTCATAAAAGTTATGCACATTATCCACAGCTTAGTTTGCTGCATCAAACTGAAAATCGCAATCTTCAAGCCAGGCTCGTTTTTGCCCGCAGTTGCGCCAATTGCAGAAGCTTGCCCAAATTTTATCCACAAAGTTGCGCACAGGTTTGGAGTCAAGCCTGTGCGTAACTTTTCTCTGTCCAAAACTTCTGATATGCTTTAAACTATAACAAAGGAATCTTTGATTGAAGCCGAATAGCGGATGTCAAAAAATCGGCATCGAAGTTGCAAACGGCCAGAGATAGGCCGACGAGCGAAGCGCGTCGGCGCGCAAGCGGGACAGGGGGATGACCATGGGCAGCATCAGCGTGACAACGCGTTACGAAAGCAGCGAGACTTTAATACCCAACGCTTTCATTGACGGGTATATGATGAAGGCGATTCCGGTTTATGTGATGATATACATTTACGGCATGAGAGTAAACAAAGGGGGCGCTTGCCGGATATCTACCGATGAGCTGGCCAAATCCATGAACATACTGGAGTCCGATGTGGTAAACGCATGGAAGCACTGGGAGAGGGAAGGCTTGGTTCATATTGAGGAAAACGGCAAAGTGACAGAAGTAGTCTTTTTGAATATACCTGCAAAGAATCAGGCGTCCAAGCAGGAATCCTTATCGAAGCTGGACTGCCCGCCCAAGATGGAAAAGCGACAGCCCCTGGGATTGAGCGTGAAGCCGAATTACTCGACAGAGGAGCTTGCCATGTATCAAGAGCAGAGCGCTGAGATACGCGGGCTTTTCAAACATGCCGAGAAAGTTTTTGGAAAGCTCCTGACCCACACAGATCTCAACCTCATCTACAGCCTATATGACTGGCTGAGGCTTCCGACTCAAGTGATTGAATTCCTCTTATCCTACTGCGCTGACAGCGGCCGCCAGGAGCCTCGCTACATAGAGTCGATAGCGGTGGACTGGGCGGATAAAGGAATTGACTCGACCGAAACGGCTTCGGAATACCTTCTGGCATACAAAAGAAAGTACAGGGTCATACTGAAGGCGCTGAACCTGGATTTCTATCCTCTTGAGCACCAGCGCAGAATTATGGACAGATGGATTGATGAGTTCCAAATGCCTGAGGAGATAATACTTGCCGCTATAGATAGGGCTATTGAGAGCAAGAATTCACCTTCGTTCGCGTATATCAATGGCATTCTGTCCAACTGGAGAGACGCTGGAATCCGCACTATGGAAGCCGTCGAAAAAAGCGTGGAGGATCATAAAATAAGCCAGGCGAGCAAGAAGAAAAGCGAGGGAGAAAAAAGAGGCTATGCGAAAAAGAACCGCTTCGTTAACTTTACCCAGAGAAACAATGACTACGCAGAGCTGGAAAGGCTGGAGATGGAGTACCTCAAACAAGGAATGAAAGGATAATATGGGAAGAAAATCGTGCTTTGACGAAGTGATGAGGGAATACGAAAGGGATAGGCAGAACTCCAAATGGGAGATGGACGCCAGGAGGGCGAAGGTCTATCGCGAAATTCCGCGCGTAAGCGCAATTGACAATGAAATGGCGACGGTCGGAACAAAGATTTCCAGGCTGATCTTGAATAACCCGAGCAATCAAGATCAACTCCTTGAAGAGCTTAGAGTCAAAAGCAGAGAGCAGGCAAAAGAAAAGCGAAGCATTTTGAGAAGCAGCCGTTTCGGAGAAAAATACCTGGATCCAATCTATGTATGCCCTATATGCAAAGACACGGGCTATATTGAAAACGAGAAGTGCAGATGCCTCAAGCAGAGGCTGATTGATAAGAACTACGCAAATTCTCGGCTCGGAAAGATTCTAGAAGAGGAAAACTTCCAAAACTTCAACTGGCTTTATTATTCTGATAAAGCTGATAAACCGGGCGACCCGGTGCCCAGGGAAGTGATGAGGCTCAATATGAAGCACGCCTTTGATTTCGTCAAAGGCATGGAGACGGGGCTTCCGCCGAGAAATCTATTCCTGTACGGGGAGCCTGGCCTCGGAAAGACGTTTATGTGCAACTGCATAGCAAAGGAGGCGCTTGATAGGGGAAAAACGGTGCTATATGAATCGGCGCCGAGGACTTTCAGGATTTTGGACGACATCAAGTTCAATAGAGCCAAGCAGAACGACGAGGAAGATTTCTTTTCCGAACTCTCGGATGTCGACGTCCTTATCGTAGATGATCTTGGGACTGAATTTACTACCTTAAATACTCAGTCCATCCTTTTTGACATTCTGAATACCCGGCTTCAATTGCAAAGAAATACCGTCATCTCTTCGAATCTGAATCCCAGCGATTTTCATGAGATATACTCTGAGCGCTTGGTGAGCCGATTCTATGGAAACTTCAACATGCTCAAGTTTATTGGAAAGGACATAAGGCTTTTGAAGAAATACAGCAAGTGCTAATGAAGCTTCAAAACAGCGCGTTTGACTGCTCATCCCCTGGATTTGCCCGGCTCTCTCAGAGCCGGTTTTTTTATTTCATAGATATTTTTTCCCTTCTATATATTGTCATATGATCCTCATATTTTTCAGATTTTTATTATTATAAAATGAGTACAATAAATAACATAGCATTTTTTACTTTCAGTATGAACGGAGGATATAAATGCATTCATTTACTGTCACAACAAGAGAGCAGATAGATATGGACGTTGTTCTTGAAGAGCTGGCGGAAGGCGTTGAGGTCTATGATCTCAAAGACAGCGCTAGCCGATGCTTCGGAATTCTGATGGTGGACGCCAATCTGGAAATCAGCGAATTTTTCGGGAGGCTTCAAAGCAGGTTGCGATTTCCGGTAGCGGGCTTTACCGCAGTGTCCCTTATAAGCGAAATCAGAGATGACTCGGCTTCCGCAGTTCTCACCGTAGTCTGCGATGCTGACTACGCTCTGCAGCTTACGGCGCCGCTAACGCTCTCGAACTGCGAGCAAGAGATGGAAACGGCCTATTTCAAAGCCAGATCGTCCCTTGTGGCCGATCCAAAGGTCGTGTTTCTGTTCGCTCCGCTTTACCCTGATGTAATGATGGACGATATGATTCGGGGGATTCCCGTCTCTCGGGAGATTCCGATATTCGGAGGCATAGCTTCGGATAATCAGCTGGATGGAACTATGAATATGCTCTATAAGGGGGAGCTCTGCCCGGAGCAGAGCATATTGGTGCTTCTTGGAGGCCATATAGAGCCTGTGTTTGAAGTCGTAAACGCCCAGACTATGTATTCCGAAAAGAAAGGCCTAATTACCCAAAGCGAAAGCGGGTTTATAAACAGAGTCGGAGGAAGGACGTTCAAGGACTTCATGGAATACTGCGGGCTGCGAACGGACGAAAATTACCAAACAGGCCAGATAATGACTACCTATGCCACAAATCCGGTCAAAATCATAATGAATGGGGAGGATGACGACGGAGTTCCCGTCGTGCACAACATCTTTGATTTGGATCGGGAAAAAGGGTCGATTTTCATGGCGGCCAGAGTCCCGGAAGGAGCGGAGGTCTCAATATGCCATCTCAAGCGGGACAATATAGTCACCTCCACTCAGGATTGCATCGAAAGGCTGGCAGATAAAATCAAGGCGAACGAAGCGCATGGAGCGAGGTATTCAATGATCTTAGCCGTCTCGTGCGGGGGCCGCTATTTTGTAATTACGGGCAATAATAATATAGAAAGGGAGATTCTGAACAGCCGTCTGCCTGAAAGGATGTCAATCGCAGGATTCTATGCCTCTGGGGAAATCTGCCCTACGAGCGTAGCGCAGTCCGCCGCCGTAAATAGATCGCACCACTCTTCGCTTGTCTTGTGCGCATTTTGAAATGAGCGAGCAGTTCAAGATTTCAGAGACGGCGGCGCAAATAGACTTGCTCAAAAAAGAGGCGAAAGATCTCCAAGCGCAGCTTAAAGTGGCGAACCGCAGGATTCTGCGTTTGGAGAGGGACAACAAATTGCTGGCAAACCTTACTGAGAACGCTGACAGGCTCAGGGAAGTCTCGGAAAAGGAGAAAGAGCTTCAGTACATGTACAACCGCCTGCTTCTTGCTACCTGCCCGGATATCATACTGGTCTTTGATCGCAATCTCTCCTATGTCATAGGAGCGGACGCCGCCGCGAAATTCCTGGGATACGAGGACGGCGCCGAGCTGGCGATGAGGGGCTTGAGCCTTATCTTTGAGAGAAGGTTCGATGGCGACTGGATAGAAACGCTAAACGCTAAATCGAAGGATGCCATGGCTTCTCGCTCGTGCTACTCCGACTACAGCAAGACTAGCTACCGAAGCGGCGGGGCGGTCAAATGCCTGTTCCTGTGCACCTACATCTCGCCCGCGATAGACAAGGACGATGTATGCCAGGGCGTAGTGCTGGTGCTTCACGATATTACTGAGCTGACTCTGGCGAAGCTTGACGCGGAGAACGCCAACTTGGCCAAAAGCGCGTTCCTGGCCAATATGAGCCACGAGATTAGGACTCCTCTTAATGCCATAAAAGGAATGAGCGAGCTTATGATGATGACGAAGCTCGATAAGGTGCAGAGGGGATATTCCATAAATATCATAAACGCTTCAGAATCGCTTCTTAAAATTATAAACGACGTTTTGGACTTCTCGAAGATAGACGCGAATAAAATAGAAGTGCTGGAAGCTCCATATGATTTCGTATCATTCATAACAGACATCTGCAACATCATAAATTTGAAGGCGGTTTCAAAGGGAGTCGGCTTTGTCACCGACATATCCGCAAATACCCCTTCTATGCTTGTGGGAGATGATGTCAGGCTCAAGCAGGTCATGCTCAATCTTCTCAGCAATGCAGTGAAGTTCACCCATGAGGGCAGAGTGAAGCTTTCTATGTCTGCATATTTTGTAGAAAGTGATCAGGTGCGCTTGGATTTTGAGGTAAGGGACACTGGAATTGGAATCAGGCAAGAGGACATGGGAAGCCTTTTTCAAGCATTCACGCAATTCGATCTGATGAAAAACAGAGGCGAGGTGGGAACTGGCTTGGGACTGGTAATAAGCATGAAACTGGTTGAGCTTATGGGCGGAGAAATGGAAGTTGAAAGCGATTACGGCAAAGGCACCGCGTTCAGGTTCTGGGTGAAGCAGAAAATTGAGCGCTTTGAACCCATAGCTCAGGTGAAGCGCCCCGACAGCGTCAAAGTTTTGGTTTTGGGAGATTCTTACGTGGAGGAAAGCCTCTGCAAGATGCTTGACGACATGTTCGTAAAGCATGAAGTCTGCAAGGATAGGGAAGAGCTGGCCGAATGCATCAAATGCAGCGGATGCACCCATATCATCTACTGCTACGGCAAATGGCACGAGGCTCTTCAGTGCCATATGGACATAGTAGACAGCTCATGCTCGGTAATTGCAGTGAAAGATATCAGGAAAGCGACAGGCCAGTACACCAGTCCCAGCATTGAGGTTCTTTTCGAGCCGCTTCTGATTTCATCAGTGGCAAGGGTATTAAACCAAGAAGAGTCCTCTGACTCTTATGACAAGAGAAACGTCAATAAAATCGGCGAGGTTAAGCTGAAGGAGAATGTTTCCATTCTTGTGGTAGATGACAATGAGGTGAACTTGCTGGTTTGCGGTGAAATACTTAGGCACTGCGGAGCGGAGCCTCAGCTTGCTTCAAGCGGGCCTGACGCGATTAACCTATGCGCAGCGAAGGAATACGACATTATATTCATGGATCACATGATGCCTAAAATGGATGGCATAGAAGCTTCGAAATGCATACACTCATCAGGGCGCAACACAAAAACCCCGATAATCGCGCTGACAGCCAATGCTATCACTGGAATGAGGGAGCTTTTCCTGGAAAATGGAATGAACGACTATATAAGCAAGCCCATTGAGATAAAAGAGCTCAACCGCGTTCTGCTCCAGTGGATCCCGGCTGAAAAGATAGAAAGCGGAGGCAGGGATGCTGAGGAGAATATTCTTGAAGAAGAGTTCACTGAAATGGATCCTGACGCTCTTAGAAGAAAGAGGATTTTCGACAGCATTCCTCTAAACGCCGAGGAGGCCATCGCCGCCGTTGGCGGAAGCGAAGCTGCCTTTATGACAATACTCAAAGCCTTTTACGCTAGCTTGCCAAAGAAGCTTGAGTTGCTTGAGAAGACCCGAAGGGATGAAACGCGGCTGGATGAATTTAGAATAGAAATTCATGGACTAAAGTCCGCTTTGGCGAATATTGGCTGCAGAGCCCTCTCTATAAAAGCCAGAAGCCTTGAAATATCCGCGTCAGAAAAGAAAATGGACTACATCTCTGAAAATGCGGACGCATTCATCCATTCATTGGATCATCTGCGCCAGAAGCTGGCAATTCTATTCCCCCTTGACCAGGAGGGCGGCGTAAAGCCGAAGCTAACTGAAAACAAGCCTGATCTGGACGCTGCGCTTCACAGGATACGAGAGCTTTTGAGGAACCTTGAGTCTGATGAGGCGCTGGGGGAGATAAAATTGCTAATGCTTTACTCTTATGGCGAAGGCCCGGATGAAAAGCTTGCGTCTATAGAAAGCTTCATAGAAAGCTTCGAGTTCGACGCAGCAGATGAGATCATCGCGGAAATCATTCAAGAATAAAGAACTCTACCGATTTTCATCAAATGTTCCTTTTTTAGCGCTTGATTATCCATTGAGCGGTGCGAAAAGCCGATATCAACCGCACTCGCTGTATAATCAAGCTCCAAAAAAGGCAGCTTCCTATGAAAATCAGTATAAGAGTAAAGCTAGCAAGCCTCTAAAGAAGAAAAGGAGCAGGCCGCAATGGAAACATACTTTGCCGCGAACCGAAGCGTACTGATAGTTGACGACAATGCGACGAATCTCAAGCTTTTGCAGGAAATACTGAAAGGACGCTACAAAGTGTACCCCGCTCCGAGCGGAGAGCGGGCGATCGCCTTCCTTGAAAAAACAATCCCCGGACTCATTCTCCTGGATGTGGAGATGCCTGGAATGAATGGCTATCAAGTCATAGCAAAGCTGAAAAACGATCAGCGCTGGCAGGACATCCCTGTTATATTCTTAACGGCTCAGGAAGGGCGAGCCGGAGAGGAGCAGGCTTTTTTGATGGGGGCGGTGGACTACATCCTAAAGCCCATCTCTGCGGGAGTGGTGCTTAAGAGAGTCCAGCTTCACATAGAGCTTCAAAACTACAGGAAAAACCTTGAGCAGCTTGTGGAAATAAAGACTTATCAGGTTCTTAAGAGCCAGGATACGATTCTGGACATCTTGGCGAATGTGACTGCCTACAGAGACAATGAGACGGGAGGGCACATTCGCAGGACAACTGTCTATACTCAGCTGATAGTGGAGCATCTTTTCAAGATTGGCCACCACGAGTACAGGTTGAACAGAAACTACGCGGATCACATAATCAAAAGCGCTAAGCTTCATGACATAGGAAAAGTCGCGATTTCAGATTCCGTGCTGCTCAAGCCCGGCAAACTTACCAAGGAAGAGTTCGAATTCATAAAGAAGCATCCGGTGATTGGCGCCAGGATGATAGATAATGCCATGAGGCAGCTGGGGGATGATTCCACATTCCTTCTCGTAGCAAAGGAGATCATTTATTCTCACCATGAGTGGTGGAACGGAAAAGGCTATCCGCAAGGCTTGTCTGGAGACGACATTCCGCTATCAGGCAGGATTATGGCAGTTGCGGATGTGTATGACGCGCTTATATCGGATAGGCCTTATAAAAAGGCGTTTTCTCATGAAGAGGCGTTTGCCATCATATGGGAGGAAGCGGGAACCCACTTCGATCCTTACCTGATGGAGCTTGCGAGGGATGTTCTGCTTAAATTCAAGGATGTAATATACCAATACCAGGATGAGATAATCCTTTATGACTAGGCGGGAGCCGGGAGATGCTGATGTGCAGTCAAACGCGCCGATTTTGGAGCCGAATTATCCTCTTCGGCATGTATTCTGATTTTCGTACTAAACTGCCTTTTTTGTTGATTGTACAGCGAGCGCGAAATGCCTATACCGGCAT
Source organism: Clostridiales bacterium (assembly GCA_031269465.1). Taxonomy (GTDB): domain Bacteria; phylum Bacillota; class Clostridia; order Lachnospirales; family WQUN01; genus JAISWZ01. Next base: position 20,026 of record JAISZB010000340.1, on the reverse strand, counting down.
TTCGCACCACTTAATGGATAATAATGCTCCAAAAAAGGAACATTTGATGAAAATCGGTATATAATCCGGCTCCAAAATCGGAGCGTTCAAATGCGCGGCAGTATATTGAAGGAGGAGTCATATTGGCGCAGGAAACAGAGGCTGAGAACAATTACTACCAGCAGGTTCAAAGCCTGGTAAACCACGGGATTAATCCGTGCGAATTTTTAAGGGACGCTTATTACAATCAGATGAGCGAAGCCGTCTACAAGCACTGGCTGAGCTCAATAGCTCAGGCTTCCCCTTATAAGGACATTGTATCCGCTGCATGCTCCGCTTATGATGATCTGCACAAGATGAGCATCTTTTTGGAAATGATGCATATAGACGAATTTGATAATTTCTTGGTGTTCATGATAGCGGGCCGATTCATAAAGGAGCTGTCCGGCTTCAAGGCGATGGCTGGGGTCAACGAATACGACTTCTCAGAGCAGGTGGCGGATAGGGTTTGGGAGTCATGCAGGAAGTCCGACTCCTATATGATAAAGCTAGAGAGGGATATCGCCAAGATAATGTCAAATGCTATAAAGCTTCGTTTTTACGGCCAGGAGACTCAGAAAATCGATGACATCGTCAAATTCATAGTGGAGTATTACAGAGTGGACGATATTGATGAAAGCGAAAAAAAGCGGGAGGAAGGCGGCGCCAATCCGTTGGAGAATCAGGAAGGAAAGGCTTTCAGCCTTTACTTCTGCCAGTTGAGGAGAAAAAGAAAGGACGAGCTGACGCTCACAGAAATGTCCAATCGCTGCTCAATATCAAAGAGCATGATAGATTCTTTCCTAAAAGGCGAAGCTTATCCCAAGAGGGATACGGTCTTCAAGCTTGCTTTCGGGCTCAAGCTCAGCCAACAGGAGCTTAATGAAATGATGGAAGCCTTGGACAAGGATCTTGGAGGCAGGAGAGGCATAAAAAGCTGCAAGATAAACAAGGCTGATCACAGGGATATGCTTTTGTACACCGAGCTTCCCAACCGCCTGCCGCTGGAGGAAATCAACTTCAAACTGCTGCAGAGGCGCATGAAGCCGCTGGAGCAGCAAAATTCAACCGCTACAAAAAGCATTGTCTAAGCTTTAAAAATCTCAACCTCGATGATTCGAGGCTTTTTTTTACCATCATTCAGCCTCAAAGCTCGACTTTTTTGATAAAAGGCAAGAGTCTTTGCAGATGAAGGTTTAAATTTCTGATTCTTCGTGGTATACTCCTTTGATGAGCTATACTGATTTGCATATCAACTGCCTATTTTAGCTTGGCTGCACGGCGAGCGCGATTGATATCGGCATTCGCGCCTTGATAGCGCTGAATTCACTCATTCAAGGTTCAGCGCAAGCGGAAAGCCAAGCTCCAAAAAGGCGCGTTTGCCTGCGAATCGGAACCCTCGCCTCGCTTGCGCTACGACACGATTGCAGCGCGGGCTTTTTAGGAGGAATGCCAGTTTTATGCCACTGGATCATGAAATGCTTATGAAGGCGGAAAAACCGGGACGCTACATAGGCAACGAAATAAATATGGTTGAAAAGCGGATTGAGGATGTCAGAATCAGGTTTTCATTGTGCTTTCCGGATGTCTACGAGGTGGGGATGAGCCATTTAGGCCTGCAGCTCCTATACGCCTATTTAAATGAAAGGCCGGATGTCTACTGCGAAAGATGCTTCGCTCCATGGGTTGACATGGAGGCTCTCATGCGGGAGAGTGAGGTCGAGCTCTTTGCTTTGGAGACGGGGGATCCTATCAAGATTTTCGATTTTATAGGATTTACTTTGCAATATGAGATGAGTTTCACAAATATCTTGAACATGCTGGATTTGGCCGGCGTCGAGCTCTTTTCCTCTGAGCGCGGGGAAGAGGGGCCCATTGTATGCGCAGGGGGGCCTTGCGCCTGCAATCCGGAGCCGCTGGCGGGATTCTTTGACTTTTTCTACATCGGAGAGGCTGAAGCAAGCCTTGGAAGCATTCTGGACATCTACGCGCAGTGCAAGGATTCGGGTCTTCCCAAAAAGGATTTTCTCAAAAGGATCTCAAACATCAGGGGTGTCTACGTGCCTTCATTTTACAGCGCAAGCTACAATGAAGACGGAACAATCGCGTCATTTGAGGCTGTTGAAGAAGGGGCGCCGGGATTGATCAAGAAGGCCTGCCTTCCTGATTTTACTGATCCATTCCAAGTGCTTGCGCCTCTTGTCCCTTTGATTGAGGTGATATTCGACAGGGTTTCAGTAGAGGCTTTTAGAGGCTGCATAAGAGGCTGCAGGTTCTGCCAGGCGGGGTATCTGTACAGGCCGGTTAGGGAAAGATCTGTGGAGTCTTTGGTGAAGCAGGCCCAAGCCCAGTTGGAGGCCACAGGCCATGAGGAGGTTTCGCTTCTGGCCTTGAGCTTTAGCGATTATACCTCAAGCGTGGAAGCAGTGGACAGGCTTTGCGGCATATGCACTCCCATGCGTGTGAATTTAGCCCTTCCATCTCTTAGAATTGATCAAGTTTCATTGGGCCTGATGGGCAAAATTCAAAAAGTGAGGAAAGGAAGCCTTACCTTCGCCCCTGAAGCCGGGAGTCAGAGGCTTAGGGACGTCATAAACAAAGGCCTTTCAGAGGAAGAGATACTTGAGGGGGCTGAGATGGCTTTCAGGGCAGGATGGAGCAGAATGAAGCTTTACTTTATGGTGGGGCTTCCTTCAGAAACGGAGGAGGATGCCAAGAGCATAGCCGCGCTAGCCGAAAGAGTCGTAGAAAAATTCTTCTCAATCCCAAAGGATCAGAGATCCGGCTCCATATCGATAAATATCAGCAGCGCATGCTTTGTGCCTAAACCCTTCACTCCTTTTCAGTGGTCAGCTCAAAATAGCTATGAAGATCTCATGGAAAAGCAGCGCATGATTAAAAAGAGCATAAAGAAAAAGCAGATCCAGTACAACTATCATGAAGGCAAGCTCAGCGCAATCGAAGCGGTGCTCGCAAGAGGAGACCGCAAGGTCGGCGGCGCTGTTTTTCAGGCATGGAAGCTGGGCGCCAAGTTTGAAGGCTGGACTGAGCGCTTCAAATACGATATCTGGGAGGAGGCTTTCAGGCTTTGCGGGCTTGACATGGATTTCTACGCGCGCAGGCAGAGGAGATTCGATGAGATCCTGCCGTGGGATCATATAGACATAGGCGTAAGCAAGGAGTTTTTGATTAGGGAGATGAGAAAGGCTGAAAAAGCTGAAACCACCCCCAACTGCAGGGATGGCTGCGGCGGCTGCGGCTTCAGGAAGACTGGAGGCGGCTGCGTTGGCGAGTAGAATGCTTATTCTGTTTTCGAAAAAAGGCAGGATGAAGTATATCGGCCACTTGGATCTTTTGAAAGTGCTGCAAAGAGCGGTCTCAAGGTCAAAAATCCCCATTTCCTACTCCCAGGGCTTCAATCCTCATCAGCAGATGTCATTTGCGCTGCCTCTTCCGATAGGCGTGGATGGGGAGAGGGAGATTGTGGAGATTGAGCTTGAGGCGGACTTGGCGCCTGAGGATGCGGTAGGCGCGCTCAATCCCCATATGCCGCGCGGCATGGAGATTCTAAGCGCCAGGCGCCGCGCCGAAGGCGAAAAGACTCCTGCGTCGAAGGTTGCGGCGGCGGATTACGCCGTAGAGGCCGATATTTCCCCAGAGGAGCTTGAACTGCGGCTTGAGGGGGCTTTAGCAAGAAAAGAGATGAAAATACTGAAAAAAGGGAAAGGCGGCGTAAAGGAGATTGACATCAGGCCGGATCTGATTGAAGCTTCTGCTTGCGGAAATTGCCTGAAGCTGAGGCTGTCCGCAGGAAGCGTCAAAAATATTAAGGCTGAGGATATTTTATCAGAAATGAACTTGAAACCCAAATCCATATGCAGGCTGGAGCTTCTTAAAAAGACTGAAGACGGATTTGAGCCGATATTTTGAGTTTTTCCTTTTTCTCTCTCGAGAGCGCTAAAAGAATTATTATTCAGAACTGGGAGGACTGTATAATTAAGGGCGTCAAGCATTGTAAGCAACTTCTCCCATACGCTATTGCAGCCGAATATGCCTCTCTAAGCTTTTAGAGCAAGGGTGAAAGCCTAATAGAAGCTCAAAATTTTCATATGTCTGCATTAATCCTCATGAGATTTTTTTGCATATGGCTACGCTGAGCGAGCGGAAAGTTAGCCGAAATTTGCGCTTTTGCAAATACAGTCAACTCTCTGGCAACATTTGATTTGCATATTAAATTGATTCCTTGAAGCTTGGCTGTCCTGGAAAATCAAGCAATAAGATTCATTTGACTTCAATTCCTCAATCCTGTTTTCTTTCGTCCTCTATGTCTCCATAATTCAGCGTCAATGCGTGATATATAAATAAACAGATTTGTAATTATTTATTTTAAGAAAAACCTTAGAATTCTTTCAATCAAGGCTCTCAAGCACCTTAGCCAGTGTCCTGCATAATAAAGAAGCTTAATTCTGGGCTTGTTAAAACAGCTTCTCAGAGGATGGACAAGCTCCATAAAAGGCAGTTTTGAGGGCAGCCAATATAGCTTGCTTGGAAATGATTAATAAGATATATCATTATTTTAGTATTAATTAGATGATTGGCGTTTTTTGTCTTGACTGCGAGTTGATTTCATAATAAAATAGATAAAAAAGATGAATGCCGAACTGAGGAAAGCAGCAGGCGTAGGCTCTTTTATAGGGACTTGTTGCGGCGGTTTGGGAAGAAAGAAGCGCTCCGACTTTTAGGGCGTGGCTGAAATGAAGCAATTAGAGAATGGAGGCACAACGATGGAAGGCGAAGGTAAAATTTTAGCGAAGTGGGACTACATTTTGCTCTTGGGCGAGTCTGGATCCGGAAAGGGCACGCTGGTGAAAAACATCAGGAGATTTTGGCTCCCCAACCTGACCTCGGCCAGCATGGGCGACATCTTCCGCGAAAGAGCGAAGACTGATCCCGAGATTAAGCGCCTGACAGAACAGGGCGAGTTGATAAACGACGAAACCGCCTGCAAGGTTTTCGCGGATTTCGCGCTGACGCACAAGCCCGGGCTTATGGATGGCTTTCCGAGAAACCGCCAGCAAGCGATAAACCTCATCAAGTTCATTAAGGAAAAGCGCTGGAGGGTGCTGGTCATCGACATCTCCTGCAATGTCGAGGTCATATTGGAGCGCTTGCTGTCAAGACGCCGCGCTGATGATGAACTTCACATAGTATATAAAAGGAATTTGGATCACAAAACCCTTCACCCATCCGTTATGGAGGAAATCAAGCACAGAGCCGACTTGTTCGACATAATTCACCTGGACGGAAACTTTGACGACGAGATCGTGCTTTCAAGCTTCATGCTCAGCCTCCTGCGCCTTGTGGACATGCTCTACTTCTATGATCTCAAGAGAGTTGAGACGTCATTTGAAGTTAGTGAGGACGAATTCACTATCAACCCTGCCATCAACCGCTGGATCTCTGGCTTCCTGAACAGCCTTCAGGCTAAGATAGACTCTGAGACGAACTGATTAATATTATTTTCCGCTCCCTCGCTTTTAGGCGTGGGAGCTTTTGACTTTGAGCCGCAAGTTGCAGGCGAATGAGCCTATTTTAGCTTGACTGTCCGCTTTTACTGCGCGAAATGCAGATATCAATCGCGCTCGCTGTACGGCCAAGCTAAAATAAGCAGTTCATTGCAAATCAGTAAATCCGCGAAAAGCGCGATGATTCAGTTGAAGATCATGCGTTCTTTGATAGGTTCGAATTCTTGCTTGAGAAGCTTCAGATCCTCATCCGAGAAAGGGTTCTCCATGCACTCGGCAATGTGTTCGACTGTGAACTGGAACTGCTCAAAGTTTCCAGGAGGGTCTATGGCAATAGCGCCTTTAGAAAGCGAGAACTTCAAGGCGGCCACTGACAATGCGTCATTGTCGTATATCGTTTTGCACCAGGACTTGGGGTATCGCCTAGCCTCGCCTTCGTCCCATGACCTGTGAGCCAATGCTTTAATGGCTAAAAAGCCCACATTTCTTGAAGCGCATATCATAGAGAGCCTGTCGCCGAATCCGGTTTTTAGGTTCAAGGCCCAATTGACGGGAAAAAGAACCGTTTCAAACGGGTAGCGGTTCAAGGCTTCAATTGCGGCATCCTCATTGTGAGCGGTGATGCCAAGATGGCGGGCATAGCCTTTCTCTTTCATTTGAATCAAGTACGGCATTATTCCGGATGAAGAGAAAGCCTCATCCACTTCACTCAAGCTGCTCAGAGCATGGAGCTGGTAGTTGTCAAAGAAGTCGGTGCGAAGCTGCCTCAGAGAGGACTCAAACTCCTTTTTACCGCCTGCTTCATCCCTGCGCCCAGTCTTGCATGCTAAGAATACGTCTTTCCTATAGGGTTCAAGAGCAGGCCCCAGCTTAATCTCCGCGTCTGCATAGCTAGGGGCGACGTCAAAATAATTGACTCCGTTTTCCAACGCGTATGAAACGAATCTTTTCGAGTCTTCAGGCGTTTCATTCATGCAGATAATCCCGCCGAATATGACAGGGCTTATCTCCATGCCGGTGTTTCCAAGCTTCCTCTTTTTCATTATTGTCCTCCTTGCTTTTTCAATGATTATACCCCTTTCACGCATGGAATAAAAGCGTTTTCATTCTTTAGCAATCCTTTGCGGTTTACCCGGCTTATGATATACTGATGTAAATAAGGCTTTTATGAAAGCTCTCATACGTCAATAATGTATTATGCGGCGCGAAAGCCAATATCAGCATTTCGCGCCTTGAAAGTGGACAGTCAATTTGAATGCAATCTGCATATAAAACTGTTGCTTAGGAGGCAGCGCTATGCCATACCCGAAAAGACGCAATCTGCAGCGCTTTGTGTATCTAGTCGAAGAATATGCCAATTTAAAGCACGAATTCGGCTCTTCTGGAATGGATGACATTCTTCAGGAAGTTGAAACTCAGCTGAAAAACTCCATAGAAAAGATGCGGAGGCTTCCGGAATGCGCCGATCTTGCCATGAAAGAGCCGAATGGATTGGAGGATATACGCGCCCTTCGGGATAAAGGCCCCCGAAGGCTGTGGAGCCGCTTGAAGGCGGATGAATATAAAGACCGGCTGGAGGGAGCGATGCTGGCAAGGTTTGCGGGATGCACTCTCGGCGCTCCCGTTGAGTTTTGGAGCATTCAGGAAATGGAGGATTGGGCTGGGTACATCGGCTTTCCTTTCCCGCCCGCAGATTACTGGCCGGAAATAAAAGCCCCTAACAACCTTCGGTATGGAGTCAGCCCTAATGAAGCCTACACAAGCAAAAAAATGGATCATGTTCCGGTCGATGACGACATCACATATACGCTTCTGGGATTATTGATAGCGGAGGAGTTCGGGCTTGGCTTTACGGTTGATGATGTAGGAGCTGCATGGCTTAAATATCTGCCGTATGCTTGCACGGCTGAAGAAGCCGCACTTGCAAGCCTTAAAAGAGGAGCGGCCCCGAAAGAAGCCGCTGACATTGACAATCCGTTCTGCCAGTGGATTGGCGCCGACATACGCTCTGATCCGTGGGCCTACATGTGCCCGGCATATCCGGAAAAGGCCGCTTCACTGGCTTATCATGACGCATATATAAGCCACCGCCGAAATGGCATATACGGCGAGATGTTTTTCGCGGCGGCTCAATCGGCAGCCTTCGCTTCAGAAAGCGCAGAGGAAGCCCTGAAAATTGGCTTGACGGAAATTCCAAGCGCTTGCTCGCTGCATAATGACGTCTTATGGGCTTTGGAAGAAGGCAAAAACATTCATGACTATCGCCAGGCAAGGCAGGCTGTTGATGATCATTTTAGCGGAATGCCCCAAGTCCATACGAACAGCAATGCCGCCCTGACAATTTTCGGGCTTTTAATCGGAGGAAGCGATGTTGCGAAAGTGTTGTCGCAGATTGTAGCAATGGGCATGGACAACGACTGCACGGCTGCCACGGCAGGAAGCATTATTGGCGCGATAGTCGGTAAAAAAGGAATTCCCGAGCATTGGTACAAGCCGTTTAACAACAAAGTCAAAACTTATTTGATAGGGCATCCCGTCTTTGATATAGATGATGTTGCAGCACGCTTTATGAGGCTGGCTGAAAAAGCGCACGAGAAGTGAATGGATTGAGTTTGACTTAGATGTAAGCTTTCTGCTTCAAGCCTATATGCGCCGCTGGCCTTCAAGAATATTTTATACCGATTTTCATCAAATGTTACTTTTTGGAGCTTGATTGTTCATTGAGCGCGAAATGCTGATAACCTCTCAATGGACAGTCAAGCTCCATAAAAGGTAATTTTATATGAAAAGCAGTATATATCCGACATATAAACCTCCGTCAACGCTGTCGCCCGCGACGCGAGAATCGCGCCGTCTGCGATGAATTTACAACCGCGGAAACTCTGCTTTTAAGACGATAAGATTACGATTGACACGAGCGTGCGCGGAATGGGTGAAATGCTGCCAGGCAAGCTGTATCTGTTCGATGCCGGCATTGTATGCTGATTCGCATATGAAAGCTCCATGGGTACATTTGACTGCAAATGGGTATAGCAAAGCGAGCCTAAGTCGCGCTTGAACATGAAGGCAAGGCAGTTAAGGCGATTGAAATTCGCGAAAATGGTAAAGATAGCATTGAGGAGGTGTTCTATGAGCAAAACAATCTTTCTCGCGGGCGGATGTTTTTGGGGACTGCAAAGATATCTCTCGCTGATTCAAGGCGTAACGCGTACCGAAGTCGGATATGCCAACGGCGCGACCGCGAGTCCGACATACGAGCAAGTTTGCGCGGGCAGCGGCCATGCCGAAACCGTGCGCGTCGAGTACGATGATGGCGCAATCACGCTAACGCAACTGCTCGACTTGTATGCTGAGGTTATCGACCCGACTTCCATCAATCGGCAAGGCGCTGATATTGGCGTTCAATACCGTACGGGGATTTATTACGCAGATGAGGCCGACCGCGCATTAATCGCGGGTTGGCTTGCTCTGCTCGGCGAAAGTCTGACAAAGACCGTCGCTATCGAACTGAAAGCGCTCGAAAACTACTGCGCGGCAGAGGAATGCCACCAAAACTATCTTGACAAGAACCCCGGTGGCTACTGCCATATCGGGTCTGACAAATTCGGGTGCGCGGCAAATGCCTTGCACGACTTGAAGAATGCCAAGCTCCGCGAACGGCTTACGCCTCTGCAATATGAGGTTGCTGTAGGCGGGGCAACAGAGCCCCCGTTTGAGAATGAGTATTTTGACACCTTTGAGTCAGGCATTTATGTTGACGTTATCAGCGGGAAGCCGCTGTTCGCTTCAACGGATAAATTCGAGTCGGGCTGCGGCTGGCCTGCGTTCTCTAAGCCTATTGACGATTCATTGGTACGCGAACTCTACGACGGCTCTTACGGCAGACAGCGCACTGAAATACGCTCAAGAGATTCCGATACGCACCTCGGCCACGTCTTTAGCGACGGCAAGCCTGAACTCGGCGGCTTGCGCTACTGCATCAACAGCGCTTCCCTGCGGTTCGTGCCGAAAGCGGATATGGAACGCGAGGGCTATGGCGAGTACCTAATACTTGTAAAATAGCCAGTAAATCTTATATGCGGAGGTTTGGGCAATACCCTAACCTTCGCTATTTTTATACCCAAATCTAAAACTGCGGGGGGTCAATCCAATGAGATTATCGGCGAGATTATGCCGTTTGTGCAGGATGGTGATACGAGTACGCCCTCTATGGATAATCAAGCTCCAAAATCGGTGCATTTGACTGCAAAACGGTATCAGCCGTGATAGCACTTGCAGCGACTGGCTCGTTTATTATACTGATTTTCATAGGAAATTGCCTTTTTTGGAGCTTGATTATACAGAGAGTGCTAAATGCCCATATCGGCATTTCACGCCACTCAATGGATAATCAAGCCGTGAATATCGTTCGCTCGCAGCTTGACCAGCCGGAGCGCGAGTCCGAAATGCTCGCGCAGATGGCGGCGAGCTTGGATTAACGGTCGATGTTGACTTAAGTTTTGAATCAATGCGCAAAATCTATTAGGTAGCGCTTTCCAAAAGGGCGGCTATTCGCATGGGAGCATAATGAAGGATTGCCTGCAGTTCCCTCAAGTACAAACCTCTCAAGCAGATTTAGGAGGCGAATGAAAACTCATGCCTTTGATGCTTCCGACAGCCTTTGATCTTTCAATTACTTAATGTTCCAACCATAAAACGCTTTGGATTAGCGGATAATAAGCGCAGTTGGACAGCAAAGGCGTGATGCGGGGCGCCAGAAGGGGGTAATTTTATAGATGCCAGAAGCAAAATAATGATTCCTGTGGTTTTTGCCGCCTTCTTTGCGATAGGATTTTGCGGAGCAGCCAATTACATTACAGGCAAGGATGGGATTTACAGTATATGCGATGCATCTATCTCAAGGCAGTTAGACGAGCTGGCAGGCAGAATGGACGCATATAGTGAGAAAATCGCTTTAGAAGATCTTGCTGGCACATTCTCGAGCACCGGCAAATATGCATTCATTATCAAAGAAGGGGTGATAATCGCCCATTATGACCCGAGCAAAGTAGGAATGGATATTTCAAGCTCGGCTTGGGCGAAATCCCTTATCGCTTCAGGAAAAAGCAAATGGGTTGAATTGGATGGACAGAGGTGGTATGGAGGGAGCCGTGCCAGTAATAACTCCACTCTATGCGCGCTAATTCCAGAATCGGAATTGTCTGATTTGAACAGTTTGGCGAGAAACGCCATTGTTTTCTCTTCTTTAGCGATAGCAGCAGTTGCGGTAGTGGCATGGATTGCGCTAGGAAGAATATTAACGCGTCCATTGAAGGCTCTTAATAGAGACATGAAGCGGATTGCCTCAGGAGACGTAGACGTTGAAGTCAGCCTATCGAGTTCTGATGAGCTGGGAGAGCTTTCAGAGAGCGCGCTTAAGATGTCGAGAACCATAAAGCTATTCATTGAAGACATGCGCAGGCTGGCTTATGAGGTTAATGTCTTGGGAAACATAGATGCGCAGATTGATGAAAGCAGGCATGAAGGCGCGCTAAAAGCGGCAGCTGAAGCAATAAACGAAGCAGTGACGCAGTATAAGGAGGATGTTTTGCTTTTTTTGCGCTGCTTGGACGATGTGGGCGGAGGAAACTTGGATTTCGACTTGCCTGCTCTTCCTGGAAAGAAGAAAGTTATGAACGATTCATTCAGGGTTCTCTGTCAGAGAATAAAGAGCATTATAAGCGACATAAGCTCTCTTGCGGTCTCTGCTTCATCTGGCAGGCTCTCTGGCAGGCTGGAGGCGCAAGACTATAGTGGAGAGTGGTTCAGGCTTTGCGCAGAGCTTAACATGCTCCTTGACAGAGTCATAGATCCCATCCACGAGGCAAATGAGGTCATGAGGAAAATATCCAGGGGAATATTGTCCGCATCCATGACAGGAGCGTATGCGGGAGAGTACCTTGAACTCAAAGATTCAATCAACTTGACAGCTTCTATTGTTTCTGACTGCATAGAAGAAATATCACTGGTTCTTTCACAGATGGCTGAAAATAAGCTTGATGGGGAGATTGCCAGTGACTTTGCCGGTGATTTCCAAACGATTAAGATTGCTGTGAACTCAATTTTGCGCACATTTAACACCTTTTTGGAGGAGATTTCTCAAAATAGCCTGAAGATTGATGAAAATGCGGGAGCAATCCTTCAATCAAGCGGCAGCTTGGCAGTCACCGCTTCTGAGCAGTCATTTCTACTGAAAAATCTGGAGGATCTCTCAGGCGCGATGAATTCCAAGACAGAAGCGAATGCCGCAGATGCAAGGGAAGCTGAATTATTGGCGGCAAGGACTTCAGATGACGCGGCAAATGGGAATAAAGCGATGGATAAGATGATTGAAGCCATGGAAAATATAAAGGAATCTTCTCACAACATATCCAAGATCATAAAAACGATTGAGGACATAGCGTTTCAAACCGATCTCTTGGCGCTTAACGCAGCGGTTGAGTCTGCCAGGGCAGGGGAGCATGGCAAGGGTTTTGCGGTTGTAGCTGGCGAAGTGAGGAACCTTGCCGCAAGAAGCTCTGCGGCCGCGAAGGAAACGACGGCCTTGATAGAGGATTCATTGAGAAAAGTCGATGAAGGCGCGAGAATAGCGGGATGCACTTCGGATTCTTTCAAAAAGATAGCAGAAAGCATTTTGAACGTCTCGTCCACTATATCAAAGATAGCTGAAAACTCAAATGAGCAAGCGGCAGACATACAGACCATAAATGGGGATGTGGAGAAAATCTCGCAGGGCGTGCAAGGCATTACCGACATATCGGAAGAGACTGCGGCAGTGGCGCAGCAACTTTCGGAATATTCACAATCCATGAAGAAAATGCTTGCGCTTTTCACCCTAAAGCAGAAGGGGCATGGGAAGAGAGTTGCGTCATAGCTGAAGCCATAGGCTAGAAAGAGAATTGGAATCCAATGGTTGGATTTTCAACTTGCTTTCTAGCCTTATCGGCATATGTATGGAATTAAGGAGGCGTTTTATTTCGGATAGCTTTCCAAAAGCTCTATAAAGCACTTGAGATCACCGGTGGCGTCGAGATAGGAGTACTCTCCGCTTCCATCCCCGTACTTGCCGCGCTGAAGGAGTTTCATGCCGAATTCCTCGCATTTTTTTATCTTTTCATCGGTGTTTTTCACGCCGAAGGCAAGATGGTGCATGCCTTCGCCCTTGGCGTCGAGGAAATCCTGCCATGCGCTCTTTACGCCGTTGGGCTGGATAAGTTCTAGCTGCAAGTTGGGTCCGACTGTGAAAAAAGCCATCCAGCAATTGGCGTTAGGTGCGGGAGCGCCGTCTACAGTTGTGCCGGTGATTTCATAGGCGCCGCCGTCGATGGTAGGGGGAGCCTCCACTCCCAAAAAAGTTGCGAATTTCCGCTTTGAAGTTTCAATATCCCTGACAATGAAGCCGACTTGAATAAGCGCATTTGTTTCGATTGTACCTGCCAAGCTGATTCCCTCTTTCTTGTTTTTGAGTAAGAGCCTGATGAGAAGCTTTTTCGCTTTTATGCCAATAAGCAGTCAAATATAGAGATTGTACTGAGTTGCAGCCTTTGCGGCTAGATTTCCATTTTCTGCATTACACTGCCTCAAAAGCTGAACTTTCCAATGCGCGTCCGCATGTACCGAGTTGCAGTCCAATGCATGCGGATTGATTTTTAAGACATATATGCTCAAATCAGCATGTCTTAAGAATTGACGCATATCGGCTTTGATTGAAGCCAGCCAAAAAGAGATGAAAAGCATAAACACGCTTTTACAAATAGCAGGCGAGGTTCAGACATATGCGACTTCAATCGTACTTCTTAGCATAGCCGGAAAATTTAAGCGCTAGCCTTGTAGAAAACCCTCAGAGCAACTTTCTGCGTTTTTCAGCTGACACCCAGTATTATAACACTTTTAACGCGCGTTCTCAAGCATTTCTTCTCTTGAGTGCTGTCGCTAATTTAGACAGATTTAAGATGAAAGATGCAATTCGATACAACCTATTTGGCAACTTTAGGGTTAAATAATAACAAAATTCTAGGATTCTTAAAATATATCCCTAAAATAGCTTTGAATTGCCCTAGAAATGTTTCGACAATATATCAAATGACCACTGACTGGCATTAGTTGCTAAGAATAAAAAATTGACTTTTAATGACTAAAATTGTACAATTATAGAGAATCATGCCCTTCGGGAGCGTTTTACTTTAGCTTCATTCAAATAAATACAATTATACTTACTTGCATCGTCTCAATGGATAGTTCCAAAAAATCGGCACATTTCACTGAGAAACTGTATATTTTATATTAAGCCTAATGAGCGTTGATATGTGCTTTAAAGTAGATTTCATGATATGGGTATGCTTGGCGCAAGAATATGCATGAAATGCGTCTGCTTGGATATAATTTAGAAACTGCCGTTATTGTCCGCTTGAAAAGACAGCATTGGGGAGGCTCGTTGCATAATGATCGCTAGAATCTTCACCACATTTTGCGCATTTGTTATTATTTTCGTCATAGCAGCCGGATGCATTGTGAGGTGCCTGCGCATTTTTGGCTTTGAACCCATGGCTGTGAGAAGCGTGGGAGCGCATTCGCCGTATCGAGCAGGAGATTTGGCTTTCATAAATACGAAGGCGGGCATAGAGGATTTAAAGATGGGGGATGATGCGGTATTTAGAGGTAATGACGCTGAGAAGAAAGTTCTGCTGATGGACGGGAAGGCCAGATTTTTTCAGATATTGGAGTCTGATGGCTATATATCTGATATCGATGTCAGCTTTGTTGGCAAAGCGGCTTTTAGCCTTCCGATGCTGGGAAAAGCTTTGAATAGCTTTGCGTTAATGGAAGGTTTAGCTGTAAGCTTCATATCTGCCGGAGCATTTGTCGCTCTTATTATAACTCCAATGGCGCATCTTAAGGTGCGTATGAAAATATCTGATAAAAGGCACTGCGCTTAAAATAAAGAGATAGAGTTGCAAAGAACAGGAGAGGATTTTATTAATGACCGCTTTGAAAACTTTTTTCGCTGTTTTGGCAGGAATTATGATCTTGTGGATCGGACGCGCAGATGGCGCCGAAATAACAGATTCCTTTGAAGAAGGCCCATGGATTTCTGCGCATGAGTTTGAAAACTGCTGCCTGGCTGGGGATAAAGGCGATGCCTATGATGAGAGCGTTGACATTAGCTTTGGAAATGCGCCTTATGGGACGGCTGCCTCTCGTTTTAGGGCTTTGCAGGAGTTCGGGAAGAAAGATGTCGATAATCTTGTAAGCAGTTTAATGCGCAAAGATTTTGTAGCTATGGATGGCAAAACCGAGGCTTTATGCGAAGACGGCAGTTTTTTTAGCTCAAAAGAAAGCGGACGCGACTCAGGCATCCCAGTTGATGCTCAAACATCTTCTGCTCATCTAATGCAACTTTCTGTCGTCGGCCTGAATGCAGGAAAAAACGGAAGCGAATTAGAGATGCAGGTCGATTCTGATAGCAGCATCAGCCCTGCAGAATCATCTGCCTTTACATATGATCCAGTTGATGGATCAAAGAATTTTTCCGAGAACGCCTCGATGGCTGCTATTTCTGAAAAAGCGCCTTCATCCGTTAATGAAAAAAGCGGAGACTCATTACTCGACTTGCGTTCACTCGGTGTATTATTCATTATTATATTTTTATTTGCGCTGACTTTTATAAATAACGGCAATAAGCTTGGCTTCAGCTTTCATTTAAAGCGCTTGTATTGATATGCGCATAAGCTCTGATTTTGCGTTCGGATTATGGAGCGCAACCAGTTAAGATGCAAGGTATGTCCGCATCCTTCTAAACTGTCGGATGATCCTGTGGAAACCTCAAAGCAAACGGCTGCCCCTCGGTGAACCTGAGAGGCGGCCGTTTGCTTTTTTACTTCAAGGATGCTGGTGCGCATAGGAAAGCTCCGATTTGGAAACTTGATTATACAAGTTGAAGTTTAGGAAGCGCTGCTGCGCAATGGCTTCTATAAATAAAGCGGAGTTTTTCATAGATACTTCATAGCGCTCCGACCTAGCCTGTTGTATAATTGATGCATGCGCTTTGCTTTCATGCAGTCCTCTCTAGCATAGGTCTTATGAAGGCTGGCTTCATATGACGATGTGAAGTCAATTATACAGATTTTGGAGCTTGATTGTCCTTTTTCACGGTGCGAAATGCCGATTTCAGCATTTCGCACCATTCAATGGATAATCAAGCTCCAAAATCTGAATTTTCAATGCAAATCAGGATGTATAGCCGCTATTTGGGTCGGGCAAGCGGCTTATTTGCCTCAAAAATCGATATAGATGCTGCGAGTTTGCAGATTGAAAGGAAAAAGGCATGGCTCGCGGGAATCTAATAAGGGATCGTGGTGATATATTTGGATATTAGGCTTGCTTCTACGCTCGGTGACAGCTCTAGGAATAGAATCAGCGAAGTTTTAACCGATGGATTTTATCAGTGGCTGAAATATTTATCTAAAGATAAAGTCAAACTGGCCAAAGCATTGGCCCATATGTTTAATTTAGAAGTATTTTATGTAGCGATTATCGGAGGTAAAATCGAAGGAATCACCGCTTGCACAAATGAAAAGAATCCATCGGTAAGGCTAAAGAGCTGTGAATTCAAGCGGCATTTAGGGTTTATACGGGGTGGTATCGCATATTCACTTCTGAAAAAAGAATGCGAAGGCGATCAGTATCCATTTCCCTTAGGCAAAAATACAGGCACGATAGAGTTCGTCTCTGTTTCGCCTCAGCATCAGGGCAAGGGTGTAGGAACTGAATTGATATGCCGAGTCATCGAATCAACCCCATATGCGGAATATGCCTTGGAGGTCGCCGATACAAATCTAAGAGCGATGAAGCTGTATAAAAAGCTGGGGTTTAAAGAATTTCAACGCGTAAAGACTGCTAAGCGCAATCGCTTGAGCGGGATAAACTATCTTGTTTATATGAAATACACAAAGCGCCGATGAGGCATAAGTTCGGCTGGATTTAAAGCCCAGGCCGCTTGCGGGGAAGAGTGGATTCAGATTCTTCTTCGCAGGCGGCTTCTTGCGATGCTGATTTGCACTCAAAATCGGTCCGCTTGGCGGCAAATCAGCGGGCTTGTGAGGATGCTCAGTCAAAAACGGCGGTTTTGCAGCTTTCATCCGTTTTTACGGTGCGTAAAGAGGTTGCAGAATAGGAGCTTTCTTTAGAGCGGCAGCAAGGGTTAACGCCAAGCCTCCGCAATCAGGGCCGCCGCATGCCTCAACTTATCATTTGAGATTCCGGCGTATCCCGCAACCACAGTGTCTAAGCGAGGCTGATGCTGCCTGTAATAAGCTGAAAGCGGATATACCTTCACCCCCTTTTCTCCAGCGGAATCCGTCATCTGCTTCTCCGTCATGCCGCCGACGCGCAGGAGCAAGTGAAGCCCTGCCTGCTGCCCCTCGATGCTGAGCCTCTCGCGCAAAGGTGAAAACTCATTGAGCATAATGTCCAGCCTGGATTTGTAGATGTTTCGCATTCTGTTTAAATGGCGCTCATAATGCCCCCTGGAAAGAAAAAGCTTCAGAGTAAGCTGTTCGAAGGCTGAAACAGTGCAGGAGCATGAGAGCATTCTTTCTCGATATCTTTTCATAAGGCTCTCCGGAAGAGCCATATACGCGATCCGCAGTGAAGGGGCCAGAGTTTTTGCAAAGGAGTTCATGTAAATGACTTCATCGTTTATAATCATGCTGTGAAGAGTCGGAATCGGCTTTAGAACAAAGCGGAATTCGCTGTCGAAGTCGTCTTCGATCAAAAAGCCTCCAGGCTGCCTGGTTACCCAATTGAGCAACTGCCGTCGGCGGCCTATACTCATTACGCTGCCAAGCGGGAACTGATGCGATGGCGTGACAAGCGCAACCGACGCATCGGTCTTCTCCAGCTTTTCCACTTGAAGCCCCTCTTCATCCAGAGGAATGAAATGCACCGGAAGACGCCTACTTTGAAAAAGATTGGCAATATTGAAGTAACCTGGATCTTCCAAAGCGTATGAGGCGTTTGGAAGAAGTTCGGCGATTAGGCCGAGCAGGTACTCTGTTCCCGCTCCAAGCACTATCTGCTCGTAGGAAACATCCATGCCGCGGCAATCATGCAAATATCGGGATATTTCCATGCGGAGCCCGGGATCTCCCTGAGGATGGATAGGCGAAAGAAGCGCGAAGCGATCGGTTCGCATGCATTCACGCATCAGACGGCTCCATACGGAGTAAGGGAAGCTTTCAACGTCAACGGAATTGGTCTTTAAATCATACAAAGCTGATCCGGTTGCGGGCGCCTCGCTCGTGAAAGGCGGCTCTGGAGGCGTATGCGCTCGGAGAATGGATTCTACGGGACATGTATAAAAATACCTCTTTGGCAAAGATGAAATGTATCCTTCCGCCACAAGCTGCGCATAAGCGTTTTCGACTGTGAGCTGGCTGACTCCCAAGTGCGATGCCAATTTGCGCTTTGACGGCAAGCGTCCGCTAAGCTCTCCGGATTCTATTGCTTGGCGGATATGTTCGTAAAGCTGTTCGTACATAGGCTTTCCATCTTTCCTGTCTAACGCGATGGTAAGCATAATCATCCCCAATCTGGCTCGCATTGAATGCATCAATCTGGTTATTTAATTCATATCAGTTTTGTATATAATGTTAGGGCAAGCAAAGCTCAAAGTCAAGGAGGATATATATGAAGACAGAGTCTGAACAGCAGCATGAACTGAATAAAAACCTAGCGCAGATGCTAAAAGGCGGAGTAATCATGGATGTTTCCACGCCTGAGCAGGCGGTGATCGCAGAAGCCGCAGGCGCCTGCGCAGTCATGGCGCTCGAGCGCATTCCGGCTGACATCCGCGCGGCAGGCGGGGTCTCCCGCATGAGTGATCCGAAGATGATAAAGGGCATTCAAGCGGCGGTATCCATTCCTGTAATGGCCAAGTGCAGAATAGGTCATATTGCGGAAGCTCGGATATTGGAAGCGATTGAGATTGATTTTATTGATGAGAGCGAGGTTCTTTCTCCGGCGGATGATATTTTCCATGTAGACAAGCGCGCATTCAAGGTTCCCTTTGTATGCGGCGCCCGCGACTTGGGAGAGGCGCTTCGGCGCATCAGCGAAGGCGCGGCAATGATACGTACGAAGGGAGAGCCTGGAACCGGAGACATCGTTCAGGCCGTGCGCCATATCAGGAGAATCATGGGTGATCTGCGCAGACTCAGTTCGGCTGGCGAAGATGAGCTGCACGAAGCCGCAAAACAATTAGGCGCGCCCTACGAGCTGGTTAAATCCGCAGCGGACAGCGGACGCCTTCCAGTTGTCAATTTTGCCGCTGGCGGCGTAGCCGGCCCGGCTGATGCTGCTCTTCTGATGCTTTTGGGAGCCGAGGGCGTTTTTGTGGGATCTGGAATATTCAAGTCTGGAAATCCAAAAAAAAGGGCGGCTGCCATAGTCAAGGCGGTAGCGAATTATAAGGACTTCAAAATGCTTGCAGAGCTTTCCGAGGATCTGGGGGAAGCCATGGTGGGAATCAACGAACAGGAAATAAAGCTTATCATGTCAGAGCGTGGCAAGTAAGATGAAGATAGGGGTCTTAGCGCTTCAAGGAGCTTTTTTTGAACATAGGGCTGCGCTTGGAAGACTTGGCGTGGAAAGCTTCGAAATACGAAGTCTTACGGACTGGCAGCCGAAAATGGATGGCTTGATCATTCCTGGAGGAGAAAGCACTGTAATTGGAAAGCTGTTGACGGAGCTTCGCCTTTTGGAGCCGATGCGTCATTCGATTCGATCCGGGCTTGCGGTATTTGGAACCTGCGCAGGATTAATTCTGCTGTCCAAGCGGATTGAGGACTATGGCTGCGGCCCGCTTGGAGTCCTCGGAGCGGTTACAAGGAGAAACGCATATGGCCGCCAGCTCGGAAGCTTCCGCCATACGGGAGATTTTATGGGTGTTGGAACTGTGGAGATGGTTTTCATCAGGGCACCCTACGTGGTGGAAGTTGAGGAAGGCGTAGATGTTTTGGCTGAAGTGGATGGCAAAATTACAGCGATTCGTGAAGGAAACGTTCTTGCGACTGCGTTTCATCCAGAATTGACTGCAGATTTGCGCATTCATTCATATTTTCTCTCTATAGCGCAGCAACGGCAGGCGGTTTTGAGATCCAGCGCTCCAGGTGAAATGCAAAAAGCCGCCTATCTTGCCCAATTCAAAGAATGCTTATGATCAATTAATAAGAATGGCCTTATATATCTATTCAGAAAAATGAAAGAGTTCATTGTAAAATGAAATGCAACAGATACGGCCAGTAGAAATCCATAGGGAAACACGGCGTCATTTAGTTTGCGAACAAAAATGAAGGGGCGGATCCCTGTGGATCAATGCAAGCGCAGCGCAGAAAGCCGGACGTTTCAACGCCTGCCGCCGTTCGAGCGCGGGGAGGTCAAGGCGC
>JAISZB010000224.1 GCA_031269465.1 Clostridiales bacterium | reverse complement strand
GCGGCTGTGCGCGCCGGCCGATCGAACGGCGGCCTTCCTCTGTTTCGCGCAGAGTCGGCGGGCTTCATCCCGGCATGCTCCAAAAAATCTTCTTCCGGCAGAATCTCAGCGGCCTTTCCTATGCATTCGGCAAGCGGCGCGCGAAGCCCGCCCCCTTGAATCGAAAGCGTGCCGATGAATCCCGGGGGCGGCGCCGCATATGCGGAAATCCAGCATTTAAGCCGGCATTTCCTGGTTGGCGAAACCCCCCTCTCCTTTAAAAGCTTTCTTGCGGCCTTCATAGCGCCAATGCATGATATCGCGGCAGGCGAAATCGGCGGCGCCCTCTTCGGCCTGCCTGGCTGCATCCATGATGTCCATCGTGCTTTCGGCTCCCCGGCGCAACTTCATCTGGTTCGGCGGCAATCTGCAAATCAAATTATAGCGCAAGGCAAATCAAATTATAGCAAGTTTTGGCCTGATTGCAGACTGTTCTGGCATACAAATCAGTGTCGAATTTTCTTAACCTTACAATATTGGTCCTCGCACTCCTTAAACATTGCCCAAGCCTCCTTTTTCCGTATGATTTTGTGGATATTATACAAAACTGCACGGGAAAATCAACGGAAAATTATTGCAGGCTTCACTATGATTCGCCACTACTCGTCGATTCCATGCGCATTTTAGAAAACGCCTCGGGTGCTTTGGCTGGCGCCATCGCCAAGCAGGATGAACCTGTCGCCGGCTTTACATGCAAGATGGGATTCAGGCGGCATTTTGAGCCGGCGAATCCCCGCATTCCATAAATCGCAGGCGGAGTTTCTAAAAAATCCCGCCAGACTGCAACATTATAGCGGATCAATATTGAGCTCTCTTATAATTGAAGCCGATCCTCCGGAATCCGAAGCTGCAACGGGGCCGGCGGCAAAAACTGCAAAGCATCCAAAGGTAGCTTTGCGGCTGAAGCAATCTCGAAATTCATGAAGAGCATCGCTTATAAAGTTCAGCGTCATCCGATTCTAGGCTCGACGAATCCATCACGCCGCGTACGGGAGCCGGCATCGTCGCTTGCCTAGCCAACCCTACTAAATAATAATCCCCATATTATGAATATCGGGAATATTGCAAAGGAAAATTGGCAGAAATTCAATAGTTTTATGGCATTGACTAAATTAGATGTAATATACCATTATTTGTAAATAAACTCCTGACTGTCAGCTCCAAAAAAGGAACATTTGATGAAAAGCGGTATAGCTCCAATATTGAAATCCATAGCTTCCAACTCGCTGAGAATTCTCTTAAGAATTACATTGTCCTCATTTAAAACAGGTTTGTTGTTTTGCGCAGAGCTTTTGCCAAAGGGCGGACATTCGCACAGCCTTTACCGCCGCTTCAAGTATCTGATACTTGAAACCTCATGCTCTTTTTGGCGTAAGTACCCGCCATAGCCCTATATACCTGCGAGAGCATGAAGCTGAGATATCACAATATCACCATTCATAATTTCTCAAGACGGCAAAGCCTCATATGGAGCTTCAGGTAGAAACAAACTCATGAAAAGGGAAGACAGTTTCTCCTTTTCCGATAATCATTCCGAGGATCTTCAAATCATTCCTGCTCATCAAGCGTTCTCGGCTTTATAACCTCTATCAAGCCAGAAACCGTTTTAGGTCTGAGAAACTCCTTGTTTGGATCGCTCAAAGACAAAAATCTATAGCCATCCTTGGTTATAAGCAAGGTGTCATCTCCTGCAAAATCAACATCATTAATCCAATTATATCCGTCGTAAAGAAGAGTCCACTTTATGTCATCAGAATATTTATCTGCTTCGCCTATATAAAGTTTTCCTGAGTAATAGAAAAAAAACATGCCATTTATGTACCTCACAAAATATTGAGATTCTAACTCAGGTGCAGGCAACCCATTCATCCTGTTCCAATTTACGCCATCCCTGCTTGTATAGCTTCTTTCGCCGACCGCCACGTACCTGCCTTCTCCATATACTATATGTCCAAATGAGAGTTTTGAAAAGGACAGCTTAGACAATGCATGTTCTTCCCAAGAATACCCTTTATCGAATGAATACGCCAATCGTACATTGTACTGATCGCCTTCCCCAAATGCAACATAAGCAGGTCCTTCCGTCTTTAAGGAATGATAGTTAATTTCGCCTGAAAATCTGATATCCCAGTTCACGCCATCCTCAGAAGTATAAATGCATCCACCTGTTGAATATACGTATTTTCCGTTCTCATCATATTTTGCGGCGCTCGTTAAGATTAAGTATTTTTCTCCATCCCATGCAAACGATCTCGGAACAGCAGGTAGAGGAATCTCTTCCCAGGCGATGCCGTCAACTGAGGAATACAGATAGGCTTCTGAAGTTAAAATCCAAAATTTACCATTCTCATAGATCGCTAATCTCAATTTTCGATTAGATTCAAAGGTGAACTCTTTGAAAATAAAATCGCTTTTTGATACTAAAATGTTATTTCCCACTGCCGTTGAAACCCAAGTCCCTTTTTGATCCGTTACTGTACTTAATGGATAAACCCCACCGGAGAAAATATATTTATAATTCGATCCATCGTATGAGATTTTAGGGATTATTCCTCCCTCTTTGCTTATGTATACGCTTTTTTCCGGCTCCGGATTCCATTGGGCATCGCTCAAAACATACCTTCCAACATATCCGCAAACATATTCCCATTCGTCTGTATAAAGCGCATGAATGTCAAAAGGCCCTCCGGGAGCGTTTGTTGCAATGAAATGGATATTCCAGATATAGATATCTGGGATAGGTTCTCCCGAATCAATCGCATACCGGTACGTGAAAGTTCTACCGTCCATGCTATTCGAATAGCTGTTGAGCCAATCACCTTCATATCTCCACTCTTCAATCTTGGCTCCGGTCTGGGGAATTCCGTTCACTTCTAGAATTTCAAAGTTGATTCCGTCCCCAGAAATGTATACGTTCCCCGGTTCGCCTTCAATCTCAGTGTCCATTAGGTATATGTCATCATGCCTTAGCAGAGTTCTCAGCTTTTCACCGCTGGCGCCGATTTTTTTCATTTCAAATTCTGATCCTTCAAAGGTGTATATGAGGGATGCGTCGCTAAGGTAAATCACCAGCGCCTTGTCCGGATAAAACTTCTTGACTTTGCCCGCAGATGGAGCTTCAAAGGAAAGGCGCCACCCGACGGAGTCCTCAGAAGTATAAATGGTGAAGTCCCCCCCATCCCCAGACTTCGGGATCAGGAAGTACTTTCCGAGCGCAAAGAACACATCCCCGATTCTGCCGCTGTAGTTTGATCTCTCCCAGCTCAAGGCGTCTACCGAAGTGAAGAGCGGGAAGTCCCCTCCCTCCGCGAAGATCAGGTACCTGCCATTTACAAATAGCAGGCTGGCAGCTCCGCCGCTGTAGTCCGAACTCTCCCAATTTATAGCATCCGCAGAGGCATACAGTCTGTCTGAAATTAGCAGGAGGAATTTACCCCCTTTGAACATAAGCTCATGCTTTCCCGACAAGCCGTCGGGAAATGGAGCCGCATTCCATTCTAAGCCGTCCTTGGTAGCAACAACGCCTTTTGAGTTTCTCACTATGGCGTAGATTCCATTGCCATAGACTATGCTTCCGAAATCGTTTTCATCGGTATATCCGCTTTCAAGAGCAAAAGCGTTGACCGCCGCTCCCGTTGCAAGGATGACTGCAATTGATATGGCAAACAGCAGTTTTTGCATAAATTCCGCGCATCCCATTTCCCAATCAAAATGATTTGGAGAAATGCGCCACCTCCCTTTCCGCTTTTGTCTGAATTCATCTTAAATTAAGTTGTTAAAATAAAAGTTTCTAAATATATAAGATGACTGAATAAACGCTTCTTTTTTAATCATAACTGATTTTAGAGTAAATCAAACGAGGCTCTCAAACATACAGTCTACCATTTCCAGTTTTATACTATTTAGCGCCAGTGCCGAGTCCTTTAGGATAAATGGATATATTTATAGATGCGGGAGCGCTGGGCAGAGTTCCAGATTGATCTTGAGGCAGGGCAGTTCAAAGCCGTGACATGTCGTCCCTGTCAGCCGTAGCAATGCAGCGATTTTCCTGCGGCCATATGAAAGGGGAAAGCGTAAATCTTGAGAATTGAGTCGTCTGAAACTGAATAAGAATTTCAAAAATTCAAATTGTGCTATTCGTAAAAAGCAGTATGAGACCCATATTAGATGCATCAAAAAATGCAGAAATAAAAGAGCATTGCCAGGATGATATAATGATATACATTGAAAATTCATATTTTTGAGCTTGATTATACAGCGTGCGAACGGTATTTCGCACTAAACAATGGATAATCAAGCTCCAGAAAAGAAACATTTATGAAAATCTGTATAATAAAGCTCCAAAATAGGGGCATTTATCTGCAAATAGGTATATCCAAATCATTCCAGCCCTTCAGGGGCACTCAGCTTTATAACCTCTACAAAGCCAGAAAGCACTTTAGGCTGGGGAAATTTCTTGTTTGGATTGCTCAAAGACAATAACGTAAAGTTTGACCCGCTTACAAGTATGACATCGTTTCCTACAAAATCTATATCACTGATTATTCCAAGCCCTCCGCCTAGAAAGGACCACTTAATTTCCTCTGAAGACTCGCTAGTCTCGCCCTTATAGAGCCTTCCTTTGCTGCCAAAGATGAACATGTCATTTTGATATCTTAATACGCACTGGGAATCTGACTCAGGCATCCCATTCATTGTAACCCAATTTACGCCGTCCCTGCTTGTATAGCTTTTTACGCCCGCCGCCACATATCTGCGAGCTCCATAGACTATCTGGCTGAGAGCATGGCTAGGCATGAATAGGTCAGATATTATAAACTCAATCCATGAATTTCCTGTATCTAGTGAATACGCCAAGCTTTTTTCAAGGCTGAAACCGCTTTGTCCAACTGCAACATAAGCGGGTCCTTCCGTTGTCAGAGACTCAAAGTTTGTTTTACCTGTAAACCTGTTATTCCAATTTATTCCATCAATAGAAGTAAAAATGATGCCTCCTGTTTTATATGTGTTTCCTTTTTCATCAGTCTGTTCGCCGCTTGTATCAGCTCCGACTAAATATTTCTCTCCATCCCATGCAAAGGTTTTAGGAACAGCCGGCAGCGGAATCTCCTCCCAGCTTATGCCGTCGGCTGAGGAATACAAATAGGGAGCTGAAGTTAATATCCAAAATATCCCGTTTTCATATTCCACTGAAGTAACTCTGCGATTAGGTTCAAAGATGAATTCCTCGAAAACGAAATCGCTTTTTGATACAAAAAGGGCATTATTCCCTCCTATCGAAATCCATGTCCCTTTTTGATCCGTTGCTGTGCTCGAAGGCGTAATCGAGCCCGCGAAAAGCTTTCTGTAATTCGTCCCATCATATGAGATTCTAGGCCATGATGTCTTGTTGTCTATGTAAACGCTTCTTTTAGGCTCCGAGTTTTTCGCGGTGCCGTACAAAACATCTTCCCATTCGTCTGTATGAAGCTCATTAATGCCAAAAGGACCTCCGGGAGCGTTTGTTGCGATGAAACGGATATTCCAGTCATCTAGGATGGATTCTTCCGAAACAATCGCATACCGGTATGCATAAGTTACATCCATATCATATTTCTGCCACTCCCAGACATGCTGCATGCCATTATATCTCCAAGATTCAATCCTGGCCCCGGTCTGGGGAATTCCATTCACTTCTAGAATATCAAAGCTGATTCCGTCTCCAGAAATGTATACGTTCCCCGGTTTGCCTTCAATCTCAGTGTCCATCAAGTAGATGTCTTCATGCCTTAGCAGAGTGCTTAGCTTCTCACCGCTGCCGCCAATTTTTTTCATTTTGTACTCTGTGCCGTCGAAGGTGTAAATGAGTGATGCGTCGCTGAGGTAAAGCACCAGCGCCTTGCCCGGATAAACCTTCATGACTTTTTCCTTTGCGGGGGCTTCAAAGGACAGCTGCCACCCGACTGAGTCGTCAGAGGTGTAGATGGCGCAGTTCTCCCCTTCTGCAAACTTCGGGATCAGGAAGTACTTTCCGAATGCAAAGAGCGCATCCCCGATCCCTGCGCTGTAGTTTGATCTCTCCCAGCTCAAGGCGTCCGCCGAAGTGAAGAGCGGAAAGTCCCCTCCCTCCGCAAAGAGCAGGTACCTGCCGTTTACAAAGAGCGGGGCGTTGCTGAAAGCGCCGCCGCTGTAGTCTGAACGCTTCCAATTTACGGCGTCCGACGAGGCGTACAGCCTGTTTGAGATGAACAGAAGGAATTTCTCCCCTATAAACATAAGCTCATGCTCTCCAGACAAGCCGTCGGGGAACGGAACCCCATCCCCTGTGAAGCCGTCCTTTGTAACTATGAAGTTGCTTGAATCTCTCACAATAACGTAGATTCCGTTGCCGTAGACGATGCTGTTGTAAACGGCATCATCCGCAAAGCCGTTTTCAAGCGCAAAAGCATTAAACGCCATTCCTATTGCAAGAATGGCCACTACTGATATGGCGCATAAAAGTTTTTTCATAAGCTGCGCGTCCCATTTCCCATCCCAAATGGTTTGGAGAAACGCGTCTCCTTCCTTTCCGCATTAGTCCGAATTCATCCTCAGCTTATCATCTGCATTATCTTACTAAGGAATAGTAAAAAAATAAACCATGAAGTTTACCGTTAAAAACGCAAAGCACGTTGGAAATACGTTTGCAATACATGTTAAGAATCAAGTATATGAAACTGATGAGGAAATTGCCATGAAAAATATGTATAAGAGCCTATCAGAAAAAGAAGCAGTGAACTTTGCCTCATTAGGCAAGAAAGCGTTGAGGACGGCAAGGCGCGTTTTTGGCGCCTTAGTACCTTCCGCAAAGTCTTTTGATGTTCAAGAACTGCATGTTGCGGTTCTACACTTGCTTTTTGTCATGTCTTTGGTCTGGAGCATTTGGCAGCTAACGATCCAGAACAATTTCCGGGCGATGTACTTGGAAAATCGCAGTCTTTTTTCATCAAGCTGATCAAATCGGAATCCTTCAGTTTTTCCACGGCAAATCGGGGTTCATTGGGCTTACGGTTGTATGCCCCTTGATGATTTCAAGAAATTTTTCATCAAATACACGGTTTTATAGCAACATTTTCCTTTGACCTCCGCCTTCCGTGCGAATCCATGACGTGTTGGCGGGGGATTCCCTTAAAAGCACTTCAATCGCTTCCGGAATCCTGTGATCATGGCGGTTGAACATAATCAAGCCTGTCCCGCTCATTGAGGCTGCTGTGAAATTTCTTCAGTGCATACACTACCTCCTCTATAAAATAAATTAAGTATACTGATAAAGTTTGAATTGCCTGTTTTGCTCTAGATTATACAACGAGTGCAAAATACAGAATTGGCATTTCGAGCCACTCAACGAACGGTCAAGCTAAAGCAGGAGCACTAGAATGCAAATCATGTCCAAACGTTCATATTTTTCTTCAAACAACCAGATAAACAATCAGATCAACAGCGATAGCCCCAAGCACGCAGACCATCACCGGCATCTTTCTCCAAGCCAGAGCGGCAGCTGCGGCAGCTCCGAGAATTCCTACATAAACCCTGTCCGGATCCATAGTGAATACCCCTGGAAAAATGAGCGCCGACATTGCCGTGTACGGTATCAGCCTCAAAAACTTCTCCGCCTTAGGGCTGAATTTCAGCCTTCCAACCATAATCGCAGGGAGAGCTCGAGGTATGTATGTCACAAGAGTCATGCCCATTATAAGCAAGAAAATCCTAAGCCTCACTTTCATCCCCCTGTTCCTTCAAGTCTACAAAAAACACCCCCGCGGCTGCTCCGAGAAGCGTTGAGACGACAAGCGACCAGCTAGGCTCAAGAAACATCCCAAACGCCGAATTTGCGCAAGCCGTCATGGCGACGAGAAACCCCAGGCGGAGATTGCGTCTTATCCCCGGCACAAGAAGCCCTATAAACATGGCATACATGGCGATGCCGAGACTGGCCGCGATTATTTTCGGCAAAAGAGAAGAGGCGACCGCTCCAATCACGCTTCCCGCAAACCAAGACAAGTATGTGACTAAAAGGATTCCCACCATGTACATGGCAGAGCACTTCTCTTCCTTTTCCGTTGTGAATATGGCAAAGCCTTCATCAGTGACACCGAATGCCGCCAAAAGCCTCAAGCCGGTTTTTTCTCCTTTAATCTTATTGAATACGCAGGCGCTCATTATCACGTGCCGCAAATTTATAATGAACGTAGCGATAATCATTGCAATAAGCCCCGCTCCCTGCGCATACATGCCCACAGCCATGATCTGGCTTGCGCCAGCGAAAACGGACAGCGACATGAATACGGTTTCAAATGCAGTCAACCCCGCCTGCCTAGCCATAATCGCATATGCAATTCCTACAGGTACGAAGCCCAGGATAACCGGAACAGCCCGCTTGATGCCATAAAGAAACTCTTTGCTTATCATTTTCCTCCGCCTTTTCTGGAATGCAAGCACGCCATTAATTCAAGCCGCCCAATTCTGCCGCGCATTTTTAGAAAAAGCGCTAAAAGCTATCATTATTAATTATGCCACATTAAATGAAACGCTTCAACAAATTTTTAAACTGCCTATGCACAAGAGCGATGAAGGCTGAATATGATATAACAGGTTGTACAACAAGGATTAATAAGTAAATCGCTTTAAAAAATTCTTAGCTGCCATTGCTTAAATCCTTGAAAAAACATTCACTGATTAAAGAGGGGAAAATCTATTGGGACACGCATTGACCAAAGCAATAAATCAAGGGGACGCTTCTATAGTGTACCCCGGCACCAATACGCCGGCATTCACTGATCGCAATTTCTACAGCGCTTGCGGAAAAACCGGCGCGTCAGGAACTATACGGGCTAACGGCTGCGCCATCTGCGCATTGGCGACATTCGCCCTTTATAAAGGAGGCTTGAAATTTGACAACGGCAATGTTTTCAGCGCGGTAAAGGAAGCAGCGAAAAAGGCTACCAACGCCTCTGCGGACTTTACGTACGCAAGCTTTTCAGCGGACATCAACTCAGTGAAAGTTGATATCACACTTACAGCCGTCAATGATATGGCTGAAGTGGTTCAGAGCGGAGGAATCTGCATAGTGAGAATGAAGCAAGGAGTAAAGTCTCATTTTCTATTGGTAGACGGGTTCGACAAAAATGCCAGCGGCTTGGAAGCTTACCTTGTAGCGGATCCCAACGGTGGGGCGCTGCGAAATATGAAGCAAGCGATGGGCCTTATGGGGATTCCTGACAAAGCTGAGTTTTTGGTAAAAAAATTCAAGCTTAGCTAAGCTCTAAGACTTAAAGTCAGGCTCCAGAAGAGACGCTTATACTGCTTTTCATATAAACCCCTATGAAGCTTCGCTTCACCACTAAGGATGAAAATATTAAGCCATTTGTGTGTTTGAGGCATGTACAATTGTCCATAAAATGTATTTTCGTACTAA